>JBANFR010000019.1:0-37000 GCA_037975925.1 Verrucomicrobiota bacterium
TGCACCACAGGCCGGGGGACGCTCAAAACGCCTCTCCCGTCCCGTGTTGCCGTGTTTTTGGTCCCTTGAACGCCCCTCATCCGTCCTTCAACCGCTCCCGAGTCCGGTCCACACCACCATTCAATTCCGACGTTTACCGCAGCAGCCCACTTCCAACGTTTCCGCCAATCCATGAGCTCCGAACTACTCACCGCACCCGAAACTGATCTCGGGATGGACCCCCTCAACTTTCAATCCCTCGACGGCGATGCTTCCGCCCGGGAAGAGGGGGACGTGGTCGTTTACCAATTCCGGAACAAAACGTTCCGTTTGGACAAAACCAAGGCGCGCGAGCGTCTCGCCGGGAAAAAAGTCATCAACGGCCACCGTTCCGCCGAGCTCAACGTGCTCCCGATCAAATACCACGAGGCCTACCGCATTTATAAGCAGATGAAGGCCAACCACTGGGAGCCGGACGTGATTGATATGTCCAAGGACGCCCAACAGTGGAACACCGGCGCCCTCTCCGCCAAGGAACGCTGGATCATCGAAATGGGCGTGGGTTACTTCTCCTCTGCCGAAGGCATCGTCGGAGACTCCGTGCTCCACGTCATCGAAGACAACCTCACTGCTGCGGAACTCAAGCACGCGTCGCTGCGGCACATCGCCGAGGAATCCATCCACATGGACTCCCTCCTGCACATCATCGGGAGCTTAAACATCGACCTCGACGAAGTGACGGCCAAGTTCAACGACATCCCCTCGATCCGCCGCAAAAACGAGTTCATCACCCGTCAGATGCCGCAGCTCAAGATGGGAATTGATCTGACTCAAACCGCGAACAAACAGCGGTTTGCAAAGGCCATCTTCGGCATCACCCAGGTGATGGAGGGGACCCAATTTTATGCACTCTTTGCCATGGTGCTCTCCCTCCACCGTCAAAACAAAATGACGGGCATCGGCCAGATGTTCCAGTACACCCTCCGCGACGAATCCAACCACATCGCGCTGGGACGCTACATCCTGACGCAGCTCATCGAGGAAAACCCCGATCTTTGGACCCCCCAGTTCCGCGAGGAACTGGTCGATTTCATGCGCGAAGGGGTGGCACTCGAAAAAGAGTTCGTCCGTGACTGTTTGCCCGAGGACATCGTCGGCATGCGCCAGCAGGAGTTTCTGGACTACGTTGATTTTAATGCAGACCGCCGGTTGGCGGGACTGAGCCTGCCGCCCCTCTCGAAAGTCCGCTCGAATCCCTTCTCCTGGCTGGATGAGGTCATTTTCCTCAAGAAAGAGAAGAACTTCTTCGAGACCCGCGTCACGGAGTATCAGACCAGCGGGAGCGTCAAAAATTCCAGCGAAGACGACCTGATCTAGTCGACTCGCTTTGCGCGCTTCTCCGGGGACCATGCCCCGGAGAATTTTGCGCTGTCTCTGTGAACCTGCCTCACGGCGCGTTCTCCCCTTTCCCGTTTTACTTTGCCCTTTTTTCAACACCGCCCCGACTGCATGTCCTCTTCTCCATTTACGCTCCACGCCGACCCACCCGCCAACGTCCTGCCGCCCGAATCAGCAGAGTTCCCTCGGGTCATCCGCCGAGACACACCGCAATCCCTGCAGCAAAAACCGCATATTGTTCCTTGGTTGGGGCACAAAATTGAGCGGGCGGTCTCTGCAGCGTGTGCGGCAGCTCAGGCGGACGAAGCGATCGGGAGACAAATCCGGGCCGAAATCGAATTTCGGGTCCGCAAAGAACGCCCACTTTTTGTGCACATCGAGCAAATCCAGGACATGGTGGAGGAGATCCTGCTCGAGCTCGGCCACAGTCGCGTCGCGCTCGCCTACGGGAAATACCGGGCTCGCCGCGCCGCCCAACGCGAACTGGCCCACCAACAAGCGCATCCCGGCGAAAGTGAGCAGCTGGAACTGGCCACTCGCGAACAGCTCCAGGACATCCGCGCCCGGGTTTCCTTCGCCCGGATCGGTCTGGAGCTCACGCTCACCGAGAGCGAACTGGTAAGCCGGCTCCTCCGCTCCACCTCGATGTCGCTCTCGCCTGAGGAACGACGCGACACCATCATCCTCAACGCCAAAGGCCTGCTCGAAGTCGACGCCGACTCCCGCTTTGTCGCCGGACGCATCCTCCTCACCTATATCTACGAGGAGACGCTCCCCTGGAAAATCAGCGACGGCCCGCAGGCCCTCAAGGAAGCACACCGCAAGGCCTTCCTCGCCTACATCCCGAAGGGCGTCGCTCTCCAGAGGCTCGACCCCCGTTTGGAGGAAATGGATCTCCGTAAGCTGGCCGACGCCTTGGATCCCTTTGCCGATCTCCAGTTTGATTTCCTCGGAATCCAGACGCTGTACGACCGCTACCTCATCAACTCCCGCGATACCACCACGGGCAAAAAGGTGCGCATCGAAGCGCCGCAACTTTTCTGGATGCGCGTCGCCATGGGCCTCGCTCTGCTCGAACCCGACAAGGAAGGCAGCGCGATTGATTTTTACTCGCTCTACAAAACGCGCCGGGCCTGTTCCTCCACCCCCACCCTCTTTAACTCCGGCACCCGCAAATCCCAGCTCTCCAGCTGCTATCTGCTCTATTGCGGCGATTCCATCGAAGAAATCACCGAAACATGGAACCGTTTCGCCCACCTCTCGAAGTGGGCAGGCGGCCTGGGATGTTCGTGGACCGCAGTGCGCGGTTCGGGAGCCCACATTCATGGCACCAACGGCGAGTCCAGCGGCGTGGTCCCTTTCCTCAAGGTCTCCAACGACATCGCCATCGCTGTGAATCAGGGCGGCAAACGCCCGGGCGCCCTCTGCAGCTATCTCGAACTCTGGCACGCGGACATCGAGGACTTCCTGGACCTGCGCAAAGAAACCGGAGACGACCGGCGGCGCACCCACAACATGAACACCGCCCAGTGGATTCCGGACCTGTTCATGAAACGCCTCAAGGACATTTCCGAGGGACGTCTCCCGAAGGAGGCCACTTGGACCTTGTTCCGCACCAATGAAGTGCCCGATCTGCCCGAACTCCACGGCTCCGCGTTCGAGCGGCGCTACACCGAGTACGAGCAAATGGCCGAGGAAGGCCGCATTTACGGCCGCAAAGTCCGCGTGCTCGCCCTGTGGAAACGCATGCTGGAAACCTTGTTCGAAACGGGCCACCCCTGGCTCACTTTCAAGGATCCCTGCAACGTCCGCTCTCCCCAAGATCACGTCGGAGTCATCCACAACTCCAACCTCTGCACGGAAATCACCCTCAACACCTCCACCGACGAGGTCGCGGTGTGCAACCTGGCGTCCGTCAACATTGCCAGCCACCTCACTCCGGACGGAGCCTTGGACCATCCCAAGCTCAAAAGCACGGTGGATCTGCTGATGCGGATGCTCGATAACGTCATCGACATCAACTTCTACCCGGTGGAAGCCGCGTGGCGCGCCAACAGCCGCCATCGGCCCGTCGGCCTCGGTGTCATGGGACTCCAGGACGCGATGTACCTCAAACGCATCCCCTTCGACACCCCCGAAGCTGTCGATTTCAACGACGAAGTCCTCGAGGCGATCGCTTATTACGCTTACACGGCCTCCGCCAACCTTGCGGCGGAGCGTGGCACCTACCAGACCTACCCAGGCTCGAAGTGGGATCGGGGCCTCCTGCCCTTGGACACCTTGGAACTGCTCGAAAAGGAGCGCGGGGTGCCCGTCCTGACCGACCGCAATCAGCGCCTTCCTTGGGATGAACTGCGCGCCTTGATCGCTCGCAATGGCATGCGCAACTCCAACTGCCTCGCCATCGCCCCCACGGCGACCATCTCCAACATCATGGGCTGCACCCCCTGCGTGGAGCCCAGCTACAAACACATCCACACCAAATCCAACCTCTCCGGGGAATTCGTCCGCACCAACGACATCCTCCTGCGCGACCTCCAGAACCTCGGGATCTGGGACGCCGAAATGCTCGAGGACCTCAAGTACTTCGACGGTTCCATCCAGCTCATCGATCGCATTCCTTCCGAACTGAAGCGTCTCTACAAGACGGCCTTCGAGATCGAGCCCACGTGGATCCTTCAATGTGCGGCCGTTCGCCAGAAATGGATCGATCAAGCGCAAAGCACCAACCTGTGGCTCGCTGACGCCGACGCCCGCGCCGCCAGCTTCATGTACCGCGAAGCTTGGGAGCGCGGCCTGAAAACCACCTACTATCTGCGCACCCTCAACAAGAGCGCCATCGATAGCGCCAATCGGGACCGCCGCCCTGCCAAGGAAGTGACGGAAGCCGAAAGACTCGCATGCTCGATTGAGGCCATGCGCAATGGCGGCACCTGCGAGTCCTGCCAGTAGCCGCTCCAGGAGCACAGCCCCCCCCGGCCCCGCTCCCAACCCTCCCAACAAAAACCCCGCCCTGGACGAGTCCGGGACGGGGTTTTGTTTTTCGGCGCCTTCCGGATCCTGATGGCAGATCCTCAGAGCGCCAGACGACTACCGGATTTTATCCGACTGAAGGTAGGTCACGATGTCGGAGATCTTCTGAGCATCCAATCCGAGCATTTCCGGCGAGGGCATCAGCGAACGAGTCAGCTTTGTCGAACTTTTCACCTGCTCACGCGCCACCTTCTGCACCATTCCGCCCACGGACTTGATTTGCACCGGGTCCGGCCCGGAAACCACGATACCGTCAATCTTGATACCATCCTTGGTTTCCAATCGGGACGCCTCATACCCGTGGGCGATTTCGGCCGAGGGGTTCACCAGCGCGTTGACGATGACTTCGCGGGGTTGTGTTTTTCCGAATTGGGTCAACTCGGGTCCAAACTCCATTCCCTGAGCCCCGAGCTTGTGACAGCCCAGACAGACGGCAGCCGCCGCCCGGCCACGCTCCACGTCCCCCGCCAGGGCCACGATGTCCTTCACTGCCGGCAAAGTGGAAGGGGTTGTTGGCGGCTCCGGCGAAATCACACTCACCAATTTTGCGGGCTTTGGCAGCGAGATGCCCCGTTTTTCTAATGCCACTTCCACTCCATACTCTTTCCACAGATTGGAGCTGCGATTGGTCAGCCACCACTTGGCATCTTCCAGGAGCGGTGACTGTTTGTCGGCCATCACATCCGCCACCGCTTCCACGGCCTTCGCATCGTCCACAAATGCAAGGGCGGTCAACATCCGCTTCCGCTCCTCCACCGGGAGCTTCGCTGACAGTGCACGCGTCCGAAGGTCCGCCACCGATTCCGGTGCTCCCAAGCGCCAGGCAATCCCGGCGAATGCCGATGACCAGTCTTCGGCACCTGCCGCGTACTGCCGGCGCAGCGCCGCGTACACCTCCCGCTCCTTGCCCTCGCACCCCAACCCGAAGGCCTCCAGGTAGGTCGCGTCCTTTCCGTCATACCCCTTGGCAATTTCCACGAGCAGCTCTCCGCTCTGAGCGTAGGGAACATCCCGCAGACTGACCGCCACTTCGCGTCTCACCGCCGCCGAGGCGTCTTTCACCATCCGTTTTCCGAGAGCCACCGGGTCCTGCCCCGCCCGGCGCAAGGCCCGCAACGCCACCAGACGCACATTGTCATCCGCCGATCCCAACAGCTCCCGGACCCGGCTTTCCCCCGACGGCCCCATCTGGGCCAACAACCAAATCGCACGCGCCGCAACGTACGGATTCGCATCCTTGAGCACCTCTGCCACCGCCGGCACCGCCTTTTCACCCTGAGCTTTCAGGCGAATAAATCCGCTATAACGCACGTTCACCGCAGGACTCTTGAGCGCCAGAATCTGGCCCTCGGTCGTCCCCAGATCAAACTTGGGCACCTTGGAAACAAAACCCTTGGGCGCAATCCGGTAAATGGTCCCGCAAGTCAGCTCGTCCTTGTCCGCGTGCCCGCCCACCCGGGGATCAAACCAGTCCGCCACATACAGCGCCCCGTCAGGACCTACCACCACATCGGAGGGACGGAAGAGAGTGACCAGCTCATTACTCGGTTTACCCCCGAGGAAATCCGACCCCGCAAAACGCTTTTCCTTGTTGGAAGTCAGAAAATCAAAGCGATCCAGCTGAAAACCCGCTCCCGCCGGCTTGGGTTTGTACCCAAAAACCACGTTCCGCCCCGCCTCGCACGCCAGCAGCAAGCCGCGCCACGAGTCGCCCAACGCTCCATTTTCATAAAATGCGACCCCCGTCGGCGAGCCCCCTCCGTAGATATCCCCCGCAGGCATCACCCCGGGATCCTCCTGGCGCCACTCCGCCGTCGGAGTGTCCTGACCCGGACGCCGATCCGCCGCCCAGGCCCGTTTCCCGTCCCTCGATGCAAACCCGGCATTGCCCCCCTCCAGGATCGGCGTGACCCGGCAGGCGGGCGGATCGTCGTTGTCGCTCTGGTAGAGCTCGCCAAACGAATTCACCGTCTGCTCATAACTGTTCCGATAATTGTGCCCCACAATCCGCGCCTGAGTCCCATCGGGATTCATCCGCACCGTAAATCCGCCAATCCACACGTGCCCGTCATCGCTTTTTTGCCCGGCGATTTCTCTGGCACCATAGGGACTCCCCATCCGAAACGTCTTACCCGAGCGATCCGTAAATTCGGCACCCGTGTTGCCTTGGTTGAAATACCAAAGGCCGTCAGGCCCCCCCGTGACCGAGTGCAAACTGTGGTCGTGGTTGCGCCCCAAAAAGCCCGTGAGAAGCACCTCCCGCTTGTCAACGGCAGGGTCAAATTTCCCGTCGCCATTGGTGTCCGTGTACACAATCAGGTCCGGCGGCTGGGAAACGACAACCTTGTCATCCAACACGGCAACCCCCAGGGGCGAGAGGAACCCGGGCTCCTGCACAAAAGTGCTCACCTTATCGGCCTTGCCCGAGCCCGTGGTGTCCTCGAGTACCACGATTCGATCGCCCTCCGGGCGCCGCTTCGAATGGCTGCGGTAGTTGACACCCTCGGCCACGAAGAGACGGCCGAACCGGTCGAAATCAATGTTGGTGGGGTTGTACAGCTGCGGGGTGGTGGCCCAAACCGTCACCTCCAAGCCTTCCGGCACCGCAAAAAGCGCCGGGGGAACCAAATTGGGAGGAGCTTCCTGCGCATTCACCCAGACGCCATTGCCGAGAAGGCAGAGCGGAGTCAGAAGCAGATTTGGCCAGGATTTCGAGCGAGGGAAACGGTTGTGCATAAAAGAGGATATCTCAAACGGTATACTATCCGAGCTCCAGCCCCTTCTTAGGAGCCAGCTCGGACAGGGCGGAATGCAGCCAGACACCCCTTTAAAAACAGGGAGCCCAAGGGCGCTTTTTTCCAAACCGTCTAAGGCACGCCCCGAGCCAACGCCCCGCGCCCCGACCACATTGCCTCAGCGCTCCAGGTGCCCACTGCCGGCCCCACCCAGACCGCAACGCCCAAGGAAGCCCCTATTTGACTCAATGAGCGCATCCGCTCAGAAAACCCCCATGCGATCCCCCCTTTCACTGATCCTGCTGGCCTCCGCATTCCTCATCTCGGCCACCTCCGCCTTGGCCCGAGATCTCACGTTCTACCTCGTCTCTGATGTCCACACGGGAATGGTCTACAAGCAGTGCGAGCCGCCCTTCACTGCCGAGGAATACAATCAACACGTCGTCCGCACACTCGATGTCCTCGCCACGCTTCCGGGACGTCCATGGCCAACCAAGGGCCCGCTTTTTGAGGCGATGAAGGGGAAGGGTCCCGTGCCCGCACCGAAGGCGATGATCGTTGCCGGCGACCTGACGGAGGCCGGGTCGGAAGCGCAATGGAAGGATTTCGACCAACTTTTCCCATGGCAGGGCGCGGCCCCTCGGCGCTTCCCTGTCATCGCCCTGGCCGGCAACCATGACGGAGGTTCCAAGACCGGCGCGATCCGCAAGGGCCTGCGCGAGCGCAATCAGGCGATGGTGAAAGCCGGGATGCTTTCGAGACTTTCCGAGGACAGCCTGCACAGTGCCTGGGAATGGCAGGGCATTCATTTCATCAATGTCAACCTGTACCCGGGCGACGTCGCCAAGACCGGGGCCAAGCCGGGCTCAATGTGGGATCCGGAAAAGAGCCTTTCATTCCTCAAAGACGCTCTCGCGACGATCAAACCCGTGGGTGCGCCGGTCGTCATCGTCCAGCACTTCGATTACGGGGCACGCAGTCAATGGTGGGATCAGGAACGCCGCAAGGCCTTTTACGAGGTCATCAGAAACGCCAACGTTGTCGCGCTGCTCCACGGGCACACCCACGCAATCTCCAAGCTGACCTTCCCCGAGGACGAGGATTACGCAGCCTTCGGTGACGGCGGGCCGCGTTTTGATTGCTTCTCCGCCGGAGCCTTCAAACGCGAGGACGTGAAAAAGGAGCTGCCTTTCCCGGGCCCGCGCAATCCCTGCGAGTGCTACGTTTTCCGAATCATCGACGACACCTTCGCCGCCGGTCATTTCACTGGGGGTCCCGAAGGCTGGAATGCGAGCCCGAAGGCCGGCGGCCTCACGGTTGTTAAGAAGATTAGCCCAGGCGGAGGTTCGAACTCCAAATAGGTTCGCGACTCTGCATGGGATCCACTGGACTGCTTCCTCAGCCGCTCCCATTTCCTGAGGGCCGGCCGGCAAAATGATGTGCAGCAGGTGGCGATAAGCCGAATTCTGTCAGGGAAAATCCTAGGGATCCCCCCCTGACGGTCATTTCTCTCACCCCGAAAACAGGAACCAGTTTCCCGGCCCCCGCTCAGAGCGCCCCGCCGAAGCGGGGTGCGACTAATACCCGGAAGCGGTCCCGCCGAAGCGGAACGGGCCAGACGCCCTGCGCCCCCTGTTGTGTCTTGCACCACATGGGGTTTTTCGTGCCCCGCCAGTTGCCTGTCGGGCGGTGGGCTTTTACCCCGCCTTTTCACCCTTACCCCAGCCCTTTCGAGCCGTGGCGGTTTGTTTTCTGTGACACTTTCCGTCACCCCGCGTTTTCACCCGAAGTGCCCGCGTGTTCTACACGGCATGTTGTCTGGGGGTGTTCGGACTTTCCTCTACCTCAGGGAAACCCCCAAAGCAGCGACCGTCTGCCACCTGCTACACCCCCCCAAGGTACCCGGAAAGGCCGACTCCGCAAGGCGGGCCATCCTCCTTTTGTCAAACTCGCCCCCATCGCCCCCACAAACGGAGGTGGCACTCCCCCTGCCCCTGCGCTAACCCACATCCTTCTCATGTTTCCCGCCACCGAGTTCCTCCATCACCTCCGCTCCTCCTGGCAGGCCTCCACCTTTGTCAAACTCACCCTCAGCGAGCCTGAGCATCCGCAAAAAGGCCCCCGAAACCTCAAGGCCCGCCCAGTCGAACTCAAAGAAGGGCGTCGCCTCTGTCTGGTGCATTGTTTCCCCACCCGGGAAACCACCCAAAACCACCCGCCCGAAGAGGGCACCCAGCTCCTCGCCGACGCCCTCACTCGCGATTGGCGACGTGCCCATCTCTTCACCACCGCAGGCGATTTTCTCTTCCAACGCCAGCGCTCGGGCCACATCACCGTCCGCGCCCAACGGCCCACCTTCCTCACCCCCCCTTCCCTCCAGCACGACCGCATCCACCCCGAACAGGCCGCCCTCGCAAGGGAACCCTTCCTTCAAAAACTCGGGGTCACCAACGCCCGGGGACTCCCGCGCCCGGGGAAAGCCGGAAAACTTCGCCAAATCCAGCGCTTCAGCGAACTCCTCGGCCACTTGCTCGACGAGTGCGGCAGGAAAAACCAAAACACCCTCCGGGTCGCAGACATGGGGGCCGGCAAAGGCTACCTCACCTTCGCCCTGGCGCTCGCTCTGCGTCAGCGCGCTTGGAGCGCAGAAATCGTCGGCATCGAGGCCCGCCCCGAACTCGTCGCCGCCTCCAACTCCGCCGCCCGCGAGTTAGGCTTTCCTGAACTCCGGTTCGAAGTCGGCCAAATTAACCAATGGCACCCCCCCCAGGACATCGACGTCCTCGTCGCCCTCCACGCCTGCAACACCGCAACCGATGACGCCCTCTTCCAAGGCATCTCCCATCACGCCACCCTCCTGCTCACCTCCCCCTGCTGCCATCAGGAACTCCGTCCCCAATTGTCTCCGCCACCCCTGCTCGCTCCTCTCCTCGATCACGGCATCCTTCTTGAGAGACAGGCCGAAATCCTCACCGATGGCATCCGCGCCCTCCTCCTCGAACTCCACGGCTACCGCACCAAAGTGTTCGAATTTGTCGAACCGGAGCACTCGGGCAAAAACCTGATGCTGGCCGCCATCCGCCGCGAATCCGGGGGACGCCCCGAGGCCTCCCTGCGCTCCGAGCTCCGAAACCTCTTCGAGGCCTTCCAAATCCGCCACCAACGCCTCGCCCAGAACCTTGGGGAAATGCCATGAGCCGCTGGACTCCCTCCCAAATCCAGACCCTCCGCAGGCTCCGCTCCGGGTTCCTCCAGGGGACCGCTGGAAAAACCGACTACTGGCAGAGCGAATCCGACCTCGCCCTCTACGACGCCACCTTCGCTCAACGCATCGGCTGGAAATGGGACGCTGTCCTTGGCGAACTGCAACTGCGCCAGTTTGCCCCGCGCTTTGAGGCACCGCTCATCGACCTCGGCTGCGGAAGCGGAATCGCCGCGCGCCGCGTCCTCGCTCATTGGCCGGGAAAATTCCCTTCGCTGACCCTTGTCGACCGCTCTCCCCTGGCGCGGAATTTTGCGGCGGCACGGGTTCGGGAAATGGCTCCCAAAATACCCGTTCATCTTTCGACGCCCGCCGAACTCCACTGCGAAGGCGCCTTTGTCCTCCTCAGCCACATCATCACTGAGCTGTCGTCTGAAGAACTTTCGCGCTGGATTCCACAACTCCAGAGAGCGGCTGGCATCTTGTGGGTCGAATCGGCCACCCACGAATCGAGCCGAAAACTCATCGCGCAGGTCCGGGAGATTTTTCAAACCGAAGGTTCCTGGCGCATCGCGGCGCCGTGTACGCACGCCGACGCCTGCCCGCTACTCCGCCCGGAAAATGCCCGACACTGGTGCCATCATTTCGCCAGAGTCCCTTCCGAGGCTCATCAAGAGGCCGAATGGTCCGCCCTTGCAGACGAACTCGGGCTCGACCTCAGCGCGCTCCCCTACAGCTTTCTCGCCATGGATCGGGAAACAACCCGCACCCAAACCCAGGGTTTCTCCCGAATACTCGGCCGTGTGCGGCAACTGAAAGGCCATCACCGGATCCTCTCCTGCAGCGAGAAGGGACTCCAAGAGTGGACCCTCCAAAAACGCGACCTACCAGAGGTTTTTAAGGAACTCCGCCGGGAATCCACGGTCCCCCTCTACCGATGGAAGACGGTGGGGGACAAAATCATCACCTGCGACCGACTGGATACGGAGACTACACCGCCCACGGCCGGCTAGGGGCGTGTCGAACTGGGGGCGTTTTTTTCAAGAGGGTGGGCTTTTCAAGATCGGCAAATGCGTCCGGCTGGGAATGAGGTTCCGCCTTTGGGAACGCCCTGCTCCCAGCCGCCGGTTTGCCCCGCCTTGCCCCCGGGTTTTGAGATCCGTCTGATCCCCGTATTCACCCGCACCGCTCTTCGCCCTCCAACCCGGAGGGTTGGAGGCCATGAACCGGGCGGTCGCGTTCGGTGCGCCCCCCCGGCGCTTCCGTGAGGAAGCCCATCCCGGAGGGATGCCGGCGGCGCCCCAATTCATCTCCACGGCGCTGCAACCCCTCACGGGGTTGCGGCTCGGTGCGTCGCGACGGACAGGGCAGCCCTCCCGTCCTCAATGCCCCCGCTCAGGCGCGGCTCAACGGCGTTCCCGGTCCGAGGTTCTTCCACTCTTCAAGGCGGCGGGCTTTCCCGCAGACAACCCTCCGCAACCTCCCGATCACGAAATTCCAGTAAAAGCAGACTCAGCCGCTCCAAGGCAGCCTGTTCCTCGTCCCCCACAGCCTCCAAAGTCACCTTCGTACCACAGCACAGATGCGCGCTCAGAAGATCCAAAATACTCGCTGCGGAGAAAACCTGTCCCTCGTGGATCAATCTCACCTCCGCCTGAAAACGCCGCGCCCACCGGACAAATTCCGCCGCCGGCCGCGCGTGTAAACCCAACGGATTCACAATCTCCACCTCTCGTCGCATCGCACTCCTAAAGTACCCCGGAACGTGTGCTTGGCAAAAAATCATCCCCTGCCTTTTCCCTTCGCAGCTGCCTCCCTCTCCGGTGGCACCCCGGAAGCCGGAAAGCAACTTCGCCCCCGCTCCCCCAAAAAACCCAATCAAATCGACGCGACAAAATGCCCCCAAAAGTCTAACCCTCCCCACTGTCACAGAGGCGTCACCCAGACTCCATCCAGTCGCCACGCTCGAGTGCAAACTTCCCTAACCGTGACCGAAATCAACACCCCTTCCACCCCCCGGCCCTCCGCCATGGGCCGCAGAATTCTTGCACGCGGCTCTGCACGCAGCCACTACACGGCGCGCCTCGCCTCCACCCCCGAGGATGTGAAGGCGGCCCAAACCCTCCGGTTTTTTGTGTTCAACCTCGAACTCGAGGAAGGACTCGAATCTTCGTTCCTCACCTTCCGTGACGAGGATGATTTTGATGCCGCTTGCGATCATCTCCTCGTCGAATGCGAGGGTGAAGTGGTCGGCACTTACCGCATGCAGACCGGCCCAAAGGCGGCCCTGCACCGCGGCTACTACAGCGCCCAGGAATTTGACCTCACCCCTTTCGAGCCCATCCGCGACCGCGTCCTCGAACTGGGCCGCGCCTGCGTCCATCAGGAACACCGCAATCTTCACGTGCTCTCCCTGCTCTGGCGCGGCATCGCAGCCTATGCCCGCCAGCACTCCTGCCAGTATTTGCTCGGATGCAGCTCTCTGACCTCTCAAATCCCCGCGGAAGGCTGGGGCCTCTACCACCAACTCGCCCCCGATCACCTCGCTCCGGAGCCCCTCCGCACTCGCCCCCTACCGGCTTGGGAATGCCCTCCCCTCTCCGCGAACGACCTCCAATTGCCCCGCGTCAAAGCCCCCAAACTCCTCAACGCCTACCTCTCTCTGGGAGCCAAAATTTGCGCGCCACCGGCCCTGGATCGCGAATTTAAGACCATCGACTTTTTGACCCTGCTCGATCTTGAAAACCTCCCGCCAAGTGCCGCCACCTTCCTGGGCTGATAGGCCTCACTCGCTCGGAAAACTCCCCTCCATTTTTCGCTCCGTCAAGGTCCTCGCCCAGCTCCTTCACGGCTGGTTGAGCTTCGCAAAGTCGGGGACCCCCGACCTCGCTCACGACCCTCCCCCGCAGCTTCTGCTCCGCGCAAAGCGACTCCAGAACCTGAGCCGCATCCTCCTCCAACACCTCCGCATGGAGGTCCGCGTCACCGGCCCGCTGCCCCCACCCCACTGCGCCGGTCTTCAGGTGACTAACCACGTGAGCTTCGCCGATATCCTCGTGCTGAGTTCCCTCCACCCCACCGTCTTCGTCGCCAAATCCGAAGTTGCCTCGTGGCCCATCATCGGCCCGATCGCCGCCGCCTCCGGCACCATTTTTATCCAACGCGAACGCCGCACCGACGTCGCACGCGCCAATGCAGCCCTCCAATGCGCCATCCAGGCCGGGCTGCGGGTCACCCTCTTCCCCGAAGGAACCAGCTCCAACGGCCAAGCCGTCCTCCCTTTCCAGCCCGCACTCCTGCAGCCTGCACTCCGCACCGGTGCCGACATCACCCCGGCCTTTCTCGAGTACCTCAACCCCGACGGCTCTCGCGTCGACGAAATCGCCTACTTCGGCGACCGCCACCTTCAGGACTGTCTCTGGGCTCTCATTTCCCGAAAATCGACCCTCGCAAGGGTCCACTTCGGCCCTTCCCGCCCGCCGGACGGGGACCGCAAATCCCTCGCCCAGTCGCTCCATGAGGAAGTCAGCGCACTCGGGCGCCGTGCGAGCAATTCCCCTCAAAATCCCTGACCCCTCCAAAACGCCCTCTCCTCACACCCGCAGAGCCACCGATGTTGACCCTCGGGCGGAGGCAGGGTTTGGAGGGCATGCCAATCGGGAAACGCACAGGGCTTGGTGGCACGACCGCAACCCGCTCACGAGCAGGATCCTTGATCCCCCACGCCCGCCCCGCTTACCCCCGAAAACCGGACGCCTGCGGTCATTCGGCCCCGGGTTATTCCCCACGAGACTGCTTCCGCTTTCGATACCGCAGCGGAGACAAACCATTCATCTTGGTGAAAAAGCGGTTGAAATAATACTCGTCCGAAAAACCAAAATGCTCGCCGATGCGGCTCATGGACACATCCGTGTCCGTGACCCGTCGCAGAATTGCCTCGTTGAGCTTCCGATTAAAGTACGCCTTGGGCGACAGCCCGAACACCCGCCGAAACGCCATCGAGAAGGCATGCACGCCGACCCCCTGCGCCGCCGCCACTTCTGACATCCGCAGCCGAGCATCCAATCGCGCATCCATCAGCCCCAGGGCCGCCTCAAAGCGCGCATGCCCATCCACATGCCGCCTCACAATCGCCCCCAAATCCGGCACCGCCTCCGCAATCCAACGCACCAATTGCGCCTGCATCCGCATGCACGCATTCACCGTCAGCGGCTCCGACCATTCCGCACGCCACTCCTGAGGATCCCAAGGACCCAGCACGCAATGCTCCCGCTCCGGCCAGTCCAACAGGAAATCGACTCCGGCAAACCACTCGCAGCGAAACTTGAGGTAAAACGTCTCGTAATATTCCGGGCACTCCCGCCGCGCCGGAAGATTCCCAGGAAGCAGGTACGCAAAACCCGGCTTCAGATCGAACCGCTTCCCTCCCCGCCATAACCACGCCTCCCCACCCACCACGAGATTTACGTGGTGCAGGTAATCCGACTCCAATCGCCCCTCAGAACCCCACTCCGGTCCGACTAACGCATGGTGAAATTCTACAATCGGGAAATGTAAACGCGCCGCCAAAGCCATCGGTGTACAACCCTCGCCCTCGGTAAAAATCGGCGAATTTTGGCGGTAGATAATCGGATGTTTCGAATCGGAAGACTTCATATTCGAGACTTCGTCTTGAGACTTCAGTTCGACACCGTGTGCAAAACGTACAAGATTTTGTCCCATCCGTCCATTGTCCCTCTCGAGGGATCCGGGAGATCATCCGCCCATGATCCAGTCCCCCCCCGTGAGACGCTCCGCGCTGCTACTCTCCCTCGCACTCGCCCTCGCCTCCCCGCTTTGCGGCGCCTCCTTTGTTCCCGACTTCGTCGTCAAACCCAACGACGTTACCGTCCTCATGGCCGACGATGGGAAAAACCCCAATAACCTCCGCGCCTGGATCAATGACCACCGCCGCCTCCAGGTTAAACAATGGCCCATCGGCGGACAGACCACCTGGGAAGTCGACGTCGCCGAAGCAGGCCAGTACGCCGTCAACGTCCTCTTCAGCCACGACGTTCAGAAGCCGCTTCAAGTCGCCGTCTCCTCCGAAGAGTCCCGCTGCCAGAGCCCCTCGGTTTTTATCCCGGCACACCCGTGGCGGCGCCTTCCACTCGAGGGAACCCTCTCCCTTTCCAAGGGAAAACACACCCTCACTCTGAGTATTACCGATCCCGATAAAACCTCCGAGGGCACCGTCGAGGTCCTCTCGATCGAAGTCGTCCGCACCGAAATCCAGCGCCGCCAATACGAGGCCGCCCAACAAATGCGCGCCCAAGCCGACACTCGGTGGTTCCGTGAGGCCGGCTACGGTCTGATGATTTGCTGGACCTCCGAGGTAGTCCCGCGTCAGGGCACACCCAAACCGTACGCCGAAGCCGCTCGCGACTTTGACGTGGCGACCTTCGTGCAGCAGGTGGTCAAGACCGGGGCGAAATTTGTCACCTTTACGACCTCCCACGCCCAAATGTTTTTCCCGGCCCCCCTGCGCTCTCTCGACCGGATCCTCCCGGGCCGCACGAGCGAGCGCGATCTCATCGGCGAACTGGCCGATGCCCTCAGCCCCCATGGAATCCGCCTCTTCCTCTACTACCATCTGGGATCCAACTCGGATCCAAAATGGCAGGAGGCTTCCGGCTTTTTCAAAACGGACACCACGGAATTCTGGAACCATTGGACCGCCATTATCGGCGAAGCCGGGGAGCGTTACGGGGAGAAAGTCGCTGGGTGGTGGTTTGATGACGGCACCGCGAACTACTACTACCGGAGCGCCCCGTGGGAACGCCTCGCCTCCGCTGCGAAAGCCGGCAACCCGAAGCGGATGATCTGCTTCAACCCGTGGGTTCTCCCTGCGGCCACCGAATTCGAAGACTACCTGGCCGGAGAGGGAAATGCGGACCCGACCATCCGCGGAACCCTGAAGCCCGGGGATGCCGGACGCATCTCCTCCGGAGCGTATGCCGGACGCCAGGCGAGCTCCGCGATCATCATGGAAAAGGATTGGCATCACAGGAAGCGCGACACGGAGATTGCCCCGCCACGGATGCAACCCGAACAGCTCCAAACCCTCCTCAACCGCTTCCGGTCGCTTCAAAACGTGCTGATGTTCAACTGCGAAGTCTACCAGGACGGTACGCTTTCCCCCGCCACGGTGGACCTGCTGCACGGCCTGACGCTTCCGCCACTGCACGCCGCGCAGTAGAACAATTCCCGCTCTCCACGGAAGTGGCTCCACTCAACGGAGCCGAGGGAATGGTTCCATAGTCTTAGAAAACGCCTCCATTCGCGTGGCTCCCGACATCCCTTTTCGCGTTCAATAGGGAGTCTTGTTTCCCTCCACTTCCGAGCGTCTGGTTTCTGTCGAAGAATCGTAGGGACCGCTGCGCCGCGCCGCGCATGTCATCCCTGTTCCGCACCGAAATCGCTTTCCCCCAAGCCATCGAGTGTCCCGCATGGGCATCTCCAAAGCGCCGCCATCGCGGTCTACCATCACCTTCCAGTCCCCTGAATGCGATACACAAACCCCTCTCTATACATCTTTTATGAAAAGACTGTATTCCCCCATCGCCATCATTCTTTTGTCTGCGGTTGTCGCTTCCGGTGCAACAGAACCCGGGGCCTCTCCCGAGGCGGGTTCCAAAGCAAAAGGGTCGGTCCAAAAGCCCGCTCCCCCGCCACTTCCGGATCTCCCGGAAGTCTTGAAGCAATTACAGCCCACTTCCTTAAGCCATGCGGGGGAACCGGGCGCGGAGTTGCGCTGGAAGAATGGCCTGCTGGAAATCCGTTTGAGTTCCGCCTGGCCTCTGACGGACGCGCATTGGGAGGCAGTCGCCTCGCTCAAACCGCGCGCGTTTTATTTCAACCACATGGCGCTGCGTGATGCAGATATGGACCGGTTGGTGGCATTGGATCCCGTCGAATTGTACCTGCGCGTGAATCCGATCAGCGGCCAAGGGGCCGCCAAGTTTGGGAGGATGCGCAACCTCAAAAGTCTCGACACGCACCACATGCACAAACCGACCCCCGAGGCGGCGGAGGCGCTCAGCCAGCATCCCTCCCTGGAATACCTCCGCACAGCCGGAGATTTTTGTATCGAGGCGCTGCGCGCTCCCGCACTCAAATCGGTAGAGCTTGCCGAAACGGCCGCCACGATCGCACGTGTGGAGGAACTGGCAGCCCATTCGCGCATCGAGTTCCTCAGCTTGTACGCCTACAACATCCTCACCGTCGACGACGCCTGCCTGCGCAGTGTCGCAAAAATTCAAACGCTCAAAGCGGTGCGCCTCGCCTACGCATCGGTCACGTATGAGGGCGGTCTCAAGCACCTTTTGAGCCTCCCTCAACTCGAGAGGCTGGAGCTGTTTGTCTCGGATATCTCTGAAGGCGATCTAGCCCAACTCAAAGCCGCCGCGCCCCGTGTCCACGTGAAGTTTTCACCCATGAAACCCGATTACCGGGAGAGGCTTGAAAAACTCCGCCACAGTGCCCAGCAATCCCCCAAAAATTAAATCACGGGCAAGGGCGCTGCCGGCAGGCGCGCCGGAGCGCCACATCGCATTCGCGGGCGACACCATCTTTGCTTAGCCGTCAGCGCTTCCCGGACTTCCCGAAGCCGACGCCGCAATGGCTCCCCAACCGCTCGGCCTGATCGCAGCCCTCACGCCCACCCGGCGCGGGAGGCCCGCTGAATCATTTGCGGGACGGTTCACCTGCCGGAGCATCCGCCAACTTCACCCCATCCAGCGTGATATCCTTTGTCGCTTCGAGCCCAAGTACGCGACTGCCGCTCACGGCATCCACTCGCGTGTGGTTTTCTGGATCGTGCTGCGTGTTGGCTTTGACGCTCACGCCTCGGCTGCTTTTCAACACGATGGCCTGGTGGTCGGTTGCATCCTTCGGCTTGGCAATGACGGACGCGCGGACGGGCGCGTCGATGTGATTGCCCTCAACGAGCGAGTCTTGGATACCGACCAGTCGCATCGCGGGGCCGCCGCTGCGATGAAAGCGGTTGCCGGTGATGCGGAGGCGCTCGATGGGTGGCACGCCGTCCTCGCCTTGCGCATTGTGTGCGCGGGCCTCGATGGCGGGATGATGCGGGCGCGAGCTGACATCGAGGAAAAGGTTGTCGGCGATGGTGATGTCGCTGGGAATGCCGCCGACGAGGCCCATACCGGTGTTGAGCGAAATATTGCTGCCCATGCGGGTGAAGGTGCAGCCGCGGACGGTGCCGGGGCCGGCCATCAGGAGCAGCCGCTGGAAATTGTCTTCCCAACGGCAGTTTTGTACCACCCAGCCCGCGCATTCGTGGTCGAGCCACTCGGCCTGCGCCCCGGCAAAGGGCGTGGCGTCCTGATCGAGAGTGATCTGAAAATCTTTCAGCGCGGTCAGTTTTGCTTCGCCCAGAATCCGGCCGTTTTTGCGGTGGAAAAAGCGCAGCCGGTCGCCGGGCCGCGCATTGTGCAGCGTGGGAAGCAGCGAACCATTGGTCTCCAGCGTGACCTCGTTGCCGGATACGGATTTCACCTTGCCCCAGATGCCGTGGAAATTCTGCAAATCATCCGCAGTGTGCCGGATGGTCACATTATCCATCACACAGCCATATCGCGTGGAGCGGCACAGGAAGCCGTCCGCGCCCTTCCATTGGCTGGTGCCGGGGCGCGGGCCAAAATAGCAGTCCTTCCACAGATGGGCTCCATCGCCACCGCTTTCGCTGGGGCCGCCTTTCGCCACATAAACATGGACGCCGTGGAGGGTGATATTCGCCGAATCCTCGAGCACAACGGCGCCGGCACCCGTGTAGATGCAGGAAAGGCCGTCGCCCACGCGCAACACGCCGAGATCGCCATAGGCACGCTCCCAGTTCGCATCGTGAATGCGCTCCATCAGCTGCACCTCGAGCATGTTCACCCAGTAACGCCCGCCTTCGGAGGGCATGATGTCTTTGTAACGCAGCTTCCGCACACCGGCCTGCATGTCGTAGAGCGGCACGCAAAAGCGGCCGTCACTCTTGAAGGGCAACAAACGCTGCTCATCAGCCACCTTGTAGCTCGTGGGCACCACGACACCGGCAGAGGGCTGGATCTCAAACCGATTGCCCTCGCGGTCGATACGCGTGATGCGGCCCTCGATGCAGCCGCGTGTGCCACGGTCGATGATTGCACCGCGTAAGACGATGTTGCGGCAGTTTCGAAAACCGACGCACCGATGTCCCGGGGGCATCTGCTTGTCGTCGAGGTCGAACCAAAACGTCGCTCCCGTGGCATCGATCACAAAGGGGTGCGTCGCGGCGCGCTGCATGTCTTCAAACCCCAACGGGTAAATCACCTTCGCCCCCTGCCAGCGCTCCTGCTCAAAGCGATAATCTCCCGGCGGAATCCGCACGCTTTCCGCGCCGCTCTCAAAAGCCTTCATCACCATCGGCATCACGCCCTTGCCCAGCTCCCTTTGTGCCTCCTTCTCCGCTTCCGTGAACTGCGGCCCGGCGGGAAGATCAAAGCGGAAGCGATACTCCTCCGGTGACGGTGACTTGGATTCCAGGATCACCCGCTGATGCGGCGAGAGGTGTTCCTGTGCCGCACATGGGAGCAAAGGCGTGGCAAGGCAAAGGACGAGGGCGAGGAGAAGCGGGCGGGCTTTGGACATGTCGGAGGGGGGAAAGACGTTGCCGAATTAGCGGGGTTCACCTGGGGGGCTCGTAAGCGGCTTGCCTGTCTGGAGGTCAAAGAATTGCGCTGAGACCGGGTCGAAGGGCACTTCGCGCGGCGCACCATTCATCGGGTGGATCGTCTTTAGGCCGCCCTCCACGGAGTAGAGACCTATGATGCCACCACCAATCACGCTGTAGTCGCGCTCAACCGTCCCGGCAACAAAGGTGCGCGCGCCAGATTCAAAAAGCAGCGCCTTCCATGCCCGAAGCGAGGTCTTCAGCGGCACCCCAAAATAAAAGACGCGACAGCCGCGAACGTCTTTCTCCGCTGCAGCAATGCCGCCGTCCCGGTAATTGCCGAGGACACGCGCCCGGGTGTCGCGAATCGCGAAGCGGCTGACAACACCGCGCGCGTCGAGTTCCGCAGCCTCACCCGCGAGTTTCACTGCCACGTTGTCCGCGTTGTCGGCTGTTTTTTCGATCTGCATCCCGACGAGGTCAGAGATCGCGGCGGTGCTGTTTTTTTCCCCATCGCAGTAGCCAGCAGCGGACATGAACACCACGGTGCGGCCCGCTGTCATCACGCGGTCCTTGATGAACGCACGTTGCTGGGCATCGAGCAGGAACGTGTTGCCAAAAATCACGAGCCGGTAACGGCTCAGGTCCACAGACTCGAGGTCCATCAGGAAAACCCGGTCCACAGACGCGCCGCTACCGAGGAGGGAGTCAGTGAGCGCTTCCGTAATCTTCGGCGTAAGGCGATCCTTCACCGCAGGACGCATGAGCAGGAAAGAGCGCATGTCATAGACAAGCAGCACGTCGGCGGGCTTTTCATAAGGGCGTTGGAGGGCGTCGTTGGCGAGCGAGAGCAGGCTCTTGGCCTCGGCGAGCATCGCGGGCGAACTCCAACTTCCAGTCTGATTTCCCGGCCCGAAGTCATACCACCACTGGCCCGCATCCTCGGCGAGGCCGTGCATAAAATTACGCCGCATCCGTGCGATCGACTCGGCTTCGTTTCGCGGGATGTCCGGGAAACGAATCGTCTCGCTGTCCCGCAGATGCGAACCACCATCGTGCTCGGTCATCCACAGCTTGCCGTTGAGGCGGGTGCTTTGCACCAGCGTGCGCGGAAGGCCCGAGCCGAACATATTCCGCGACCCATAAGGTCCGGAAAAGTAGTCTACATCCGGACTACGAAAGAGCGTCTCGATATCGAGCTGGCTCGCCTGCGCGCCGACGGTGAAGCCGCCGTAAAAGTAGCCGAAGAACACGCCAACGATTCCGGGCCGCGGCCACGTTTCCTTGATCGAATGCGCAAGGCGTGTGACGAGCGCGGAAAGCACTCGTTGCTGGCACTCGTAGTAGTCGATGACGAAGCGGTCCCGCTGCGGGTCGCGCAGGTCACCGTCGCCGACTTGGTAGCGCCGCTCGAAGGTCGGCACCTCGATTTCGTCGAGCTGACTGAAGGTGGTCTTCCACGCGGCGTTGATCTTGTCGATCGAGCCGTGGCGCTCCAGAGCGAAGGCGCGGAACTTTTCCGCCATCGGGGCCGAGGCGTCGGGCTCGTTGGAGATCCCATAGTAGTGCCACTCGCCATAGACGCCGCCGCCGAGGTGAAATCCGATCACGCGGTCACCCTCCGGAAGCGCTGCGACGGCGCGAATAAAGTCGCGCAAATGCCGTTCCGCAAACTGCGCATAACGCTCCGATGCGAGACTCTCCATCCGATTGCCACCGAAGGCTTCCGTTTTGCCCTCGCGCGCGGTGACTTTGCACCGCTCTCCCGGATTCTCCGCCAACCACCACGCCGGCGCGGAAATATTGATCCGTGCAACGATCATCGCCTTCGGATTCACCTCCAGAATGCCGGCGAGCTGCCGGCGGATACCGTCCACGTCAAGGGATCCGTCGGGGCGAAGGGAATACTTCAGCCAGAAGTCGGTTTGAATGATTCCGTAGCCCTGCGCGGTGAACTCCTCAATGCTCCGCCGCGGCCGACCGGCCCACGTTTGCCGACTGTGCTCCGTGCCGGAATACATTTGCGGCGCAACCGGCCGCCCGTTCACAAAAATGACGCCGTGCCCCTGATGCAGGCCGATGCGCGCCTCCAGCTTTTCCGCCGAAGAGGTGGCCAGCGGGAGCAGCAGCAGCGCGAGCAGGAGGAGAAAACAAGGACGGGATGGCGGCATGATGAGCGGTTACTTTTTGAAAATTGGATTGGTCCGCTGGCCGCCGCTGAGGATGTAGGCCGCGAGATCGAGAACCTCATTGCGGTTCATGCTGTCGATTAGGCCGGGAGGCATCAGTGACACCGGCGAGACCTGACGGTTTTTCACATCGGACTTATAAACGTCCATCGTCCGGTTCGGCGCAGAAGGATCGGTCACAACCTGCAGGATGCCACCTTCCTCGCTGCTCACGCGCCCGAAGATGGTACGACCGTCCTTCAATTCGAGGATCGTGCTCTCGTACTGATCAGAGATCACCTTGCTCGGCTCGATGATACTCTCGAGTAGGTCGCGCAGCGTGTAGCGATTCGCTGCACCGGTGAGATCTGGGCCGATGCCGCCGCCGTCATTGCCCACGCGGTGACAAGCCTGGCATCCCGCAGCGATGTAAAGCTCACGGCCACGCGTAAAGTCGCGACCTCGGAGCGCGGCGGGCGCGAAGGTCGGCAAATCGTCGGCGGTGTAATGCTTGCCCGGGCCACGCGGCGGTCGGATCGGCACGGGATTCGCATCGAGCGATTTCAGCGTGGAGAGGTCGTCGAAGACTTTGCGCCCCGCGACATCGGGCACATTCGCGAGCGCGTCGGCCCGGATCTGCTCCAGGAAGCCGCGGAACTGATTGCCGCCCTGCCATGGCCGCGTGGTGAGAAACCACGCGAAGAACTCTTGCCGCAGCTCCGGCGTCCACCCACTTCGAGCGTGACGCAGCGTGTGGACGTAGGCGATTTGCTGCACATTCGGACGAGCGGGTCCCGTGCGGAGAAAGTTCGCGCCATAGCTGTCATTGCGCGCGAGCAGGTCGGCGCTCAGCCACGCGACGGGTTCGTCACTTGCGGTCTTTAGGAGCGCAAGCGTTTTCCCAACGACCGTGGGCGAATCGAGCGCGACGAGCGCGATGGCGAGTTCGCGGTTCAAGTCGTTGCCTTTTGCAGGGTAAAGCATCTCCAGACGAGCCACGGTCGCCTCGCGAATATCGTCCACGGGCAGACCGGAGCGAGCCAGACTGACCTGATAGGCCCGCACCAACGCGAGCTGCTGCGCGGCGTCGAGTTGGCCGAAGTCGAGGCCGTTGAGCCGTCCGAGCAGCGCGGCCTGATGATCCTTGCCGCCCCGACGCGCGAGAGCGATGGCGCTTTCGATGACGGCCCACGAGTCGCTCCGCGGCACCGCCCGCGTGGCCCAGAGTTGCGCCGGTTGCCGCTCGATCGCCACACGCGCAGCGTGCCGCACGAGCCGGTCGGGATGTCCGAGATGCGGCCACGCTCTCTCCAACGCCTCCGGACCGGTGCCTTCCTCGTGCAGCTTCTCCAACTCCACGCGCAAACGATGCTCCGGCGTCTCCACCGTCATGGGTGCGGGCGTGACGCTCTCCGGACCGTGATAACTCACGCGATACAGCGCCGACTGCACACGCCTCCCGCCGGTCGAGAAATACATCGCGCCGTCCTTGCCAATTAGCACGTCCGTGAGCGGCAGCGGCTTCGCGGAAACAAACTCCTCCAACTTCGCCGCGTAGCCCGCGCCCTGCGGCGTGAGGTGTACGGCGTAGAGCGTGCCATAGGTCCAGTCGCAGGCGTAGATGGCCTGCTGATACTTCGCGGGAAAGGCCGAGCCGAGGCCAGAGGTCATGCCGGTCGGACTCCCGGGGCCGACTTCGCAGAGTGGCGGAGCGATGTCCTCGCAGTAGCCGTGCAGTTTCCCGGACGACTCGCGGAAGCCGTAATCGCCGCCGCTCAACACCTGAACCATGCGCGTCGGCCGATACCACGGCGTTCCCGCGTCCCACTCCATGTCGCTGTCATAGGTGAAGAGATCGCCGAGCGCATTGAAGGCGAGATCGAAGTGGTTGCGCATCCCGGCGGCGATGAGTTCAAAGCGGCTGCCGTCCGGCGAAACCTTGGCCGTGAAGGCGTGCGGACGCGCATCGGAAAAGGTCGCGCCTCGGTTGATGCGCGGAACCGCGAGATCCTCCCCGAGCGGGCCCGCCGCCCGCGTGTGCTGGAAGCCAGGATTCGCCGTGTCATTCCCGCAAGCGATGTAGAGGCTGCGTCCGTCGGGTGCGAGCGTGAGGCTGTGGACACCGTGCTCGCCCTGCCCGGAGATTTCGCGCAGCAGCGTCTTCTCGTCGAACTCACCGGTGCCCTTTGTATCGCGCAGTCGATACAGCCCCGCGGTGTTCGGTTTTTCATTCACCATCACATAAAGGCTGTCGAAGGCATAGAGCAGCCCATGCGCGCCCGAAATGTCCGCCTTCAGCTTCTCCACCCGCGCGGCCTGGCTCCGGCCCAGCGGCGGCGGCGTGACGCGAAAGAGTCCCCCGTATTGATCGGCGGCGATGATGCGCCCCTGAGGATCCACCGTCAGCGCCACCCACGAGCCTTCGCTCTTCCGATCCACCGCATGAATAAGTTCCACGCGAAAACCCGGGAGCGTTTTGATTTCCGACGGTGGAGTAACGTCCTGAGCCTGCGCAGAGCGACTCATCAGGACGGTAAGGGCAAGAAGGCACCCGAGAGGCTTCATGGTTTTTTTGAAATCAAAATGGGGACATCCACTGGACCAGATTGGCGCTGAAGCCAGAGGCGACCTTCGCCTGCACTTCGAAGTTCAGCGCGCAACGGGTTGGTGCACATCGAGAGTCAGCGTCACATCATCCACGAAGTGCGTGACCTTCGGCCCCGGCTGCGGACGCGTGGATGCCCCAATCCAGACAACGACGGATCTCACCCCGGCCGGCATCGGCATTTTTGTCGAAAAGCGCTGCCAACCGGTCGTGCCCGCGGGCACATCGAGCACCTGCGAGAGAGTCACGATGCCTGACTCCTTTGTTTCGAGCGGAAAAGGCGGCACCGCATCGGCGGTCTCGGTGAAACCGAAAAGCCGCAGCTTGTAACGGCTCGCATGCTGGGGGTCACTCGTGCGAAAGGATGCGGCGAGCACGAGTTCCTTCTCACCGTCGGCCGTGAGATGGCTCACGTCCACGATCTGCACAACGCGCGAGTAGGGATTTTTCTCCCAGGGGCGAAGACCAAGCACACGCCCACCATCCGGTCCGGCCACAACCTCCGCATCATCGGCAGTCCACGCGCCCGTCCCACTGGGAAAGCCTTTCGCCACTTCTCCCTGCATGTGTTCAAAGCCAGGCTCCGCGATCGCAATGTCCTGACGCTTCACGTGCGAGGCGGAAGCCCGCATGCCGTACACCAGCGAAGCGCTGAAAACTCCGAGCACCAGGCCAGCAGCCGCCGCCGCGACCGGTCGCCAGGAAATCCATGACAAACCGGTGCGCGGAGACTTCACCTCACGGCGTGGCTTCAGGTTGGCGAGTGAGCATTCGTTGTCTTGATACAAAAACCAGAGCTGGCGGGCCTCGGCGCTGGATTTGAGTACTGCGGCGAGTTCCACGCGCTCGGCGTCGCTGAGTTGGTCGTTGAGCGCAGCACTGAAGAGCCGATGCCATTGAAGCGGAATGTCTGTTTTCATACCGAGGCTTGCGCGAGCCGCCGTTGCACGCATTCAGCGAGGGCACGACGGATGAAGTTGAGTTTGTTGTAAATGGTCTTCGGGGCGCAGTGCTGCTGGTCGGCGACTTCGATGGCCTGCATGCCCTCGGTGTAAATGGCCTCCACCAAAGCTCGGCTCGCATCGTCCAGCTTCTCCACACACTCCTCCAGCGCCTCCGTGCGCGCGGACCACTGGCGGACATGCTGCACCCGCTCGGCCGCCAGGGTCTCCATGAGTTCCTCATCAAACTCCAGCCGGCTGCGCCCCGTGACGCGCTGGAAGTTCCGGACCTCGTAAAATGCGACCGTCGTCGCCCAGGCGATGAAATCCGTACCGCGCTCGAAACTCTCAAACCGTCGCCACATCACGACGCTGGCGCGCTGCAGCACATCCTCCGCATCGTGCCGGTTCCCGAGCAGCGTCATCACATAACGCAGCAGCAGTCCATGGGTGTCGTTGAGCAAGCACACAAACTCCTCCTGCCGCTCGGCAGAGAGCGGCAACGCTGGGTCGGGTGTTGATGAATCGGCACGCATTCATCGAGGTATGTATGGGGACCCATACGACTTCCCGATTATTTTCTTCTGATGCTATTGGCTCCTGAAAACAAGGGGACTCCGGGTGCGGGAAAGTGAATCCGAGCGCTCATCGATCTGTCACCTCACCCACGGCTTTGAAACCGCTGAGCATCAGAGAATCATCGGCAATCAGCGAACACGAGACGGTGGAATGGCCGCCGGCGAAGCAGACGGATACTGGAAGAGATGTTGAACATTGCGCTGCTCACTAGGGATACTCTCCGAGTACCAGCGCCTGATTTTTCCGCGCTGGTACCGGTGGCGGGACTCGAACCCGCACGGGGATTGCTCCCCAAAGGATTTTAAGTCCTTTGCGTCTGCCATTTCGCCACACCGGCATTCAGCGCGAGCGCTCATTAGAGCCTCCCCCACCCCCCCTCTGCAAGACTTCCTCACATCGCAAACCCCGCGCCAGTTGCCCCTCCACGGCACTCCCACCGCTGCAATCGGCCCCAAACTCCCCCACCCCCCTCGGAGCTTTCCAAGCGCTCCGGATCTCGGACACACTCAGGGCTAGGTCCTCATCCATTCTCGCTTCGCCCGCACCGTCATGCCCGCTCTCGACCCACACCGCTTTTCTTGGATCAAACGCACTTCCGCAGCCCGCGCAGAGGATTGGTTTGAAACGCTCGCTCACCTCGGTCCTCAACGCGTCATGATTACCGAAAACGCCGGCTCACGTTCCGCCCAAGTGCAGGCACACGGACTTACCGAAAAAGAGGCGCAGGAACTTCAAAAAACTCACGCGGGCAAAATCCGCGAGGCCGTCTGGTTGACCGCCAGCAATCCGCCGCAGCGGGCTCCCATCAAAGTACGCGGCAAATTAAGCATCGTGAGCACCTCGGCGGAACGCGAAGCCGCCCTGCTCGCGGGGGATCCCCCCGCACTCTGGATCCCCGCAGGCATGGCCTTCGGCACAGGCGAACACGCCACCACCGCCATGTGCCTCCGCCATCTCGCTGACATCGCCGCCAAACTCCCCTCCGGAAAATGGGAGTTTTTGGACCTCGGAACCGGCTCCGCCATTCTTGCCATGGCCGCTCGCCTCCTGGGTGCCTCCGCTTCCCTGGGGACTGACTTCGACCGACACGCCATCCGAACCGCCCGTGAAAATGTCAAAAACAACGGACTCCGCCGCGTCTCCCTCGCTCAGTCCGACGTTTTGAAATGGACCCCAGAGCGGACGTGGCCCGTAGTTGCCGCCAACTTGTTCAGCGGAATTCTCATCGAAGCCGCCAAAACCATCACCCAAGCCATTGAAATCAGCGGACACCTCGTCCTTTCCGGCGTTTTGAGAGAGCAGGAACAGGAAGTCGTCCAAGCCTTTGAAAAACAGGGGGTTCGTTTTGAAAAGATAGTCCGCAAAGGAAAATGGATCAGTGCCCGCGGTGTTCGCTGCCGCTGATTCAAGAAAGTAGGTCCCCGGGGGGTACAACGCTTGAAAGCACCCCCACAAATCCCTCAGCAGTTTGTTTTTGAGTCAGAAGCCTCCCGCTTGGGATGCACTTCTGCGCCAGACAAAGTTCGGGATTCCCACCGAGGGAGATTCGGTGTTAGTCTTCTGGCTCGCTTCGAGCTCGTCGCCTCGGGTGAACAAAGGGTCTCCGTAGTTTAATGGATAGAACGGTGGTTTCCTAAACCGCTAATGCGGGTTCGATTCCCGCCGGAGACACTCCCCTTTTCGATCAAATCCTCACCGACGCAGAGGCTCGCCTTGCGCCCGATTTCATCGGGTCTACGCATCAGCACGCCGCACGCATCCGACTCGAGCATGGGCGCACACCCAAGGATCAGAAAACCGAATGCCATGGGCGCTCCCCGGTCGAACCACCTCGTTCAGACTCCCTGGCTTTCCTCCGGAGCGCGGTGAGTGCGTTTGGACCACCAGCGGATCAAGGCAATCAGGAGACTGTAAGCCACCAAGCCCCGAAGTGCCTGACCGGGATAAGCCGGGGCCAATACGGTTTTGAGTTCTTGGCCCAGATTCAAAAACAGCAGCGTCAGTGGGAGTCATTCCGGCTGCCTCGCGAATACATAACCATGAGCCAGCGTCAGCATGCTGGCAAAAAGCGCGGAATGAAGGACTGCGGCAGCGCAGGTCTCAGACGAACCATTCGACAGGGACAACGCCAACCCGATGCCAAAAACAAAGACGCTTGCAACCCACCCACCGTGCCGTCCCCTTCGTGAAATTTTGAGCGCCACAAATGAAACCATTCCAAAGACGGCCGATTGCCCGATCACTTCCGTGATTGCTCCGATTCCGTCCAGTGCGGGCCACCAGGTGTTGCCTGCGCTGTAATTGGACCATGCGGGAAAATGCGATTTTTCGAACCACCCTTGCATCTCCGAAACTGCAATCCACACCAACCCCAGGCTGAGTCCAAGGAAGAGGTTTCTCGAATTCGTGCGCGGCGATGGGCGATGGGCGCCGCCGTACAAAGCGCTCAACATGAGGGCCAGCACCGCCATGGAGAGTCCCTCGCCCAGTTGCTGCAGGCATGCCTGCAGCAACTGATTTCCAAACGGTTCCGAAGTCCTGAATGACGCAAGGGTTTTGGGCCATCCATTGAAAAAAAGGAGACCATCCACCCCGGCCTGAAGCAATAGGCAGCGCCAAAAGAAACTCCGCGAAAACCGATGTTGCGCCCAAGCCCTCACCGCCACGCAAAAGCCGGTAACGATCAGCAGGAAAGGCACAAGGTTCGCCGCGCTCCGCAGGGTTCGGACTTTTGCCCGGATCTGTTCCTTCATCCGGATCCACTCGTGAGGCACGTACACATGCCGCGAAATGCGCTCCAGTTGATCTCCCGATAAGCGGACCTCGATGCGAGCCTGTGCATCCTTTGGAAGAGTGAAAGCCTTGTCCTTGAATGTAAAAATCCAGTCCCGCCGCGCTTGGAGCTCCGAGGGGGATGCCGAGATCTCCTCCACCTGCTCCGCAGCCAAACCGGTCTCGTTTTGTAATTCTCGAAGCGCAATCTCCCTTGCGGCCGTCACCTCGAGGGAGGCCCCCGGTCTTGCCTCCGGCAACGCGTGGGAAAGCCCCACAGGCTTTCCATCCCCCGTGACGCCCACAGAGTAACGCTCCGCGCGCTCCGCAACATCACCCTCAAATCGCACGAAATCGACACTCCAGGACGGCTCCCCGAGGTATCGATGCATCAGCAGGGAAAACCAAAGCGCCTTGCCTCCCTCACTCCACACAAGCTCCGTCGCATTCCCTCCCCGATCTCCATTCCGGAGGCTCGTACGGGATATCCATTCGTTCCCGAGATGAATTTGCCGCGATTCCAGGAAGGCGCGTGCGACCTTCTCCGCTTCCCTGCGTGAGACTTTCAGCTTGGGCTCATCGGTCTGAAACGGCTTTAGGGCAATCCAAACCCCGGCGCACAGGACACCGATCACCGCACACAGTCGGAACGTGGAACTCCGGATCTCCTGTGGGCTATCGGCCGCTTGTTCCGGGGCCTCGGCAGGAAGCTTCTGGTTAGCGCGCCATCCGCCATTTCTCAGCTCGTCGGGAACCTCCATCCATCGTCCTTTTCGAATCCGCGCATACGCCACGATCCACAGGGGCAGACCAATCAGAAAAACACAGGGCACCCTCTGCATCCACATCCCCTGCCCTGCGGTCGCAAACAGCGGCATCGACATCAACACCGCGTCGTACACGAAGTGGGACAAGGCCACCGGCAACAATCCAAACCGGAGATACACCCATCCCCAAAAGAGCGAGGGGGCCAACAGTTCAACCACTCGGGAATACGCAGGAAATGAGGGGTAATTCGCGTGAGCCGTCGCAAAAATGAGGGCCTGCACGATCATGGCGATCACCAGACTCACCTTCGGCCACCCGATCTTCCGTCCGATCAAAACCCCGGTTGCCAGGGGTAATGCCCGGAAAAGGCATTCCTCCCAAAATCCCGCATGCAGCGCGCTGGCGATCGGGTTCAGAAAGGGGAGATATCCCGAGAGGACATTCGGATCTGCCATACTATCGGCAGGACTCCACCATCCCAAAAGCCGCGTAGCACCCAGGTAAAAGGCGATCACATAGGCCAGATGCAGCCCAACCATCCAGTAGCCCCCCAGCGTCCTCCCAAAAACCGACCGGGTTGAAGAGAGCGGGTCGCTTGCGAGCCGCCATAGCTGAAGGTGGTGGGGAAAGGCGAGGCGCGTCAGGCCTTCCGCAGCCATAAAGCTGATCGCCAACGTGAGCGTGTTTCCAAACGCCGCATTCAGCTCGGAGATCAGATGGTCTGCGACAAAACTCTGCACGGGCGTACCCGTACTGTACGACAGCCATTGGAGGGGCCATTGGCTCAGGGATGCGATGAGCTCCAGCCCGCCGACCAAGCCGGCCGCGACCAGCGGAATCCTCCAAATCAGCCAACGCTTGCGACCCAAAATCCCGAGCGAGACGAGCGCGCCTCCCATGTAGACAAGCTGAATGGCGCTGCCCGCAAAACTGGCGAGAGTTTCATTCGCCGATCGCATCTCTTCGTACCGACGTTCAAAGGACTCGGGTATTTTGATGAAATGAGAGACTGCCGTGAGCCGGTCCCCCGAGACCTCCAGGTTGAGACGGTAAGTCCCTTCGCCCAACTTCAGTCCCGGCCGTTCATACGTGAACCAGTGATCGAGGCGTCCTCCCACTCGTTTTTCCTCGGAATGCTCGACAAGCCTCCAATCCTCCAAGCGAACATTCCAGGGAGAACGCGCCCCCTCTTCCGCAAGCTTCCGCGCCTCCTCTACTGACAACGCCGCGCCGGCCTCCTTTTCGGAGATCGTTTCCGAAAAACCATAAGGCAATCCATCGGGCGTAAACCAGACAGTCCGCTCCCTCTCCTGCCCGGGAACAAAATGGCGAATCCGCCAACGATAAGGGAAAAACAGCCCCTCCCTCAGCATCCGGGCAAATGCCTCTTTGCCTCCTGCTTCCAGCTCAACAAAGTTTTTGACGTCCCTGTCGGATTCAAACAGTGCGACCTCGCGGAAGCCGGGTAATTCCCACCCCTGTTTTTGCGCCAAAACCCGCGCCGCATTCAGCGCCGATGCCCGATCCATGGACACGTGAAGATTAAAAATCGAAAAGGCTTGGGGAAAACCCCAGACGCTGAATCCCAAGCAGGCCAAGGAGAGGAGTCCGAATAGAATCCAAAAATGAGGGCTGCGAAGGCGTCGGTTTTCTTGGGGAAGCTCTTTCATAAAGACGATGTCGCCACTTTTCTGCCCATCGGGCCCCGGTCGTCTCCGCAACGGAGGGGCGTTGTAACAAATTTCTATCAGATTCGGCGAACGCCTGTTCGGACGCTCAGTCCGCGAGAGCGCGACCAAGGGTTTGGGTTCCGCAGTGACGGGGACGGCTGTGGAGCGAGAGACACTCGGCCCGAACCCGGCGAGATGTTCAGTCGGAGAGCGCCCGATGTGCTGGGGAAGTTTGATGTCTGAGGCCGCAGGCGCCAGCCCCTCTCAGAGGCTGAGCACTCGTGGGGTTCCCTGTTTTCACCGTCTGAAGATCGCTTCCAGCCGTCCCATCTCCGGCACAATTCCGTCCGGACTCGGAACGATTTCCGTCGATTCCGACCTTCCCGCAACCGGGAGACCCGGAAGTTCACATCAGTCCACGCTTTTGCAGCCGCCAACGGGCACGGAAAAGAGGCGCCACAGGCCCGAATCGCACCCTTTTCGACCATGGCACGGTCGGTACACGCGCACTGGGGTCTTCAGGAGCCCCGATTTACCAACTCAACGATTCGTCGAGACTCGGTAGAGAGCAGTCTTCGAACGCAAGAACAAGGCTCCCCTCGCCACGGCAGGAGAAGCCATAAATCCATGCTCAAATTTCCCCTCGGAGATCAGTCTAAACTCCTTTTCCGCTGCAATGACAAAAGCCTTTCCTTCCTCATTGAATGCGTAAATCCGGCCGTCAGCAAAAATCGGGGATGCAGAAAAGTTACCGCCTATCCTTTGGGTCCAAAAAGACTCGCCCGTGCTCGCGTCCAAGCAGCTTCCCATTCCCGCATCATCAATCATAAAGAGACTCCCATTGATCATCAGAATGCTCGGCTTGTTAGGAACCCCCTTTTTGATACGCCATTTTACTTGGGTATCGGCAATCAACCCCCGACCCCCCAGAAGCAAGGCCAACAATTGGGGCTTTCCAAATCCCGTCTGAATATAAACCGTATCGCCGGAAACAATGGGACGCGTGGATGCACTATGCTGACCCCGCTCTTCAAGGCGCCAAATTTCTTCGCCTGTCAGGGGATCATAAGCGTAATGCGCCTTGGCACCGCTGCTAATCAGGAGCGCCTTTCCTTCCCAATTCACCACCACCGGGGTTGCAAAGGCTTTCCGATAGTCCCCCTCTCCAGCTGGCTTACCCTGCGCATCCAAATCTAAAAAGTCGATAGACCTCTCCGTTCGCCAAACGGTTCGCCCCGTCTCGCAGTCGAGCGCAACCACAAACTGGGCATCGCTACCGTCAAAGTTCAGAATCAATAAACGCCCCCACACTATTGGAGAGGAACCCGCCCCCCTGTAATGATTACACACAAAGTCTCTCCGTTCCCACATCTTGCGCCCCGTCTTTTCATCCAGACAAGCAATTCCGGGAGAACCAAAAGAAACAAACACCTTTCCATCAGCAATCACAGGGGTTGGCGAAGCATAGCTATTAAATTTGTGACAAAACTGAGGATTCGACACCTGAAATAATACTTCATCGAACACAACTCGGCCTGACTCAGTATCAACAGCCAAAACGGAAAGCTCCGTTCCATCTTCTTTGGCCGTGGTTAACCATACCCGCTCTCCGGATACCACGGGAGAAGACCAACCCTTTCCATGAATCGGAGTTTTCCAAACGACATTCTCGTTCTCCCCCAGTTGAACTGGCAAACCCTGTTCGTTCGAATGACCATTGGCAGAAGGCCCCCGAAACTCAGGCCATTCCGGGACCGCCCAACCAGGTTGCGTCAAAAACACAATCGAGACGGAAAATAGCCTAATAAAAAACCATGCCTGACATCTGGGGGAAATCATGATGGCAGCCTATCCTGATAACGCTCAGGTTGAAATTCAAAACGGGTAAACTCTCTTATTTCCCCTCCCGCTCTTCCCCATTCATCACTTCCACGGCGCCTCTGAAAATACTCCCAATTCCGCAAGCCCCCCTCCTGTCGCCCCGAGGCAAATCCCGCGGGAAAACCCGATTTACGCCTAAAACGGCCGAACGGTTTCCGTTAACGCCGCCCGAGTCCGCCTTTCGCAGTCAGCCAGAAAGGTTCTTAACTTGAGCGGCATCTCCAAACTGCCCGTCCCATCCAGATCAAAGTCGTAGAGGAAAAACGCGCCTCCATGTTGAACAACCTTCGGCAGGCGCGACTCAAGCTGCACCACGGCAGAGCGAAAACCCGTCCTCACGGGAAACATCATACCCGCCACCTTGCACCACCTTCCTTCCCCCGCGCGAATGGATCGGGCCACTTCAGGCGATGCCTCCCTGTAAATGAGATAATCGCGACCCGCCCACCGTGAAACCCCCACGCAAAACTCCGGGCGAATCCACCCACACTCCTCAAATTCCCGCCAGTTTTTCCAGGATCCATTTCGGGTTTGTCCATCCATCAGCCCCTCGCCTCGCCCCGGAAGCGCCCCGGAAGCGAAGCGCAACTGCCGCTCAATACAGTCTGTCCCCTCACGGGAATGATAGATCCAAGCTCCCAAAGCCCAGGTTTGAAGGAGCGCGCCACTGATTGTTTCCTGCACTTGGAAAAAATCGGTTCCCTGACTCGTTTTGAACTGTTGCACCCTGACCCGCACCGGCTCCAGCGGATGATCTTCGCCCTCAGCGAGCAAACGCACCCGGCGCATTTCGATACTCCATCGCCCGTCTTCGCTCGGGACCCGCCAGGGTACGCCACCCGGGAACCCCCCAGAAGAGTCGAATATCCCCAAGGACCCGCCCGGTTGCCCACGCAGCGCCCCCCAGCCCCCCAGCAAAAGAAAAAACACCCACAACCGCCACCCCAGTCGGAACCGTATCGTTTGCATGAGCCGTTGGAGGAAGTTTCGATTCGGAGGGCACTTTCGGCCGTTCACAGGCCGTTTGCCCCTCCCCTTTTCTTTCGCAAGCCGGCAGCTCCCGCATCGTGGGTACGCCCCCGCACCAGAGGCGCCGATTCGTTCAATTCGCGCAGATCGCTCCCATGAGCAGGGCGTCGCCCTCATCCTCACCCTGAGTCTCCTGGCTCTGAGTGCCATCTCCCTCACCATTTTCCTCGTGCGGGCCATCTCTGCCGAAAAACTCGCCTCCCGTTTTTCCGACGCCAACCTCGGAGAAATTCAACTCGATTCCGTCACGGCGCTGATCCTCAAAGACCTGCAGCAGGAAATCCGCGCCGGCTCCCTTCCGCTCCAGGCACAGCCCCCCTACCCGAGCCCTTCCCTTTGGATGCCAGCAACCCCCCGTAGCCACATTCCCTTTCCTGCCGGAAAACATCCTCAACTTCCGCCCAACCTCCTGAAACAAAGTGCCTCGGGCGTTCCCTTTTTTTCCTCCGCCGCAGAGCACGCTGGGCAGGCGGTCTTCCCACAGGCGGGCGAATTTCCTCCGTCCTGCAGAGCGTCTGGCATTTCAACCACCACGCCCGGGCGGGACGGCCGCTTCGTCTCGCCCGCCCGCTGGAATTTGCCCGCTTTGCTCCCGAGAAAAAAGCGCTCTTCGGTCCATGAAATGACGCCCGCCGGAGAAGGTGCCTTTGACTCCCTCCAAACAACGCACGCATGGAAATGGGCGCCCCCGGATTGGATTCTGGTGCAGAACAATGGGGAGCAACCCACAGCGTGGAGCCGTTCCAATTGCTGGCAACTGGGAAGCCTATCCAGCGTCTCCCATCGATTTGCCTACCAGATCTATGACATCGGCGGGCTTTTGGATCTGAACGTGGCCGGGTGCGCTACAAGCCTTCTCCCGGCGGGAAGCGCCGCCCGCAGGGGCCATTGCGGCCTCGCCGATTTGACCTGCATCGGTTTTCCATCCACTGGCCTTTCCAAACTGTTCACGTGGCGAAACGGAGCGACCCTTGCCCAAAACCAAGAGCCGCCCTTTGCACACCCCTACCTGAATTTCCTCTTTTGCGGGCCAATCAACCAGGGATTCATCCGTGCCGCATCCTACCCGGGGGGGGCATCCGGACGCCAGACGCTGACAAACCGTGGAATAGTGAGCCGCAAACACCTCATCCAGCTCGTACTCGCCCTCGCGGATGGCCCGCAGAAAAACCAAGCCTTCGAGAGTCTCCAGTATCTCACCCACTTTTCGCGCGCACTCGAGCAACCCTCCTTCCGGCACGGAACATGGAACCCGCTCACCCACGAGTGGGAACGTCCCCTGATTGTGCCGCCCGCAGCTCCCGGGGATCTCCCATACCACCCCCAAAGCGAACCGAGAGAGATTCTGCTGTGTAAAAACTATCGCGGAGGCAATGACGCTGCCGGAGGGGATGCTGTGATCAACCCCGCTATCCTGGAAATCCGAGTCCAAAAGCCGTTTCGTCGAAACAGTTCACTCGAGGCCACGCCGGGTGAGCCTCTCGTGAATACCCGCTTTCCTCTGAGCCGAATCCGCTGGATCACGCCCAAAGGCCCCAGCGCCAGTCTCCCACCACAGGACCCCCGCTACTGCCCGGAGGGAACACCGGAGGCAATCCATGCATCCTTTGGGCTGATATGGAACCCGGCGGAACTCTGCTGGAGGTACCAACACGGATTTCCGACGGACTCCGCCCTTGGTCAAGCAACCCACATCGGTACGCTGTCCGCAGTCGCAAACGCCGGCAGGGAGGCCGATTTTTTTGAACTCCTCAAGGCGTCGATCACTGCTGGTTCCCTCGGGAAGGCCGCAGCCATCGATCATCCCGGATCCCTCCAAGATCCTGCCACTCCCTGCGATTCTTCCTCCTATCAACAGCAACGGGACCGATCGCTCGATGTCCACATCCTGCAAATTGGAGCCAACCTCATCGACCAGTACGACACCGATCATTTCCCGACGCTCCTCTCCCTCCAGAACCGGGTCCCCAATGCCGCGAATCCGCACCCGAAGGCTTGGGTTGTTCGCGGAATCGAGGACCTCCCCTACTTCCACCGCCTGCACCTGCGCGGGGTCCCAAATGCGGAGGATACTCCAAACCCTCTTCCACCCACGGGATGCCCGTGGGAGATCACGGACTCCCTGGAGTCTTACCGCTTTTATCAGTGCGGCACGACATCCCTTCTCGCTCTGCCGGAAATTTGGAATCCCCATGCTGCCTCCCTCGAGCCCAAAACGGGAGAGTTCCCCGCGCACTTCCGGTGCGTGGCCGTGAGTGAAGATCCCGAAGGGTTCTGTCCGATCGGTTCCTCCTCCTGGGCCTCCGAAAATCGCTTCAAAATTCGCCCGAGCACGGCCTTTGCAGGGGTGCGCCACCCGAACGATGCCGCGGCGATTTGGTTCACGCATGACTGGCCTGAAAGCGGGGGGCCTCCCAGTTTGTCCAACGACCTCGCGGCAAGTTGCGGATTTTGGGTAGATCTTTTCCAGAACAGCTGGGCACCCGGGCATCCCCCAAAAGACCTCTACAGCGTCTATTGTTACCCGTTTTTTTGCCTCC
>JBANFR010000020.1:0-36868 GCA_037975925.1 Verrucomicrobiota bacterium
TTCCAAAACCCTTGCGTACAACACGGCCTCCACCTTTTTGCCCTCCAAAGCTCTCGACGCGCTCGGCATGAGCGACTGGATACCGCTGCCTGCGGATTTTTTGAAATGGTGGGTGGTGATATGGCATGACGGCAAACAGACGTTCGCCAAAGAAATGCCCGAGCTCAGCAAACCGCAGTTTTTCTCGGGTCTCCTCGGAACCTTTGGCAACGGCGGAGCCGTGGTAGCCATCGGCGTATTTTTCACTGCGCTTCTGCTGAAAATCAGCCCCACCCAGGGTGCCCAACCTGTTGGAACACGCTTCTGGCTGCTGTTCTGGACCTTGGGAATTGTGATGAGCGCCGCAACACTCCGCTTCTTTTGTCCCGGTGGAATTAATGGGATCATCCACGCACAGGTCATCATTCTAGTCGGCGCAGTCCTCGCAATCCTGTATCGACTCCCGGCGTGGCTCTGTTTTTGCGGGACGGGAATCCTCATTTCTAACGTTCTGCTCATCACGCTCAGAACGGTTTACATCCAGTCCCTTCCTCTGCCCTTCGCGAATAACCAACCGCTTCCTCTGCCCTTCGTGAATGACCAACCCCAGGTGGCACCGAACACAAAGGTCTTCGTCTGGCACATTCAGAACTCTGCTTTCAAGGCCCAGAGCGGCGCGAAACTCCTTTACGACTGGTGCAACGATTCTCAGCTCCCGCTCTCCATTCTGACCTTGATGACCGCGTTCACGCTGGGGGCCTTGGCTATTCTTTCCGCGCGGACCACAGAACTCCGATTCGCTCGCGACACCCCACCCCGCTGAACCCCGCAGCGCCGAAAACAAAGCGCCTGCATTTTTCGCTGAAAACTGTTTGGAAATTTTAGATTCGATCCTTAAGTTTTGCCTTCCGCTAAGAGATGGTGGCCGTAGCTCAATGGTAGAGCTCCAGATTGTGGTTCTGGCTGTTGCGGGTTCGAGTCCCGTCGGTCACCCCATCTTACCAGTGTTCCTTTGTTTCTTCGCGAACACTCCCCTCTCAGTTCATAAAGCTCAAGTTTCTTGAGCCAGCTTGGCCCTCACTGGCCCATACCCTCCTGTCGCTAGCGGGCGCCCGCGATTGAATTCCCCCGAAAATGAAAAGTGCTCCCGCGCGTGAATATTCCCGCATGGGAGCACTGAAGAAGCAGGAACTTCGCCTGCCTCAGGCAATCAATTCTTTCACGACCGCCGCCTTTTCCACCCCTGTCAGACGGAAGTCCAAGCCCTGAGCACGATACGTAAACCGCTCGTGATCCACTCCGAGCAAGTGCATCACCGTCGCGTGAAAATCACGGATGTGCACTGGGTCCTTCACGATGTTGTAGGAAAAATCGTCCGTCTCACCGTAAATCGTCCCTCCCCTTGCTCCGCCCCCGGCCATCCACATCGTGAAACAACGCGGGTGATGATCCCGTCCGTAATTTTCACGGCTCAGTCCGCCCTGCGAATAGATGGTCCGTCCAAATTCGCCCCCCCAAATGATGAGAGTGTCCTCAAACATCCCTCGATTTTTGAGATCCTGAATCAGTCCGTAAGTCGCTTGGTCAATGTCCTTGCACTGCGAAGGCATACGATTGGCGAGATTGGAGTGGTGATCCCAGTTGTTCAAATAGACCTGCACGAACCGAACCCCGCGCTCTGCCAGGCGTCTCGCCATCAAAACCGTGTTAGCAAAGGTGCCGGGCTTCCGGGCCTCTTCCCCATACAAATCCCACACGCTTTGGGGTTCTTGCGAGAGATCCGTCAACTCGGGAACACTACTCTGCATCCGGAAAGCCATTTCATACTGCTGGATTCGCGTCCGAATGTCCGGGTCTCCCAAAGCGTCAAAATTCATCGCGTTCAGGGAGTTGATCCCGTCCAGACTCCGCCTCCGGACGTCGGAACTCACCCCGGGGGGGTTATTAATATATAAAATAGGATCGCCCTTGCTGCGGAACGACACACCGGCGTGTTCGCCCGGCAAAAAACCACTGCTCCACAGCTTCGCCGAGATCGCCTGCTCCTGCTCGCGATTGGTCGGATTGGCGACCAAAACCACAAACGTTGGCAGATTCCGATTCATCGCTCCCAGCCCGTAACTCACCCACGAACCCATACAGGGCCGCCCACCCACCTGCGATCCCGTCTGCATTTCTGTGATTGCAGGCTCATGGTTGATGGCCTCCGTGTGAATCGAGCGGATGAAGGCGATGTCGTCTACGCACTTTGCTGTGTGCGGCAAAAGCTCCGTCACCCACATCCCACTTTGCCCATGCTGGGCAAATTTGAATTTTGAGGGCGCCACCGGAAAGCGAGCCTGCCCACTGGTCATCCCCGTCAAACGTTGCCCATTCCGAATGCTCTCCGGGAGATCCTTGTCGTACATCTCCGCCATCGCAGGCTTGTAATCAAAAAGATCCATCTGCGAGGGCCCCCCCACCATGTGAAGGTAAATCACCCGCTTCGCCTTCGGCGCAAAATGCGGAAGGGAAAGTTCACCCGCCGCCTGTGCCTCCATCCCCGCACCCAAAAGCGATCCGAGCGCGGCCGCACCCAAAACATTCTTCCCCGCGCCAAGGAACTGACGGCGTGTCAGCTCCACCTTCACAGGCTCCGGGAGCCTCCGAAAAAAATGAGAATTGCAGTTCATAAAGCGTTTATTGCGTTTTACTTGTTTAAGACCTCATCCAGATTCATGACCTGATTACAGACCATCGTCCACGCCGCAAGCGTCGGTTGCTCAGCAACCCCCAACAACCCGGACTCTCCCACCGTCACCAGCGCTTTGGCCTCCTCCGGCTGCTGTCGGTAATGGGCGACAAAATCCCTGCTCGCCTCCAACAAGACAGCCCGCTCCCGCTCACTCGCCGGACGGCACAAGACGCGTTCCACAATAAAATCCAGCGCTTTGCGATCATCCCCGGCCCCGAACTTGAGTGCGTTCTCCGCGAGTCGCCTCGCTGCCTCCACGAACTGCGGATCGTTGAGCGTGACTAGCGCCTGAAGCGGAGTGTTCGTGCGCTCACGGCGCACGCAACTTACCTCCCGACTCGGCGCGTTAAAAATATCCATGTTGGGTGGAGGAGCCATGCGCTTCCAAAAATTGTAGAGGGTCCTGCGGTAAAGGTTCTCCCCCTTGTCCTGCACATAATTGCGGGTGTCCCCATTGGGCAACCCCACGACGTCCCAGATGTTCTCAGGCTGGTACGGGCGCACGCTGGGACCGTGCATTTTAGAAGAGAGTAAGCCACTCACCGCCAGGGCGTAATCGCGAACCATCTCCCCGTCCATCCGGAAGCGAGGACCGCGCGAAAGCAGCGCATTATCCCGATCTCGCTCCAGTTTTTCAGGCGTGGCCACAGCCGACTGCCGGTAAGTCGCGCTGGTGACCATCAGCTTGAAGAGCTGCTTCACATCCCCCCCGTTGTCCCGGAATTCCGAAGCAAGCCAGTCGAGCAAATCGACATTCACGGGAGCGGCCCCCATGAGTCCGAAGTCATCGGGCGTGCGCACAATGCCCTGACCAAAAACTTCCTGCCAGAATCGGTTCACGGTGACCCGAGGCGTGAGAGGATTGGAAACGTCGACCAACCATTTGGCCAAGCCCAGACGGTTCTTCGGAGCACCCTCAGGCAGGGGCGGAAGAGCCGCAGGCGGCACTGCCTCCACCACATCCCCCAGCTTGTTGTACTGGCCGCGCATCAAAATATTGGCCATGGGCATCTTGTCCTTCACCTCCTCCTGGATGTGCGTCAAGGGGCTCCTCTCGCGAATTGCATCGCGCTCTGCCTCCAGCGCAGCCAATTGGTCGTCAGCAGCCCGGTATTCACTGTCGCGATTGCGCAGGAAAAATTCCAGCAGCGCATTACTCTGCGGTCCACTCCTCTTGACCCCCGCCGACCATGCGGCGAGCACCGAGGGAACATCGCTCAGCGTCTTCACCTCCCGCGAGGTCAGCGCACGTCCGTAGGTCCGCACATCCTGAACCGACAGCCCCTCCAAAGCCGACTTCCCGGGCCGCGCGCCAATCAAAAACTCTCCCGAGCTGCGGATGCTGAGCTCCCCGGGAAGCGCCTTGTTGTCTGGCTTCCGCTTATCCTCCTTACCATCGACATAAATCTTGATCCCCGAATTTTTTCGGGACCCGTCATACGTCACAAATACATGTTGCCACGAGCCAGCCTTCACCAGTTTGCCAGCGCTTGCCTTCAACTCCTTGCCGGGGTCTTTCCCGGCACTGAGAGTCACCACAAAGGCCTTCCCTGAGACTTGCAGGTCATAGCCACGGCCATCTCCCGCCGCATCTCGACGGCTGAAAAGCGTTCCACTGACATCCCCCTTGGCCCCATTTGGGTCTTTGGCATCGCCTTTCGGGATTTTCACCCACGCCCCAAAGCTGAAAGCCTGATCAAGGTCAAAGTCTCCAAGGTTTCCCGCGCGAATCACCGAGCTTTTCGACAGAACCGGGGCTGGCCCCAGATTCCCTCCCATTTCCCAAGAAAGTTCTCCTGCAGCGGTGTACACCCCCCTCCCGGGCTCAAGCCCGCTCACCCCGCTCCCATCGCCCTCGTTGAGAGGCAAATGCCCCTGAATTGCCCCAAAATTTACATCCGCCAAAATTCCCTCCGCCGAGACCGAGGAAAGCCAATTCGAGAAATCCGAGGAAGCCCCCTTTCGCCGCCCCTCCCTCCGATTCCGGGTCTCCGCAAGTAGCGCCGGCAATGCATCCCAGCGGGGCCGGTCCATCTCGTTCGGAACCACTAGCACGGGTCCCCGACCGTCCTTGGAGTTTCCGTCAGAATGCCCTTGGGTCGTGTTCCGGAAAAACGCCGCCATCGAGTAGTAGTCCCGAGTCGTGATCGGATCGAACTTGTGGTCGTGACACTGAGCACAGTTCATTGTCATTCCGAGATAAACCCACCCCATCGTCTGCACCCGATCGGACGCATAATTGGCGAGGTTTTCCTCCGGAATGGTCCCACCCTCCGCCGTCGTGATGTTGCAACGCTGGAACCCGGTTGCAATCAACTGATCTTCCGTCGGTTTGGGCAGCAGATCTCCCGCGATTTGTTCCACGGTAAATTCCGAAAACAACTTGTTCGCATTGAAGGCCCGAATCACCCAGTCGCGGTACAGCCACATCTCCCGATAATTGTCGATGTGCAGACCGTGGGTGTCTCCGTACCGGGCGGCATCCAACCAATAACGGGCGCGGTGTTCCCCCCAAGCGGGCCGCTCCATCAAGCGATCCACCCAACGCGAAAGCGCCTCGTCCCCACCTGCCCGATACTCCGATACAAAAGCGGCTGTTTCCTCGGGCTTGGGAGGCAGACCCGTAAGGTCAAGACTCAGGCGGCGGAACAGGTGATGAGCCGGCACCTCGGGCGCAGGCGCCAATCCAGTCTTCTCCAATTTTGCCAACACAAAACGATCAATCGCATTCTTGGCCCAAGCCCCGTTTTTGACCGGAGGAAAAGGGGCCTTCACTGGCGCGATAAAAGACCAGTGTTTCTGCCACGGCGCTCCCGAAGAAATCCATCGCTTCAAAAGCGCCACCTCCGCAGGCTTCAAAACCTTGTGAGACTCCGGCGGAGGCATCAACTCATCTTGATCCTTTGTGATCAACCTCTTGTACAATTCACTCTCCTCGGGATTCCCTCGAATCACGGGCGCGGGATCGCCCTTGCGCTTCTCGAACAACCCCGCCTCCGTGTCCAAACGCAACCCCGCCTTCCTCCCGCCAGGATCCGGGCCGTGACAGCTGAAGCAATTTTCGGCGAGGATTGGGCGAATGTCGCGGTTGTAGTTAATCGGCTCCTCTGCAACCGCCACTGCCGGGAGCGCCGCAGCCAGCACACAAACCATTGCGCCCGAACGGATCCCCCTTGAACGCCCCGTCGGTGCCCCCGCGCTCCCCGGGAAAGTCCGAAGAGCAGCGAGTTTGTCCGAAATTCCGTCACGCTCAGTTGAGAATCGAAGGATGGTCCGGGAGGAAAAGGAGTTCATAAGCGGAATCGTTGTGGCCTTGGTATAGGGAAGGGGCCTCAATCTTTCATGCCCCCAAAAGGGGGGGCTCGCTCGCGGGTTTCCCTCTGCGTTTTCACTGGTGTGCAGATTCTCATCGGCCCACTCCACTCCCGCTGAAGCGCTGCCACGCAAACACTCGACTGTCTGATCAACAGATCCTCCGAAAGGAGCAGCTCACCAAACTCTCCCTCACCTTAGACATATCCTTCTCAACGACGACCCGACTCCAGAGAGTGACACCTCCTTCGCGGCTTGCGGGGAGGCGCTTTCTGCTTTTTCCTCTCCCGCTCGCGGCTTCAAACCCTCCGTCTCCAGCCTATGTCTACCCCTTCCTCCGTCACCCGAATGGAAAAAATTGTCAGCCTGTGCAAGCGCCGGGGCCTGATTTTTCAATCGAGCGAGATCTACGGGGGACTGAATGGCTTTTGGGATTACGGCCCCCTCGGTGCCGAGCTCAAACGCAACGTCAAGGAACTCTGGTGGAAGAGCATGACCCGCCTCAGGGAAGACGTCGTTGGACTGGAAGCGACGATCATCATGCACCCGGACATCTGGAAAGCTTCCGGACACGTCGACACCTTCAGCGATCCGATGAGCACCTGTCGCTCCTGTAAAAAGCTCGTCCGCTCAGACCAGGTCTGGGACATGCTCGAGACCGTTCCCTGGGCCGAGACAGTTCGCTCCCTGTGCCCCGAGGACAAGCCGGACACCGAAGCGCTCCTCAAGTGGGCGAAAGGAAAGGGCGCACGCACCGTGCCCAACTTCGCACTGGTGAGAGACCCGGAAAGTGTCGTGGCAGCCCTGGCCTCACGCGTCGGCCCATCTCCATCGTCCCAACAGATTTTTCAAGCCCTTTGCACGGTCTCAGCCGAAGGGCCGCTCTCCACGCCCTGTCCCCATTGCGGGGGAGAACTCACGGAACCGCGCCCCTTCAACCTGATGTTTAAGACCTACGTCGGCCCAGCCGCCACGGAGGACGACGTCGCCTACCTCCGCCCGGAAACGGCCCAAGCCATTTTTGTGCAGTTCAAAAACGTGCTCGAGACCAGCCGCGTCAAAGTGCCCTTCGGCATCTGCCAAATCGGCAAGGCCTTCCGGAATGAGGTGACACCGCGCAATTTCACCTTTCGGTCCCGCGAGTTCGAGCAGATGGAACTCGAATTCTTCATCAAACCCGACGAGGTGGTACAAACTCAGACGGGAAGCGTCGCCCGCCTGCAGCCCGGCGAAGTCCCTACCCAGCCAGAGCCAAACTGGGGCTGGGAACTATGGCATAAATACTGGGTGGAAGAGCGCTTCCGCTGGTACGCGAGCATCGGACTCAAACGCTCCTCCCTTGAAGAATACTGGCAGAAGCCGGATGAACTGGCCCACTACGCAAGAGCAACCGTGGACATCCTCTACAAGTTCCCCTTCGGCACCCAGGAACTGGAGGGGATCGCCGCCCGAGGGAACTTCGACCTCTCCCAGCATCAAAAGTTTTCCGGCAAGTCGATGGAATACTTCGACCAAGAGGCCAACTCAAAGTACGTCCCTCACGTGATCGAACCTTCTGCAGGGGTCGACCGCCTCATCCTCGCGCTGATTTGCGAGGCGTTCGAGGAGGAAGAGGTCACAGACGATAAGGGACAAAAAGAAGTCAGGACCGTGCTTCACTTCCACCCGAGGGTCGCCCCGATCAAAGTGGGGATCTTTCCTCTCCTCAAAAACCGGCCCGAGCTTGTACAGAAAGCACTCGAGATCCGCGACCTCCTCCGCCCCCACATGAACGTCTTCTACGACGATGGCGGGGCAATAGGTCGGCGCTACCGGCGCCAGGATGAGGCGGGCACCCCCTTCTGTGTCACCGTCGACTTCGACACGATTGGAGAAAACGGCCCGGAGAGGGAGGGGACCGTCACTCTCCGACGACGCGACACCATGACGCAGGAGCGGATTCGGATCGAAGATTTGCTTCCGGTCATTCAGCAGGAAATCCTCTGAACCACGCCACTCCAGTAGAGGCAGTGCCCCAGTCCATCCCATGGAATCTTATGACTTTGCGGTGATTGGAGGGGGAAGCGCTGGGTACGCCGCCGCAGCGACCGCCTCCCGACTCGGTCTCAAGACGGTCGTGGTGGAGGGAGGCAAAGACGTTGGCGGACTGTGCATTCTGCGCGGGTGCATGCCCAGTAAAGCACTGCTATCCAGTGCACACAGGGCTGCACTCGTCCGTGAGGCCGGTGAGTTCGGAATTCATGCGCGACTCGAGGGCATCGATGGGGTTCAAATCCAGTCCCGCAAACGCGCGCTCGTCGAGGACTTTGCCTCGTATCGCAGGGGTCAACTCGAGTCGGGGCGCTTCACATTTCTCAGGGGAAAGGCGCGATTCAAAAACGATCGCGAACTCGAGGTATTCAGCCCGGACGCCCACGCCCGAAGCCTCACGGCAAAGACCTTTCTGATTGCCACTGGATCCCATATCGAACCGGCTCCAATTCAGGGACTGAAGGAAACGGGCTACCTCGATAGTGATGCCTGGCTGGAATGCGACGAAGTGCCGCAATCGATCATTGTGCTCGGGGGCGGCGCCATCGCCCTCGAGGCGGCGACCTTCTACAGCAACTTGGGATGCAAGGTCACCATACTCCAACGTTCCTCCCGCGTTCTGAAAGAATCCGATCCCGATGTTTCCGCCGCCGTTGAGAACGGACTTCAGAAACGGGGAGTCGTCGTCCGGACCGGCGTGCAAATTTTGAGCATTCAGAGGTCGGGTGCTCTCAAAACCGTGTACTTCGAGCAGCAGAATCAGAGGCATCAGGTCGACGCCGAAGAAATCCTCTATGCGCTCGGGAGATCACCCTCCACGGAGCCTCTCGGAATCACCGGAATTGGAATAGCGCTCTCGAATGGAAGGGTTTTCACCCATTCCACACAGCAAAGTTCTATCCCCCATATTTTTGCGGCTGGAGACGTCTGTGGTCCCCTGGAGGTCGTGCACATCGCCATCCAACAGGGCGAAATCGCCGCGCGGAATGCGCATCGCCTCTTGAATTCGCCCGATGCGGAGCTTGAGTCGATCGACTATCGACTGAAGTTGTCAGCGGTCTTTTCGGAACCATCGGTCGCCACAGTGGGCATGAGCGAGTCCGAAGCCGCTCAGAAAGACATCCCATTCCTCTCCGCTTCGTACCCATTCTCTGACCATGGACGATCCATGGTCGACGGGCACTTGGATGGATTCGTCAAACTGATCGTGCACGCGCGGAGCCGGGAGATTTTGGGAGGTGCCGTCGTAGGACCGCAGGCAGCAGAGTTGATTCAAGAAATCGTGGTAGCCATGGCCTTCCGCTCCACAGCGGGCTCACTCAGCAGAATCCCTCACTACCACCCGACGCTCAGTGAAATCTGGACTTACCCGGCGGAGGATTTGAGCGAACCGGCCTGACGCCGACAGACCGGAGCCCGTTTCACCGTGTGAGATAAGGATTGGAGTTGCGCTCCACGCCGATGGTCGTCGCCGGACCGTGTCCCGGCAAAACACGGGTCTCATCCGCCAAAGCCATCAACTTTCTGTGGATTCCACCAAGGAGCAGATCTCTGTCGCCCCCCGGTAGATCCCAACGACCTACGCTTCCGGCAAACAGAACGTCCCCGCCGAACAAGACACGCTCGCTTTTGTCCAGAAAACAGAGCGATCCGGGACAGTGCCCGGGAACCTCCAGAACCTGAAATTCCCTCCCGGCGATCAACGTTGACTTAATTTCCTGGAGAAATTGCCCACGTTCAACGGGTTCCACGGTCCACGGGAAGCCAAACCGTTTGAAATAGTCCGGGTCCGTAATCATCGGTTCGGTGTCCGGATGATAGTAAAGCTGACAGCGATGCTCGCGCTGGATCCGCGCAGCATCCCAGACATGGTCGATGTGGCCGTGGGTTAAAAGCAGGGTATCGACCTCATACCCCCGGCGTAGCAGCCAATCGGAAGTGTCCTGCGGCGCGTCGATCAAAAGCCTTAGCTCCGGGAGGTAAAAGGTGTTTGTTTCGAATCCTCCTCCGGTAAACGTGTCGATCTGCATAGAGGTTCCCTTCCGCGGAAGGCGCCAAGCGTCAAATCCCTTTCTTGAGAATCCTAGATTTTTGCCCGTCTGGATCGCCTCCAAATCCGTAACTTTGGCAAAGCGGCTTTGCTGACAGTGAATTTTATGCCAGATTTGAAGCTGCTCCGCTTCTCCGCCCTCAAAAGTTCAAAACAATGAAGCTGCTCCGATCCCTACGAATACCCTTGGCAGCTCTTTGTTTCCTCTCTGCGCCGCTAATCGGTGCAAACGAGCCGGATCCAGGTCAAATCACGATCTCAGTTGCAAGGCTGCTCGAGAATCTCCATTACTCCCGGCAGCGACTAGATAACACCATGTCGCAGAAGGTGCTGAGAAACTACCTCGAAGCCCTGGACTACAATCACTTGTTTTTCACCCAAGCGGACGTCGACCGCTTCCAAGAGGAATGGGGAGGAAAACTCGATGAGGAGATCCTCAACGGAAGGACCCTGGCGGCTCACCAGATCCACGATGTCTTCCGTCGCCGGGTCGAAACGCGGATCGCCCAAGTCAGGGAACTTCTCGCAGAAGAACCGCGTTTCGACGGGCAAGGCAGCGTGGAAATAAATCGGCAAAAGGTACCTTGGCCCGCCGATGAAGAGGCCGCACAACAGGTTTGGAGGGACCGTGTCCGCTCCGAGTTGCTTCAGGAAAAACTGAGCAAGCGGAAACCGGAATCGCCGACGCAAATCGTGGGAAAAAGATACGAGACTTTCCTCAAAAACTTTCAGGAACAGACCTCCGACGACGTCCTCAAGACTTTCTTATTCTGCCTGGCTCAAACCTACGACCCGCATTCCGAGTACCTGAGCAAGGCTGACCTCGAACAATTCAGCATCAGCATGAGGCTCTCGCTTTTCGGCATCGGAGCGAAACTCAAGAGCGAGGATGGCTACGCCAAAATCACGGAACTTGTGCCAGGTGGGCCAGCCTTAAAATCAGGCAAACTCCGCGTCGGAGACCGCATCGTGGCGGTGGCTCAGGACGACAAAGAGTTCGTCTACTGCGTCGACCTGAAGCTGGACAAGGTGGTCGGAATGATCCGGGGCAAAAAAGATACCATCGTTCGCATCCAAGTCATTCCGGTGGACGCGACCAACGTCACGGACAGGAATACCGTGGAAATCAGGCGCGATGAGGTGAAGCTGAAGGATGAGGAAGCTCGCGCGGAACTCGTTGAGTTTACCAAGCCCAACGGTCAAGTGACAAAAATTGGCTGGATCGTGCTCCCGTCATTCTACGGAGATCCGGACAGGGTCGGAAACCCGAATGCGAAGAGTACCACCCGCGATGTACTGATTCTTCTGAATCGTCTGAAACAAGAAGGCATTCAGGGACTTGTCATGGATCTTCGCCGAGATGGCGGGGGGTTTCTGGATGAAGCAGTCAACCTGACCGGTTTATTCATCAAGAAGGGCCCGGTGGTCCAGGCACGTAGCGGAGATGGGGCGGTTTCCGTTCTTCGCGACAAGGACTCTAAGGTGGAATACGAGGGCCCCATGGTTGTTCTTGTCAACCGGCAGAGTGCATCGGCGAGCGAAATTTTTGCCGGGGCGATGCAGGATTACGGGCGGGCCGTGATCGTCGGAGATTCGAAGACCTTCGGAAAAGGGACGGTCCAGCAGATGATCGAACTGGGCCGCGCGGTGCCTTTCCTCGCCAATGGGAGCGATGCCGGGGCGGTAAAGCTCACGATTCAAAAATTCTACCGAGTCGCGGGCGGATCTACCCAGCTGAAAGGGGTCGAAAGTGACATTGTCCTTCCGTCCATTTACGATCAACCCGAGATTGGCGAGGAGTCGCTGAAAGAGCCGCTGCCCTACGACACTTTTACAGCCCTGGACTTCGACAAATGGGACCGTCCCCTTCACATCGAGGAGCTCAGGAGGAGGACTGAGGCCAGAATTCCCTCCAATCCGGAGTTTCGTTACATCCTGGAGGACCTCGAGCGCATCCGGATGCGCACGCAGGCGAATCGGATCTCGATCAACGAAAAAGAGCGGCAAGCGGAGATGGATGAGGACAAAGCCCGCAAAGAGAGCCGGATCCAAGAGCGGAAAAATCGGCCTAAACCGAGGGATCCCAGGGCCTACCGAATCACTCTGGACAACGCCGCCAAGAAAGAACTTATACCGGTCAAGTTTATTGAGCCGAAAGAGGAGAAAACCAGTAAAGAAGGGGAAGACTCTGAGGAGGCTCCTAACGAGTCCATCAGCGAACCCTCCAAGGACAAAGATGGTCGAGTCATCTTTAAGGCTCCGTCTTACCGGTTGGATCCGGTGAAGCAAGAGACGTTGAACGTGATTCAGGATCTCGTGGATCTGAACAAAGCCGACGGCTCGTCGACCGCCAGAAAGCGTTAGCCGAGCGGCGACGGGTTTGGGTCCGACTCTGTCTCTCTGGTTCTGTATGGGAAGATCCGGGATGGACGGTTTGCCCGGTCTTCATGCAGCGCCCGGCTCACTCGGAGCCTGTGCACTTCTTGTGTAAATCGTTCAAAATCGACGAATCGACACCCCCGATCTAAAACCACAAAGCATTGAAAACAAGGGACTTACGAACGAGCGAGAGTCAAATCCCGACAGACTCCCAAGAGTCTGCGGGGCTAAGCTGAGCTCAGATTTGAGATTGCGGCTCATGGTGAGATAATCAGCGGCTGAATTGCGGGTGTGCTGGCGGACTTTTTGCCGGACTTCTAGAGGGTGGCGAAAAACGGAGTATTTCGCGCAGAGCGAGGCCCAAACCTGATGTTTTTGGGCGTGCCATCAGGCTTTTGCGGACGTCTTGAGCCGGAAGAGGTGCTTGGCGTTGTAGGCCAGACTCACCAGCGACCACTCCAACTCGACCTTCTCAAGAACCCTCAGCAAAAAACAACGATACCCAAGCACTTGCTTCACGATTCCGAAGACCGGCTCCATCGTATCTTTGCGCAACTTGTAGAGTGCCCTCCCCGCTTCGGTTTTGCGGCGGTGCGCCATCCACTCCTGCGCACTGGCTTCAGGAGCGGGCGGCGTTGGTTCTTGGTGCGGGGCTAGATCGACCAAGCTGCGGTGATGGTTCTGCCGTTTTAGGGCGGTATACACCTTTGTTTTGCCTTCCCTCTCCACCTCAGCCACTTGCTTCTCGCTGTAATACCCGCTGTCGGCCACCGCGGCCGTGGGGATCCCAACGCCTTCGGGAATCGATTCCAGCGTCGCCACGAGTGGTTGTTTGTCATTGGCAGCGGCGCTCACTCGACTTTCTCAAATTAACAGGCTGCCCTCCGTATCCAGCACCGCCTGAGCGTTGTAGCACTGATCAAACCTTTTCCCGGTGCCCACTTTCATGATCCGTCTTTCCGGATCAGTAAAATTGTACTGCTCTCGCCCCGTTGGCGTCTGAAGCGGATGAGCCGGGGAGCGTCCTCCGGGACGTGGACTTCTTTCTGGCGTTGCTCGCGTGCCTCCATATTAGCCTCATAATCGGCTAGTTACTGGGCAGTACGCTCACGCACCCGCTCCTCAATGATTCGTCTGGCCTCGGCAAGTTTGGCGCGCTGAGCGTGCCGTCTGTGCAACTCCCCGGGAGTGGTCAACCCATCCGCCAATCCCGAAGCATCAGCCGACTCAGCCTTTTGGAGCAGCGCTTCCACCTCCGCATCCAAGATCGTGATCTGCTGTGCGGCACACTGGTAACTGACCACCTTGTGCTTGCTTGGATTGGCTAACACCTTGGTGCCGCCGAGGCTGGCCATTCCCACCGTGAGGAGTTTGAGTTCGCAGGCCATCAAAAGCACTCCACGGAAGGCTTCGGCGATGAATGTTCCGTTCTGGCGCCGGAAAGTGCAGAGGGTGTCGTGATCGGGATGGAGGTCGGCAGCCAGAGAGCGCATGGCGACGTCACTGTAGGTGGGTGGTTCGATCTCACGGGAACTGAAACGCCCGGTAATGTATCCGTCAATGACCAGGCCAAGCAGGAGTCTCGGGGAATTGCTTGTCGCCCGAGGCCCGGTGATTGACCTTGGCAGAGTCGGGGTTCAGGGACTCCAGGGCTTCGATGAGGAAATGGGCGATGTGGTCGTCGGGCAACCACTGTCGCAAATCCGCCGGCGGGAGCATCGGAGTGTTCCAATCCATGTTCACAAAGCGTTGCGCCATGCCTCACTCCTCCTCAGCCCATCATTCTGCAGGAGATAAAACTGGCCGGAGCCACTGAACTCGAAAGGGCAGAATAATAGTCCATTGGTGATTTTTGGGTTTAGTTGGCTTGGGTTGATTGGCCAGCGTGAACTGGGGCACAGGCCGGCGGCCGAAGCGTCAGTTCACGCTTCGCCGTGACTGCAGGGGGCACGTTCCCCAGGATCCCGTGCGGCCTCTTGAATTTGTATTTCTCGCGCCGCTCTTCCGAAGACAGATGGCCCTCCTCCATCGCCAAGGAGAGCTCCCAGTCCAGCAATTCGGCTCTCAACTGCGCATGAAAGCTCTCCACATGTCCAGTCTCCCACGGTGCCCCAGGCTGAATGGAACACGCCCGAAACCCTGCACTCTCCCTCCACCCCCGCACCATCCGCGCAAGGAGCTCAGGCCCGTTGTCGCTGCGTAAGCTCCCAGGGATCAACCCAGTGCACACCATCACCTCCTCCAAAACTTAGATCACCTTCCGCGCGGGAAAACTCCGCTCCCCCCCTTAGCGCAAGGCATTCCCTCGTATATTCATCGATCACCGATAAAACCCTCACGCCCCGTCCCTCCGCGGACGCGGCAGCCAGACGCGTCTTGGAAATGAGTTGGATGGGCGTGAGCCCGAAGATGCGCTTGATGACTCGCGCGAATCGGGCCGCCGGCTATCGCGCGGTGTGGGCGAGTTGCCCGGGCGTAATCGGGTCGGCATAGGAAGTCTCCAACCGACGCAGTGCCGCGGCAACCCCTGCGGGGATCTCCTGCGGTGCAACAGGGGAACGCACGTCCTTTGAAATACCGATGATGCCAATGACCCTGCCCGCGGCATCGCGCCGGGGCAGCTTGGTGGTCAGACACCAACCGGGCTTATGCGGCGAATACCAGTGCAATTCGAGGCGCTCCACGATGGGCCGACCGGTGTGAAGGACCTCGGCATCCTGGTCGGTGGGGGTGATGGCGGCCAAAGTGGCCGATTACCGCGCAAAAGGCTTCACGCGCTTTCAACTCAAGGTGGGCAGCGACCCGGATGTGGACATTGCACGGATCCATGCAGTCGCGGCAAAGCTCAAGCCCGGGGATCGGCTTGTGGCCGATGCAAACACCGGCTGGGTACAGCACGAGGCGGTGCGCGTGGCGAAGGCGGTGCGCGATGTGGATGTGTACATCGAGCAGCCCTGCCTGACCTACGAGGAGTGCCTCGCCGTGCGCCGCCAGTGTCCGCACCCGTTCATGCTCGATGAAAACATCGATTCGCTCGACATGCTGCTGCGTGCAAGGGCCGATCTCGCCATGGACGTGGTGAATCTTAAAATTAGCAAACCCGGCGGTCTCACGAGAATCAAACAGGCGCGCGACCTCTGCGTGAGCATGGGCATCGCCATGACGCTGGAGGACAGTTGGGGCGGCGACATCACTACCGCAGCCATCGCTCACCTAGCCCACAGCACCCCAGAAGAGTTCCGCTTCACGAGCACCGACTTCAACAGCTACGTCACCGTGAGCACGGCCGAGGGCGCGCCGCAGCGCGTGGACGGCCACATGTCCGCAGGTAACGCGCCGGGACTTGGCGTCACGCCAAGAAGGGACGTACTCGGAAAAGTCGTCGTTGAAATCGCCTGACTCACAACCAACTCACCCTGATGAAACCCCACTGGAGCGGCGTTTTTCCCGCCATCACCACCCAAATGCACAAGGACGGTTCCCTCAACCTGGAGGCCACCGCCCGGCACGCGGAGGTGCTCATCGCGTCGGGTGTGAGCGGCATCGTCTTTCTCGGATCACTCGGCGAGAACCAACCGATGACCGCCACGGAAAAGCGCGGCGTCATGGAGGCGATGGTCAAGGTGGTCAAAGGACGCATTCCATTACTCAGCGGCGTTGCCGAGACCAGCACTGCGGAGGCCATCCGCTACGTGCGCGATGTCGAGAAGCTCGGTGCGGACGGCGTCATGCTCCTACCCGGAATGCTCTACCGACCCGCGCCGCATCACGGAGCTGCACAATTGCATCGGCGGCCGGTACGCGATTTTCACCGGAGTTGATGATCTGGTGCTGGAATCGAGCATCCTCGGCATCGACGGATGGGTGGCGGGCTCGGGAATCGCCTTTCCGGCGGAGAATCAGTACCTCTGGGATCTGCTGGAGGCGGGTCGGTGGGATGAGGCCCGCAAGCTGTATCGCTGGTTCCAGCCGCTGATGAAGCTCGATACCAGCGTTCACTTCGTCCAATCCATCAAGCGGGCTGTACAGGAGACCGGCCTCGGGGCGGAATGGGTCCGCGCCCCGCGCCTCGTCCTCAAGGGTGAGGAGCGCAAAAAAGTGCTTAAGATTATCCGAGACGGAATCGCCACGCGGCCAAAAATTCCCCGCGCTAGATCGGGAAGATAAGACGGAGAAAACCGGCAGCCGCAACGCTCCAGGAGGGCTGCAGCCCCAGACCCGCTCGGTCCCAAACCTGAAACCACTCCCATGTTCAAACCTATCCTTCTGTCCTGCGCCGCCGCCTGTGCCCTCGCAATCCCATGCCCGGCGCAAGCCGCTCCGGCGGGCGCAGGAATGACACTCCCCGATTTCACGAAGGGGGATCCCATTCCCGCCGGAGCCAAACACGACTGGAACCTGGGACCCACGGGGGCGCGCGGCTGGATGTACTGCGACAAGATGGTTACCACCGATGCCCGCCAGATCGTCATCACCAGCGTGGATACAGGTTCACCCGCAGAAGGCATTCTTGGCAGCGGCGACGTACTGCTGGGCGTCGCTGGGAAGCGCTTTTCTTTTGACCCGCGCACCGAACTTGGAAGGGCGCTGACGGCTGCGGAATCCAAGGCAGGCGAAGGCAAGCTCACCCTGACCCGCTGGCGGGCTGGAACCACCGACGAGGTCACACTCCTGCTCCCCGTTCTGGGAGATTACGCGCAGACCGCGCCGTATAACTGCCAAAAGTCGGCGCTGATTTTGCAAAGGAGCTGCCGGGCGCTGGCCGACCGCATGGCTGCCGCGGATTACGCGAGTAGGCACAATACGATCACCCGCTCGCTCAACGCCCTCGCCATGCTGGCCACGGGCGATGCGGCTTACCTCCCGTTGGTGAAACGAGAGGCGCAATGGGCAGCCGAATTTTCGGCTACGAACATGCAGTCGTGGTTCTACGGCTACGTGATGATGCTCCTCTCCGAGTACGTTCTTGCGACTGGTGATACGAGTGTGATGCCCGGTCTTTCGCGGATAGCCCTCGACACCGCAAAGGGGCAAAGCGCCGTGGGTTCCTGGGGGCACACGTTTGCGAGATCCGACGGCAGGCTCTTTGGCTACGGGATGATGAATTCGCCGGGAATACCGCTGACCATCGGGCTTGTGCTCGCGCGCGAGGCCGGCGTGAAGGACCCCGCATTGGACCTGGCCATCGAGCGCGGCACGCGACTTCTGCGCTTTTATATCGGCAAGGGTGCAATTCCCTACGGAGATCACCACCCTTGGACGCAAACCCACGACGATAACGGCAAATGCGGGATGGCTGCCATCCTCTTCAACCTGCTCGGCGATGCACGGGGAACCGAGTTTTTCTCCCGAATGAGCCTCGCCTCGCATGGCGCGGAACGCGACACCGGCCATACGGGCAACTTCTTCAACCTGCTCTGGGCAATGCCGGGCATCGTCTTGTCCGGACCCAACGCTGCCGGAGCCTGGATGCAGGAATACGGGGCATGGTACTTCGACCTGGCCCGCAAATGGGATGGTGATTTTGTGCACCAAGGTCCGCCCCAACCTGGCAACGACCACTACGCAAACTGGGACACAACGGGAGCCTATCTGCTGGCTCATGCGATGCCGTTGAAGACACTTCGTCTCACGGGAAAACGCGCGACGAACATCCCCCCGCTTTCCACAACCGAGGCACTAAAAATCGTCGGCGACGGACGCGGTTGGAACAACAAGGACCGCGAAGGCGCCTACGACGCACTGGGCCGCGAGGAGCTTTTGGCGCGACTTCAAAGCTGGTCGCCGACCGTTCGTGAGAGGGCCGCTGCAGCCCTTTCACGGCGCAAGGAAGACTGCGTTCCATCGCTCTTGAAGCTGCTGGAGTCTGCGGACTTGAATAGCCGTTACGGGGCGTGCGAAGCCCTGATCGCATTGCGCCAACGAAGCGCGCCGGCGGTGGATACACTGAGGCGCCAAGTGTCCGAGCCCGACCTCTGGCTCCGCGTCAAGACGGTCGACGCGCTCGCCGCCATCGGCTCGCATGCCCGGAAATGTGTTCCTGAAATCTTGGAGCGTTTGACTCGGATCGATCCACAGAATGACCCGCGTGGCATGGAACAGCGCTACCTTTGTTTCGCGCTGTTCGGAACGAGGGAGGGTCTGCTCGGGCGGTCGCTGGAAGGGGTCGACCGCAATTCCCTCTATCGTGCGGTACGTGCCGGACTCCAGAACGAGGACGGCAGGGCGCGCGGGAGCATTGGTTCGGTGTACCGCAACTTGTCCACGGAGGAGATCGCGCCGCTGCTACCTGCAATTTTTCGGGCAATCGAGGATCCCGCACCCAGTGGCGAAATGTTTGCCGATGTGATTCGGATGGAGGGACTTCAACTTCTCGCAAGGCACCACGTCGCGGAGGGTATGGCCGCGTGTGTCAAATACGCACGGGAACAAAATCCATGGGGAAGCCAGAAACGCACACCAGAAATGATGAAGATCCTGCTGAGCTACGGTGCTCACGCAAAGCAGGTTGTCCCGGCGCTTCAAAAGGTCGGCGACTACTTCGAAAAAGAGGAGAGGGATTTTCCAAAGGAGTTGATGTTGATGAAGGTCAAAAGTGTCCGAGACACCATCGCGGCGATTGAAGCTGCGACGGACACCCCTCCGCTCACTCACCTTCCTGCCGGCGCTCGCTAAGCCGCTCGTGAACCCACTGACCATGAAATCCACCGCCATTATTTTCCTCACGCTCCTCCTGCCCGTTCTGCGCATGGAGGCCAAGCCCCTGAAGGTCTTCATCCTCGCAGGACAGTCGAACATGGAGGGGCATGCCCGCATCGAGACCTTTGACTACCTGGGCGACGACCCCGCCACCGCGCCACTGCTCAAGCAGATGCGCGCTCCCGACGGCACACCCGCTGTTGCCGACCACACGTGGATTTCCTTTTACACCGGCCATTACGAGGGCAACGCCAACGGCGAGGGCACCGGGAAGCTCACCGCAGGATACGGTGCGAGGGGTTCGAATCCGACACAGGATGGAGGCAAGATTGGCCCCGAGTTCACCTTCGGCCTGGCCATGGACGCCGCTTTCAAGGAACCAGTGCTTCTCATCAAAACGGCGTGGGGCGGCAGAAGCCTGAACACGGAGTTTCGTCCTCCCAGCGCCGGGCCCTACGTGTTCAGCGATGCGCAGATCGAGCAGATGAAAAAGCAGGGCAGGGACGTGGAGGCAGAGACGGCCAAAAAAGCCAGGGAGTCGGGCCGTTTTTATCACCTCATGATCGACCATGTGAAAAGCGTACTCGCCGACCCCAAGCGCGTCTGCCCCGCCTACACCCCTGCCGAGGGCTATGAAGTCGCAGGCTTTGTCTGGTTCCAAGGCCGGCCCGCGCGGGGATTTCGTGCATGAACTCGATGCCCTCGTAGGGCGCCTTGTCGACCTGCTTAAGGAAAACGGTATCGATGACCAAACCCTCCTCCTTTTCCACGCCGACAATGGAGCCGAAACCCGTCATGTCGTTTGGATGCGTGAGGATCACGGCCATGATCCCGTCAGCGCCTAGCGGGGCATGAAGCGCGACGGTTGGGAAGGCGGCTACCGCGTTCCATTCATCGCCCGCTGGCCCGCACAGTTGATGAACACCACGGACATCTTTGCCACTCTCGCGTCGACCACCGAATACGCGCTTCCCCACGACGTGGACGTAAACAGTTTCGACCTGTGATGCAGCCTTTTGTCTCGCTGGGCTTGCTTCACGCGTAGAAACCGCTGCGGGAAACCCCAAAGCCATGCAGAGTTGGGCGATGGGATAGTCGGCCTTCATCGCTTCGATGCGTTGGAAGCGTTCGCCCTTGGTTCGGAGAGGATGCCGAGCGTTTTTTAAAATCTCCTCTCGCTGGCGGAGGCGAGCGAACACGGCCCTGAGCGAACGGTCTTCTTCCTGGAGAAATTCAAGGTCCGAAGACGCGGGCGTCGACGGATTCAACGAGGAGCCAGACTTGCGTTTCCACGCGCAGAGCATGCTGGCCGTCACCTCGAGCTCCCTTGCCAAATGGCGCGCGGGGCGCCCGGATTCCGCGAGAGCTACGAATTGGCGTTTGAACTCATCATCAAAGGACCTCCGCGTTTGCGGAGTGCGGTTGATTTGCTGGGGCTGCTTCATTTTTGGTCCGTATCTTTCGGACCCCTTTCCGTGTTTCTATGAGACAGAGATAAGCTCACTCCGTCTCGCAGGAGAGTCTGTCAGGCTGAGCTGGGCTCAAATTTGAGATCGCGGCAAAAAAAAACGGGCACCCAGCGAAGCGCAAGGTGCCCGTGTTGGGGAGCGGTATGGGCTTAAGCGGCCACGCGCTCGTTGGTCTTCGCGCCACTGACTACGAGACGGCGCCCCATAAACTCCTTATCGTGGAGCTCTTCAACGGCCCTCTTCGCTTCCTCCACGGAGTTCATCGTGACAAAGCCGAAGCCCTTCGACTTCTCGGTATCGCGATGGGTGACGATTTCGGCATTCCGAACGCCCCCGACACCGTTAAACAGCTCCGAGAGGTCGCTTTCGGCGGCATCAAAGGAGAGATTCCCCACGTACAATTTGGGCGAGGTGACCTCGATGGCTTCCGGCTTGCGCGCGGGACGTGGGGGCTGAGCGGGGGTTCTGGCTGGAGCTTCGCCGGCCTTGCGTTTGCCCCCCTCGTAAGCGGGGTAGGTCTTTTTCTTCGGACCGAAACCAAAGAAGGCAAGAACACGCTGGAGGAAGGTGGGTTTGGCCTGAGGAGGTTTCTGAACGGAGGCAGAGGCCTCCCGCTCGCCATCCTGAGGACGGCGCCGACGAGGGCCGCGCCTGCGGCCCGAGGATTGTGAATGTGGACTGGTCATTGGGTTTCCTTTCGTTGCACTTCGGCGGGGGGGCTCGGCGAGCGGACGCGCGCACACACGCGCATCTCCGAGAGCGAGCCACGCTCTCCGGCGGCCCCTCCTTGGTTCATGGGCCTTGCCGGGGCGCAACGGGATGCTCCCCCACCGGGGTCCGTCTGGGACGCGCGCCCTCCTCCGGCCCGTCCCCCCCGCCGTCCCCTGAGAAAACAAGGGGACCTCAAACCTGCGGTGCTCAAAAAAACGCGGGTTCTCCGGCGAACCACTCACGTCTTAGACGTTTTTAGGCGTTTTTTCTAAGCAAACCACCGACCTTGGCCTAGCGGGTGAACGGCGCTCTTGGAGAAGCGCAGCAGCACCAAAACCGACTCCGAACTTCGGAAGCTACACGCTCCTTGCGACTTCAGCAAGGCTGCAGGTTGGCAAAGCACGCCCCACTGCTCTGAACGCTTTCAGGTGTGATCTTCGAAGGAGTCGAGGCAGGGGGCGAAGATTCGCATCGGAGCCTGTCAAGAGAACGCAGACCTGCCCATTTCGGCTCTCAATAAGGTATGCTGATTCGCCCCAAATAGCTGATTTCTTGAAAAACAAAACTGATTCAGTATAGATAGAGAACTGATTCCCTATGACTCTCACCAAAAAAGGCGAATATGCCCTGCGCGCCATGATCCAACTCGGCCTCGCCAAGTCTCTCGGCAAGGGCCTCGTCCCCGTTTCCGAACTGGCTCAGAGCAACCGACTCCCGCTCAAATTTGTAGAGCGCATCCTGCTTGAGCTCCGGGAAGCGGGTTACGTGGAGACCCAAAGGGGCAAGCTCGGCGGCTACCTCCTCGCCAAACCCATGGAGCAAATTCGGATGGGGGAACTCGTTCGCCTGATTGACGGACGTCTCGCCCCCATCGCCTGCGCCAGCGAAACCGAGTACGCCCGCTGCTCCTGCCCCGATGAGGAACACTGTGGCTTGCGCATGCTGATGATTGATGTACGCAACGCGATATCCAACATCCTGGACCGCTACACCCTGGGCGAAGTGGTTGATGTGGCGCTTCGTAAAATGAGAAGGGACAACGCGACCCTCCCGTTCACCCCCGAGCCCGCTCCGAGCGCCCACACCGGACGCCGCATCGCTGACCCCGCTCAGGGTTTTCTTTCGCAGCTTGGAATTACCTCCACTCTCCAAGATCCAAGTCGCCCCGAATAGGTGGCTCGCCGCGGCCGTCCGCGTTGGCTTCGCCCCCCCCATTGGGCGCGGGACATTTGGCGCACTGAGGCGCCCGAAGACGGCGGAGACCCCGTTTTAGTTCTCAGAGTGACTGGCTCCTTTTATGAATCTTTTTTCTCATCTGACGCGCTCCGGAGGCCTCTTGGCCGTGTTAACGGCTTTTGCTCTGGGAGCCTGCTCCAAACCCCCTGTGGGAGCCCCTCCGCACGGCGCAACTAAAACGATCCTCAACGTTTCCTATGATCCGACGCGCGAGTTTTATCTGGATTACAACAAAGCTTTTGCAGCGCACTGGCTGAAAGAGTCCGGCGAATCTGTGGAGGTCCGCCAGTCCCACGGGGGCTCCGGCAAACAAGCCCGCTCGGTCATTGATGGACTGAAGGCCGATGTGGTGACCCTGGCGCTGTCGCTGGATATTGATGAGATCGCAGCCCGGACCGGGCTGCTGCCTGCCCAGTGGTCGGCTTCCCTGCCTAAAGACAGCGCTCCTTACACCTCGACGATTGTTTTCTTGGTGCGCAAGGGAAACCCGAAGGGCATCCGCGACTGGGCTGATCTCGGGAAAGACGGGGTGGAAGTGATCACGCCGAACCCCAAGACAAGCGGGGGGGCTCGTTGGAATTATCTGGCTGCGTGGGCTTGGGCAGACCGCGAATATCACCACAACGAGGCAAAGACTCGCGAGTACGTCGGGCGGTTGCTAAAAAAAGTTCCGGTTTGGGACAGTGGGGCGCGGGGAGCCACCACCACCTTCACCCAGCGAGGGATTGGCGATGTGCTTCTCACTTGGGAAAACGAGGCCTTTCTTGCGCTCAGGGAATTTGGAGCCGCTCAGTTTGAAATTGTCTCGCCCTCGCTGAGCATTCTGGCGCAACCGCCGGTGGCGCTTTTGGAGTCGAATGCGAAAGCCAAGGGCAACGAAGCAGTCGCACGAGAATACCTCGCCTATCTGTTTAGCCCGGAAGGTCAGCGCCTTGCCGCCAAGCACTTCTTCAGGCCCGCGTTCCCCGAACATGCGTCACCGGAAGACATGGCGCGTTTTGCTCCCATTCAAACCGTCACCATCGACGAGGCCTTCGGCGGGTGGGCCCAAGCCCAGCGGACGCATTTTGCCGACGGCGGTACTTTTGACCAACTCCAGACCCGATAGACCGTGCCAGCCTCTCTGACATCCGCCGCCCGAAGACCTCGCAGCATCCTGCCCGGCTTTGGACTTAGCCTTGGAATCACCCTCCACTACTTGGGGATCATCGTCCTGTTTCCGCTAGCGATGGTGTTTGTGAAAACCTCGGGCCTTGGCTTCCGTGGGCTCTGGGAGGCGTTGTGCACCTCTCGGGTATTTGCGGCATTCCGGCTCACTTTCGGACTTTCCGCACTGGCCGGATTGATCAACTGCGTCTGCGGGTTTCTGGTCGCGTGGGTTTTGGTGCGGTACCGCTTTCCGGGACGGCGTTTTTTGGAGGCTTCCGTGGATTTGCCCTTCGCAATGCCCACGGCAGTTGCGGGAATCGCCCTGACGGCGCTGTACGCGCCCAACGGTTGGATCGGGCAATACTTCAAACTCGTCGGTCTGAAGGTGGCCTTTGCTCCACCGGGAATCCTGATTGCCCTCACCTTTATTGGACTCCCTTTTGTGGTCCGAACCCTTCAGCCCGTGCTGGAGGATCTGGATGCCTCGCAGGAAGAGGCGGCCGCGAGTCTGGGGGCCACCCGCTGGCAGACGTTCCGCCGGGTCGTATTCCCCCCACTCGTTCCAGCCCTCATCACGGGCTCCACCCTGGCCTTTGCCCGCGCGGTGGGTGAGTACGGATCGGTGATGTTCATCGCCGGAAACATGCCGGGCAAGACCGAGATCGTCCCCCTGCTCATCGTCACCAAGCTCGAGCAAAACGATTACGCCGGAGCCACGGCTCTCGCCGCTCTGATGTTGGTCATCTCCTTTGTGCTGCTGCTGACCATCAACTTTCTCCAACGCTGGAGGGTAAGCCGCCCCCGCCCATGAACACTCCCTCTCGCTCCACTCAAGATCCGCTTTGGGCCCGCCTGATTCTCATCAGCCTGACCGTCGGTTTCTTGGTCTTCTTTCTTTTCGTCCCACTCGCCTCAGTCTTCGCCGAGGCCTTCCGCAAGGGCGTTGCCGCCTACTTTGCCGCCCTCACCGAAGACAACGCCCGGTCCGCGATCCGCCTCACTCTTAGTGTTGCCGCCATCTCCGTCCCCCTCAACGCGATCTTTGGCGTGGCGGCCTCGTGGGCGATCGCCAAGTTTTCTTTCAAAGGAAAAAGCCTCCTGCTCGCCCTCATCGACCTCCCCTTCGCCGTGTCCCCGGTGGTATCGGGGCTGGTCTACGTCCTCCTTTTCGGGGCGAGGGGTCTTTTTGGACCGTGGCTACAGGAGCACAACATCCAGATCATCTTCGCCCTACCCGGCATGGTCCTCGCCACGGTGTTCGTCACTTTCCCTTTTGTCGCACGAGAACTCATCCCCCTCATGCAGGCGCAGGGCAACGACCAGGAATACGCCGCACTCAGCCTCGGAGCCTCCGGGTGGCAAACCTTCCGCCGGGTGACCCTGCCCAATATCAAGTGGGCGCTTTTTTACGGTGTCATTCTGTGTAATGCCCGGGCCATGGGTGAGTTCGGGGCCGTCTCCGTCGTGTCCGGTCACATCCGGGGCGAAACCAACACGCTCCCCCTGCACGTGGAGGTCCTCTACAACGAGTACAACTTCTCGGCGGCCTTCGCCTGCGCCTCCGTTCTGAGCCTCCTCGGCCTCTGTACCTTGGCCCTCAAAACCTTCATCGAATGGCGTGCCGGCCTCCGCCGCCGCAGCCACTGAACGTTATGTCTATCCGTGTTCAAAATCTCCGTCGCACCTTCGGAACCTTCCGCGCGCTGCGCGGTATCACCCTCGAAATTGGCGACCACCAACTAGTTGCCCTGCTGGGCCCGTCCGGCTCTGGAAAAACAACCTTCCTGCGCATCCTCGGGGGGCTCGATTTCCCCGATCCAGGTAACGGTCGCATCCTCATCCACGATGAGGACGTGACCGAGCAGCCCGCCGCAGACCGCAAGACCGGCTTTGTTTTCCAGCACTACGCCCTCTTCAATCACCTGAGCGTCTTCGAAAACGTCGCCTTCGGTCTCGAAGTCCGAGCGAAAAAGGTCCGCCCGGACAAAGGCGCGATTCGCGACCGGGTGCTCGAGCTGCTCAAACTCGTTCAACTGGATGGACTGGAGCAAAGGCTGCCATCGGAACTTTCCGGGGGCCAACGCCAGAGAGTCGCGCTTGCACGCGCCCTCGCCATCGACCCCAAGGTTCTCCTCCTCGACGAACCCTTCGGTGCCTTGGACGCCAAGGTTCGCAAGGATCTCCGCCGCTGGCTCCGGTCCTTCCATCAGGAAATCGGGGTCACCACGGTTTTTGTCACCCATGATCAACAGGAAGCGCTGGAGCTTGCCGATGTGGTCGTGGTGATGAATCAGGGCCAAATCGAACAGGTCGGCCCGCCTCAGGAGGTTTACGACCGGCCGGCGACGCCTTTTGTCTACGAGTTCCTGGGAGACGTAAATAAACTGCGCAAACCCGGCCGCCCCGACCTCTTTTACGTGCGCCCGCATGAAATTCAGGTCCTCTTCGCCGGGGACTGCACCTCTGAATTCCACGCGAGGATCGAACATCTTTTTGCAGCAGGTCCGGTTGCGCGCCTGACCTTGAGGCTGCTCGATTCCCGTCAAACCATCGACGCCGACATGACCCGCCAACAACTCGAGGACATGGGGCTATCCGAAGGCGACGAAGTCGGGCTGAAACTGGCCGTGGCCCCCTCCCACACCCCGGCTCGGGCCTCCTGAGGACACGCGCCCCCGGACGGTTACGGTTTTTTTGCGCCGAGAAATGGCGCGCGAAATCACACTTTCTCCGAAGACACGAGTTTTCAGCAGACCGCAGTTCAGCCCAACCGGAGCCACTGCACGATTTCTCGCGCGGCGTAAGTAATTACCAGATCGGCTCCGGCCCGCCGGAAAGCCAGCATGGACTCCAGAAGGCACGCCTTTTCGTCCAACCAGCCTTGGGCTGCGGCGGCCTTGAGCATCGAATACTCGCCGCTCACATGATAGGCCACGGTGGGCAGTCCGAAACGCTCCTTCACTCTCCAAATAATATCGAGGTAGGCCAGACCCGGCTTCACCATCACCATATCCGCCCCCTGCTCCACATCGAGAGCCACCTCCCGCAGGGCCTCGTTTCCGTTGGCCGCATCCATCTGGTAGCTGCGCCGATCCCCGGCTTGAGGCGCACTCTCTGCGGCATCCCGGAAGGGACCATAAAACGCGGAAGCAAACTTCGCCGCGTAACTTAAAATCGGCGTATTCTCAAAACCGGCCCCGTCCAGAGCGGCACGCATGGCGCCAATTCTTCCGTCCATCATGTCGGAGGGGGCCACGACATCCGCACCGGCTCGGGCATGCGAAAGGGCGGTGCGCGCGAGGAGTTCCACGGAGGCGTCATTGGCCACGTGGGCGCGTTCCCCATCGAAATGAGTCACGCCACAGTGGCCATGACTCATAAACTCGCAGAGGCAGACGTCCGTAATCACGAGCAGGTGGGGAAGAGCCGCCTTGAGCGCACGCACCGAACGCTGAACGACCCCCGCGTCATCGTAGGCACCGGAAGCAGACTCATCCTTCCGAGCGGGAATTCCAAAAAGAAGCACTGCCACCACTCCGGCCTCGTAGGCGGCGCGAGCCTCCACGATGAGCTCTGATTCGGAGAGCTGGAAAACCCCCGGCATGCTCGGGACCGGATTCCGCCCCTGCACTTTCTCACTCACAAAGAGCGGGAGAATGAAGTTCGAGGGGGACAAAATCGTCTCGCGCACCATGGACCGCAGTACAGGCGTGGCGCGGAGACGGCGCGGACGGTGCAGGAGGGACTCGGAAAAAATCATGGGTGGGGTGGTATTGTTAAGGCTTTGCGAAATCGCCCGCCCTGCGCGGGGCTGACTCTCCAAACCCTACAGGCCGGTCTGTAAGTAGAGCCTGATCTGGCTTGCTCGACCCATTTTTTTCCTCCTCCAGAACGCGAACACCACCCGTCACAAACAACTGACCGCTCTGCGCCTTGCGCATGTGCGGACGTCCCTTCCGGCCATTGATGGACTTGTAAAGAGCCTGTCCCATTTGTCCGGTTGCGACATCGACTTGCGAGAGCAGGTAAGAGGATTCGCTGTTGGCATGGAAGACATACAGATTGTTTTCGAAATCCAGCTCCGGCTCGGGCTGCATCGCCGAAAGCACCCGGCCGAGGGAATGGCATCCAAACCGCAACCCTTCCTCCTTCCCTTCCAACTTGGCAAAAAGATAAATGCCGTCGGGCCGCTGATGGGTCAGGAGAGAAAAAGTGCGATAGCGGCCTTCTCCGGGGCGGCCGTCAGGCACGCCCACGGTTTGACTCCAAATCAGGCGCCCCGGGTCGGTGGTGACATTGAGGGGAGCGCTCCAGAATTGGTTGTGGGTGGGCGCAAAATTCACGCAGGCCCGGATCCGGAGCTGAGCGGCCTCGTCGATGCGATAGAGTTCGGTCAAGTCCACCTGTCGGGAGACACTTTCCCCGGCGGGGATCTGCAAGGGCGGGAAGGTGAGGTTGGGTTTGCGTGAGGGGATGTGCTCGCCCCGGAGTGCTTTGACTTGGAAAAAGCACCAGGGGCCATCCTGGGGATTGTCCTCGAGCGTGATGTCCCGCCCGGCCAGATTGGCGATGGTGAGGGTAGCCTTCAGAGGCTCGTCCAACAGATAACTGGAGCGGGGCAACTGCAAGGTAACGGTGATTTGCGCATGGGCGGCGACGAGGGAGAAGGCCCACACTGCGAGAAGCGTGACGAGAGGTTTGAGGAACATAGGGAGGATGCGAGGGAGAGGATTGAGAAGGATTCGGCGAATCCGCAGCGCACACAAGAGCGAGTTGCTCGAGGCCCGGCGCCTATTCCTTGGGGAGCATTCTGGGGAGGGGGTATTGCTGGCCTAGCCTTGGAGGGTCGGCCCGGGTGTCGAGGAGTTTATCTTGGTAGTACAACCCCGCGACATACCCGTAGTACTTGCGGTTGTCCTTGGATCCGGATTTGGCGGTGTCCGTGTAGCGAACTCGCAACGTCTGAATCCTGCGACTCGACCAGTCGACGGGCGAAACACCCCAGTCCCAAGCAACGCTCGCATTGGTCACCTCGAGATGCTTGGACTGAACTTGGTCGTAAAACTGGACCTGGATGGAGATGTCGCGCGCTTCGACGTGGGCGTTTTCCGCCCTCTGCACCGGGATACTCAGGGTGAAGTTGTGTCGACTGGCCCCACTTTTGGGAATATCGGTGGATAAAATTCTTCCAAATCGAAGCAACCCCGGTCTCGGGGGAGTCGGGGGCGATTGGGCGGGCTGCGCCGCTCCATGAGCTGATGGGGCAGCGGAAGGGCCGAGTCCAATCGCCTTCTGATCCTTGAGAAGACTTAACTTGGCGTCCGCCGCCGCAAAAAAGACACCCGCCTCCGGCCCGAAAGCATACACGCCCTCCCAAAGCTTCACCGCCTGTTCGACGCCCCCCAATTTCTCGTATTGGACCGCCATTTCGGCGAGGGCGGCCGCTTGTTGAGGCAACTGAGTCGCAGCCTCCTCCAGAGCACTCCGGGCGGAGTCCATTTGACGCTCGGAGGCCAACTTGCGGGACTGCTCCAACAATTCCTGCCACGGAGCGCGTATCTCGGGCGCGCGGAGACGGGGTGCCGCGAACCAATCCGAATTTGCTGACTGCCCTGCCCGAATCGAGTCATCGCCCTCAAAACCGGAAAAGCCCCTCCCACCAGAGGCCCCGGCGAGCTCTCCAGACGGTGCTGCCGACGAGCGCCGATAGAGCCCCCATCCAGCGACACACAGCTGCACCAAGGTCAGGGCCCCGAGTGAAAGCAATGCCAGAGGCAGTGTCCGCCCCTGCGGGAACTGCCAAGGAGAGCGGAGGAACATTGAGGGGTTACCGAACATAAAATCAGGACTTCAACGGGGGGTGTCCCTTGCCCGGGCAGCACAGATCGTTCCGCACCCTTCCAAAAGGCCCCTCCTTTTGCGGTCCTCCGCTTCGAAAAGGGCGGACAGGGTGCAACTCCTGCTGTTCCGCCCGGGCAAAATCGGCTTTTTATGATCAGCATCCCGCAACTGGTCCGCAGAGCGAGCCATCTTCTTCGCAACCTGAACAAGTTTCGCCCGTGGGTGTTGGGCGGCATTTCGGCCTTGGCTTTGGCCACTGCGCTCCATCCGGCGGTTCGAGACTCCCTCTTTGTTCAGAAAATCGAGGGGTACCTGATCGACATCCGCTACCGCCTCCGAAGTGAGCGCGATCAACCGAAGACCGGACACCCGCAGATCGCCATTGTGGGAATCAACCAGTCCTCTCTGGATCAGGGGCAGCTCCAGAAATTTGCCCAGGACAGTCCGGCCATCGGTCTCATGGCGCAAGGCGGATGGCCCTTTCCGAGAGCCACCTATGCCTACGTCATCGACCGCCTTTTTGAACTGGGGGCCAGAGTCGTCGCATTCGACATCCTTTTCCCTACGGAGAGGGAGGGAGACCAGGAGTTCGCAGCAGCTGCCCGGCGGAATGCCGGGAGGGTGGTCATCAGCTCGACGACCATTTCTGAAAATAAAGATACAGAAAAAGGGAAAAGAAACGACAGCGAGGCCCGCACCCTCGTTCTTCCCAACAGCACCCTCACCGCAGCCGTCGGCAGCGAGCAAGTCGGGTATGTGCTGCTGCGCAAAGACAATGACGGGGTCATTCGGCGCATGGAGACGCACACTTCCGCCCTGAAGGAGCAGGGCCACCCCGAGTTAGCCCAAGGCAACGATCTCGTTCGGTTCGCTCCACTGGCAGTCTCCAAATTTCTGGGACAGCAGCCGGAATCCAAAAGTTTCTTCATCAATTACTTGGGGGGGCCTGCCACCTTTCACTTTTTCCCCATCGAAGAAATCTTCAACGACCGCTTGATGAAGACTCCGATGTACGAAAACGGGAACGTCTTTCGCGACAAGCTGGTTTTTGTGGGCCCGATCGCTGAAACCTTCCAGGACCAGCACCCCTCGCCCATGAGCGCCGAACAACCCATGCCCGGCGTGGAAATTCACGCACACGCGGCGGCGACTCTCCTGGATCGCAACTTGATCCGGCAACTCCCCGAGCACTCGGACTCCTGGATTGCATTCGGCATGGTGGTCATCGCTTTTTCTCTCTTCCGGAGAGCCGAGGAAAAAGTCATCGCTCGAATTCTGACCGGAGGTGCCATCTCCTTCGGTTACTGCGCCCTTTGCTACTATCTGTTTTCGCAGGAGCGAATCATGCTCCCGGCGGCTCTCCCCCTGATGAGTCTGATCGGCGTTGGCGGGTGTTTTACCGTGGTCGACTTCGCTACCGAACAGTTTGAGCGCGCCCACGTCCGCTCCGTCCTGGACAAGTACGTATCCAAAAATGTGGCTAGCCTCGTCATCAGCCAAGCCAACTCCTTCGAAACCGCTCTGCGCGGGCAATCGAAGTCGGTCAGCGTCCTCTTTTCCGACATCCGAGGCTTCACCACTCTCTCGGAGTCGCGATCCCCAGAGCTGCTTGTCGCCCAGCTCAACGAGTATTTTCTGCCCATGGTGGACAAGGTTCTGACCCAGGGGGGAACCCTGCAGAAGTTCATCGGGGACGCCATCATGGCCGTGTGGGGAGACACCCACTCGCTGGGGGTGGAGGTGGACGCCTGCGGTGCGGTGCGAGCGGCTCTGCAGATGCGCGAGGCGCTGAAAATCGCGAATGCAGGCTGGCGTGGGCGTCCTGACCGCGTCGAATTGTCTACGGGCATCGGGATCAACCACGGACACGTGGTCGTCGGGGAGGTCGGTCACCCTAAACGGATGGAATTCACCGTGCTGGGGGATGGGGTCAATCTTGCGGCGCGTTTGGAGAGTTCGACCAAACAATTTGGGTGCGACATTTTGGTCGGGGAGACAGCGGAGGCGTTGACGAGGGAGCACTTTGTTTTCCGGAAAGTGGACCGGGCGGTTTTTAAGGGGAAAACCGCACCGATTGATGTTTTCACCCCGCTGGGAGAAAAAGGAATGGAGATCCCCGCCTGGCTCAACCGCTACCACGAGGCGGTCGCCCTGTATCAGCACCAGGACTTTGAAGTGGCCAAAGCGCGGTTTGGAGAGGTCCTCGAGGAACTCGAGGGAGGCGATTTTCTCTGCAAAATGTATCAGAAACGTTGTGACATCCTTCTCGCAGACCGCCCCGCCCCCGATTGGGATGGCTCCTGGGTTCTCTCCGAAAAATAGCCTCTACCCTTATGAAGTATTCCTCCGCCTCCTCCATCGGCTCTTTTCCCCGGAGAGAAGCCTGCCCACCCCGCCATTCGGAAAGGCTTTTGAGAGAGACCAGCCCTGATTTTAGGGGCGCGCACTCCGCACGCCTCCTTCTGGAGAGGGCTCCTCTGTTTAAATCGATCGCGGTGGGCTCCTTTGCGCTCCTTCCCTCCCTGGGGCTTGCGCAGTCCATTCCTGCGCCCCCCCAAAGGACGCAGATCGCCATCCAACAACTCGAGGCGCTCAGAACACGCGAACAGACCACCCCGCCCGCCCTGCCCTCGAAGCCCGAGGGCAGCCAGGTGCCTGAACTTTATCCGGGCGAATCTGCGGACTTGGGAACGCAGATGCTACTGCGCGAAAAACCGATCATCCGCTACTTCGAGTTCTCGGCGGACACCCAGTTCAGTTACACCTCCAACGCAAACTTGGACCGTTACTTCCCGAAAGACACAGGGGTGTCGGCCTCCACTCTCTCGCTCGCCTTTGCCCCGGAAGCTTGGGACGTCGGCCCGGGCAAACTCAATTTCCGGGCAGGATACCGGCACATCTTCTGGGTGTACGATGTTCAGCGTCTCGACAGCGACGGCCACCTCAACGACGGCAATTTCGAACTCAGCTCCGTGTTTCTCTCCGGCCGCTATTCTTTCTGGGAGCACTGGAGCGCCTCGCTCGGGATTGATCATAACCGCGTCCTGAGTGGGCGCCTCCGGCCCAATGAGGCCCGCGGCTACGATGCCCCGAGCTGGCGGTGGAGCCGCCTTTTTGAACCGGGCAACTGGGGCGAGGTCTACACCGAGTTCAGTCCGAACTGGTCCCTCGACCGCTACTTTACGATCTCTCCCAAATGGTCGGCCTCGCTCGGCTACTCCGGGGCCTACCACTTCACCCACACGGATCCCTACCCCACCAGCCGCGTCAACGACCGGGTCGACAGCAATCTCATGGCCAGCGTCATGTTTTCCCCCTCGGCCTCCTGGATGTTTCAGCCTTACGCGCGCGTCGCCCACTCCCTCTACACCCGTTCAGGCAGAGTGGATGGGCTCGCCGGAAACAACGCCCACCGGCGGGACCTGGTTCGCAGCATCGGACTCAACGCCGTCTGGACGCTCTCCGACCGCACCTCCGTGCGCGCCTCGGTCTCTGGCGAATTCCGAAACTCCAACGACCCGAACATCACCGACTACGGCAAGTTCGACGCCGCCACCGGACTGACCTTCACCCTCCGGTTTTAGTCGACTCCGCAGCCCTCGCATCCTTCGTCTTCTTCGAATGAAATCCTGCTCCCTGCTGAACTTCCCCCTCCCCCGAGCCCTCGGGTGTGCCGTTGCCCTGCTCGCATCCTGCGCCACCACCCCGGCGGCCGACTGGCTGCACTACCGCGGTCCCACCCAAAATGGCGTCTCTGACGAGGTGGACTGGGCCGTCCCGCGCGACACCGCCCCCACTCTCTGGAGGGCCCAAGTCGGCATAGGCACCTCTTCCGTCACTGTCAGCGGCGGTCGCCTCTTTACCCAGGGACACGAAGGGGACTCGGAGATCATCCGCTGCCTGGACGCATCGACGGGACGCGAACTCTGGCGCCACCAACACAAGGTATCGCTGGACCCCAACCTGTTTGAGGGGGGGTCACGTTCCACCCCCACCCTTTTTGAAGGAAAGGTCTACACCCTCAGCCACGAAGGACACTTGTTGTGTTTTGACGGGCTCCAGGGACGCCTGATCTGGCAAAAACACCTCCCCCGCGAATTCGGCGGGCGCAAGCCCGAGTGGGGGTACTCCGGAGCCCCGCTCGTCTGGGACAACCGGCTGCTCGTCGATTGTGGCGGCGAAGGATCCTCCACCCTTGCGCTTCACCCCAAGACTGGGGAGATCCTCTGGAGATCCGGCTCCGACAAACCGGGCTACGCAGCCCCTTGCGTCCTCCCCTTGGAGGGACGGCAGATTCTTCTCATCTTCAAGGCCGATCACCTCGTGGCCTACGATCCGGCGACGGGAGCGGAGCAGTGGCGTTATCCGTGGAAAACCAGCTACGACATCAACGCCGCAACGCCCCTACTGGTGGGCCCCAACCGGGTTCTCATTTCCTCCGGCTACAACGCGGGAGCGGCGGTGCTTGAGATCCAGGGGGGACAGCCGCGTTTGCTTTGGCAAAACAAGGCCCTGCGCGCCCACATCAACTCGCCCACCCTCGCCCAGGGTGCGGTCTTCGGCATCGACGGGAACACTGGCGGGGGCAACCTGGTGTGTCTTCACCCTGAAACCGGGGTCAAACGTTGGGAGGAAAAGAGCGTCAAAGGCGGCGCCCTCATCACTGCGGCCGGAAAGCTCCTGATTGTCTCGGAGAAGGGCGACTTTGTGGCCGCAGAAGCTCATCCCGACGGTTTCCGTCCGCTGCACCGCCAGATCGCGCTGACCCGGCGAACCTGGGCGCAACCCACGCTCAGCGAGGGTCGCCTCTACCTTCGGGACAATTTGGGCGAGCTCTTGTGTCTGGATTTGCGTCCCAAGTAACGCAAGAGGGGAGGCTGGATCGCCGTCGCCAGTCTCCTATTTTTTGCCACGGCTCTCGGCCCGCCGTGCGCGTTCCAGTTGGGGCCTAAGCCGGGGCATCCCGGAGGGTCTCTTTGGTGAAATGTCGGGATGGCGCTCTGAATTTGGAGTGCCGCCTCGCGTTCACCCCCCATGAAACGTTCGCCGCACGCCTCTCCTTGCGCGCTCCTATCAGCGCTCGCAGCGCTCTGCTTGCCGGCCCCTGCCCCGGCGGCACTTCCGGACGAAACATTTCAAAAACAGGTCCGTCCGCTCCTCGAAGAGTTCTGCTTCGACTGCCACGGAGAAGGCAGCAAAAAGGGCGGATTCTCCCTCGACTCTTTTCCCTCTCTCCAGGCCCACCTCGCAGACACCAAACACTGGTTTGCCATTTGGAAAAATCTGGAAAGCCAGATGATGCCCCCGGCGGAGAAGCCTCAACTTTCCCCGGAAAAACGCACCGAATTGCTCCGCTGGATCGAACACAGCGTCTTCCGCCTCGACCCACAAAACCCCGATCCCGGGAGGGTTACCGTCCGGCGCCTCAACCGGAAAGAATACCAGAACACCATCCTGGACCTTCTCGGAATCCCGTTTGACGCGGACGACTCTTTTCCGGCCGATGACACCGGCCACGGATTCGACACCCTGGGAGACGTACTCACGATTTCTCCCATCCTGATGGAAAAATACCTGGATGCGGCGCAGGAGATCGCGCGGCGCGTCGTCTTTGAAAGCGGGCCACGGGTACCGGTGCAGAACCTCCCCGGCGAGACATTCCAATCTGCGACATCGCCGAATCGGACGGGAAAACTGATCCCCCTCAGCGAGGAGGTTGCGGTACAAAAACACTGGGAGGTCAAAACGCCGGGGCGCTATGAGGTGAGTCTTGCGATTCAGACCGTGGGTTCGCCAGAGGCGACCGAACACTCCGCTCGGGTCGCCTTCAAACACGGCGGCCAGACGGTCGCGGCATCCACCGTCGGCTGGGATTTACGGAAACAAGTGACCCTCGCCGGGATCGTCGACATGCCTGCCGGGCCCGCCGCCTTCTCCGTTGAAGTCAGCCCTCAAAATCCGCCCGCCGAGGGCCAGAAACCCCTCTCCCTGAGGGTCCTTCATTTGAGCGTCCGGGGTCCGCTCGAGGGCACTGAAAAAGAGTATGCCCCCGAGTTTTACAGAGTCTTTCCAGAGGGACCTTTTCAAGGCCCGCCGGAAAACAAGGCCGCCTATCGGAGGCGGATTCTGGAAAAGGTGGTCACGCGGGCCTTCCGCCGTCCCGCAGACGAGGCGACCTTGAAACGCCTGGAAGGCCTGAGCGAAGCTGCGGAAAGGGAGCACGCGGGCCTTTTCGAAGCAGGAATCGCCCAGGCCCTCACCGCGATTCTGGCCTCTCCGCGTTTTTTGCTTCGGGCGGAAATCCAGCCCGAGCCGAACAACCCGGGTAAGGTGGTCGCAGTGGATGAATTTTCACTGGCATCCCGGCTTTCCTACTTTTTGTGGAGTTCGCTACCCGACGAAGAACTGTTGAGCCAGGCAAAAGAGGGAAAGCTTCGGGCCAACCTGCGCGCCCAGGTGGACCGGCTTTTGGCGCACCCGCGCTCAGAGCGGTTTGTGGATAATTTTGTGGGACAATGGCTGCAAACACGAGACGTCGAAACCGTCAATCTGGACGCAAAAAGCATTCTGGGCGAGGAGGTAGGAAAACATTTCGGGAGCACCCGGAGCGCCATGCGTGAGGAGACCGAGCTTCTGTTCACCCACATCCTCCAAAACAACCGGCCAGCCGTGGAACTCCTCACTGCGGACTACACCTTCCTCAACGAGAAGCTGGCGCAATTTTATGGCATTCCGGGCGTGAAGGGCGGCCAGATGCAAAAAGTCCCACTGCCCGCAGACAGCCCGCGCAGGGGCGGCATTCTAACCCACGGCAGTATCTTGCTCGTCACCTCCAACCCCACCCGGACCTCTCCCGTCAAACGCGGGCTCTTCATCCTGGAGAACCTTCTCGGCTCCCCGCCGCCGCCGGCCCCGCCCAATGTCCCGGAATTGGAGAAGGCGAAAAAAGCGGCGACAAATCCGACCATGCGTGAAGTCATGGAAATCCACCGCAAAGATCCCCTTTGTTCCTCCTGCCACGCGCGCATGGACCCCTTGGGGCTCGCCCTGGAGGGATTCAACGCCGCCGGAGGATTCCGCGCCCGAGACCACGGCAGGCCCATCGAAACTGCGGGGCAACTCATTACGGGCGAAAAATTCAACTCCCCGGAGGAACTCGCCCACGTTCTGGCCACCAGCCGCCGGGAGGATTTTTACCGCTGCCTCGCCGAAAAATTACTCATCTACGCGCTCGGACGCGGCTTGGAATACTACGACACCGTCACCCTTCATCAGATT
>JBANFR010000021.1:0-36002 GCA_037975925.1 Verrucomicrobiota bacterium
CAGTTGCTCGTTTTCCGGAGGGTACGCGACGAGATCCGGCGCGTTTTTGAGGCGTACGCCGCCGGTCGGCGTGACCAGGCCAGTCTCGGTTAGCGGAGGACATCGGCCCGCCATCGGACGCGCGAGCCGCCGGTGGTGGGCGCCTCGGCGGAAGAATCGGAACGCTGCCAGGCTGGGGCTGCGTTCAGCACGATAGTATCAGCAATCGCTCCTCCAGCTGTATCGTGAATGGGGCCGGTCGATTACGGTTTACGCCAAGGTCACAAAGAGGCGCCAGGTGCATTCCGTCATGAGCGTGCAGGGGCAGGCTCGCGGTTGCGCCCCCTCTGCGTGGCTCATCTCCCTCTATGAAAACCTCCCTCCTGCGCCGGTATCTCCCTCCGCTCCTCCTCATCGCCATCCTCGGCCTCATCTCCTGCCTCAGGGCAGGTGCCGCACCAGAGCCTCCGCTCCACGTCGGCGCCCAGACCTACACCTTCCGCAAATTCACCGTCTACGAGGCCATCGAAAAAACAGCGGAAGCCGGAGGTCAGGTCGTCGAGTTTTTCCCGGGCCAAACTTTGAGCGCCTCGGACCCCTCCAAGATGGGTCTCGACCTGCGGGACGACCAAGTCGAGGCGCTGCGCGAACACCTTCGCAAAAACCGCATCACCGCCGCGAGTTGCTACATCGGGATCCCCGGGAACGAGGAGCAGGCCCGCAAGGTATTCGCTTTCGCCAAACGCCTCGGATTGAATTCGCTCACCACCGAGTCGGTGGGTTCCATCGACGTCATCGACAAAATGGTGAAGGAGTTCGATGTGCGCGTGGGTTTTCACGGACACCCAAAAAATCCTAAAAACGAGGGCTACCGGCTCTGGGATCCCCAGTTCATCCTGGAACTCGTCAAAGATCGCGACACCCGAATCGGTGCCTGCGTCGATACGGGGCACTGGGCAACCTCCGGGGTGGTGCCAGTCGAGGGAATTCGTGCTCTTCAAGGGCGCATCATCAACCTGCACATCAAGGACCGTTTGGAGATCGGGAAGGCGACCACGGACCAGATCCTCGGTACGGGTGTTCTGAACGTGGGCGAGATCCTGGCTGAGTTGCGCCGCCAGAAATTCGCGGGCTGCCTCTTCGTGGAGTACGAGACGAACTGGGACAACAGCGTTCCCGACGTTCAGAAGTGCTTCGAGTTTTTGAAGCGCTGAGGTGAGCGGAGGTTGAGGGACAGGCTTCGGCTCGGGCAGCCGTCCCGCCCCGAAGTGCGCTGGAGTCCACCCGGGGTACTTCCCGGGTTCGGGCTCCACGGATCTTAGTTGTCTGTCCCTTGGGTTTCCTTGGGTTTCCTTGGGTTTCTCGTCGGTTTCCACGGGTCTGTCCCTCGCGTGGTGGCCGGGCGACCCGTAGTCCCGAAAGGGGGAAGGTTTCCATGTCTGGTAAAGTCCCCCCAATGAAACCTCTCCCGATTTTTGCCGCCGCTGTTGCATGGCTGGGTGCGAGTGCCTTCTCAGTGGAGTACACGATCCAGACCGTGGCCGGTAACGGCCTCCAGGGTCTCCGCGGCGACGGAGGCCCCGCCACCGAGGCCCAAATCGATAACCCATTCGGTGTGGTCCGGGGGCCCGACGGCGGCTTGTGGTTCTGCGAATACTCCGGACACAGAATCCGCCGGGTGGCTCCCGACGGCACCATTCACACGGTCGCCGGTTCAGGAAAAAAGGGGTATTCGGGCGACGGCGGTCCCGCTCGCGAGGCCACGCTGAATCTCCCACACGAACTTCGTTTCGACACCGCAGGCAACCTCTTCGTTGCGGACATGGCCAACCATGTCGTCCGGAAAATCGACCTAAAGACCGGCCTGATCTCGACGGCCGTCGGCACCGGTCAGCCCGGATACAGCGGCGATGGAGGCCCCGCAGACCAAGCCCAGCTGAAGCAACCGCACAGCATTCAGTTTGGTCCGGATGGCGCTCTCTTTATCTGCGACATCGGAAACCACGTCATTCGTCGCGTCGATATGCAGACGGGAGTCATCTCGACCCTCGCGGGCACCGGCAAGCCCGGGCCCACTCCAGACGGTGCCCCCCTCGCCGGGACGCCGCTAAACGGACCACGTTCGCTGGACTTTGACCGGGAGGGGAATCTGTGGCTGGCGACCCGGGAGGGCAACCAGGTGTTTTGCCTGGATCTCCGAAGTGGCCGGATTCGGCACGTCGCCGGCACTGGCAAGAGCGGGTTTACCGGTAATGGCGGGCCAGCCACTCAAGCGACGCTGAAGGGCCCCAAGGGAATCGCCATTGATTCCAAGGGAAACGTCTGGCTTGCCGATACCGAAAGCCACTCCGTACGCGTCATCAGCGCCAAGACGGGCTTTCTGGAACTCGTAGCCGGAACGGGAGAAAAGGGGGACGGCCCTGACGGGGATCCCTTGCAGTGTCGGTTGGCTCGCCTGCATGGGATCTTTGTGGACCGGGACGACTCCGTATTCATCGGAGACAGCGAGGCCCACAGGGTGCGAGTGCTGCGAGCCAGGTGAGCGGGTTCTTGAAGCTCGGAGGCCGCCGGCCAAGCCGCATCCAAGGCACCCCGGGCAAGTCACGGGTTCTTCGGGGCAGGGGGCTCCGGGATGTATTTCGCGAGGTCCCCGAGCGCGATTACGCGGCACCCTGTGTTTTTGAGGTGCTCCATGTAGGACTCAAACTTTTCACGGTCCGTCGACACCCAGGGATGCCGGATATCCGGCACCCCGTGGAACGTTAAAATGGCAATTTTGCCGTCCTTGGCTCCCTCTACAGCCGCCTGAAACTGCTCCAGAGTGGACGCGGGCTTCCCATCAAACGCCTGCGGCAGGGTGAGCGGGTCGTCTTTGGTGGGATCGTACACACGACTCCCGCCGCTGCGTGCAAACCGGTATGCCCTCTCCCGAAGCAGACGTACGGCGAACACGCTCGTCCCATACCCGGGATAACAAAAAGTCGTCGGCCTCGGGATGCCATGGGCCACACAGCGTTGCTCAAGGAACTCCACCTCTTCGCGCAATTGATTCGGGTCGGCGATGGAAGCGACCCCTTTGTGCGAGCGGGTGTGGTTGCCGATCTCAAATCCATCGGCGTGCAGCGAGGTGATCTGCTCCCAGGTCAGGTAGTGCTCTTTGTCGGTCAGAAACTCGAATCCCTCGGTGATGAAAAACGTGGCTCGGAACCCGTACTTCTTCAGCAGAGGCGCGACGTAAGTCGCGTGATTGGCGACGGAGTCGTCGAAAGTCAGCACGACGAGCTTATCCGGGATGGGTTCCACGGCGTGTGCGAGCGAGCTGCTGCACCACAGCAGGAGGGCGCTTCCGAGGGGACGTAAGAATTTCGCGAGGCTTTTCATAGGGGGTGTCCCGGAAGCTACCGGATTCTCCGGATTACCGACAGGCTGAACATCGCGGGCCCTCGGGAGCGCGAAGCCCCGGCTTCTCCCCGGATCTTCCTCGCCGAGCCTGCGCACCCCCAAACCGTGCCTCGCCCGCCCCGCTTCAAAAAAAAAACCGGGAGGCGCTCCGATTCGAGCAAACCTCCCGGCAGGAGCAATCGCTCCAAGGGTGCCTATTTTGCAGCGGGAACCTTCGGCTTGGTCGTCAGCTCGAAGTCATCCGTGCGAAAGGGGGTCAGAGGGAGCCCCTCCAAACTGGTGATATTGCACACGGGATTGTTCGCCCACGCATAGCGAACGGCGACGGGTTTCGGGACCTCCGCACAGGTCAGCTCCACCTTGTCCGTGCCCATGACCTTGCCCTTTGCCCATTGCCAGACGCGGTCCTCGCCGCACACGGCGAACCCGCGGGCCTCATCCACGTCAAACGCCCTCAATTTGCTGCCGAAGCAGTCCATGGTCAGCGTGATTTTTCCGTCCTGAATTTCCATGCTCTTGAACTCAGGGCTCCGATAGGGAATCGCGATGCCGTAGTCCTTCGCAAGAGCCCAACGGGCCAGCCGCGCCGCCACGTCATGCTTGTTTTTGGGGTGAATGTCTTTGCCCTCCCCCAGATCGATAATCACTGCCTGCCCCGTGTTCGGAAGGGAGAGCGTCTTGGTTTGTGCCTCGCGCAGTTCCGCCCAGTCACTCTCACCGGGGTTCGCTTCTTCCTTCCGAAAATCCGCCAGCTGCACCCAGTAGAAGGAAAGTTCCGGCTGCTGCCATTCCTTGCGCCATTCCTGAATCATCGTGGGGAACAGGTCCCGGTACTCCGCCGCCCGGGAGGCATTGCTTTCTCCCTGATACCAAACCACCCCCTTCAGACCGTATCCCAAGGTCGGCTGAAGCATCCCCTCAAAAATGTTCCCCGGCCGAAACTGACTCGCCAGCCAGCTGGCGGGATCCTGCGGGGGGCGCGGGACAGGTTTCCCCTCGCTCTTCGCCTTGGCAGCATCCGCTTTGTATCTTTCACGAGCCGCCTCGTAATCCGCACGTGCCTTTTCGGACTGTGCGTGGGTTTCCTTGTCGCGGGTGGACTGCATCAGCGTCGCAAAACGTGGATCCTTCTCGAGGGTCGCGCGGCGAACCCAGGCCTCGGCGGCGGACGCTCCCCACGCATTATCGATGAGCCCCACGGGCACCCCGGTGGCCTGATGCACATAGCGACCAAACAGATACCCCACCGCACTAAAATCCGGCGTCGTTTCGGGAGTGGCCGATACCCAGTTTCCCTTGAAATTCTTCTGCGTCTCTTGCGTCCCCATCTTCGGCACCGTGATGAGACGGATGTTCGGGTAATGCGATACCTTGGCCTCCAGGTCGCCATTCCAATCGGAACTCAGCGGCCATTCCATATTCGACTGCCCCGAGCACATCCAAACCTCGCCGATCAGGACGTCCTGGACCTCGAGCTTCTGCGAGGGCGTCGAGATTTGCAGCGTCTGGGGCTGCGGATTGGCGGGAAGCGGATCCAGCTTTACCGACCACCTTCCATCGCTGTCGGCTTTGGCTGACTTGCTTTGAGTACCGAAAGTCACCGTGACGGGCGTCCCCGGGTGATCCCATCCCCAGATCGGGTTGGCGTGCTTTTGCTGCAGCACCATGTGATCGCCAATGATGGACGGAAGCTGGATCTCGGCGTGGAGCGGGCCGGCCAGGATGGCAAGGGAACAGGAAGCGAGGAACGTTCGTGTGGTATTGTGCATAAGTGGACTCCCACTTTGTTGAGGGGGGAGAGTCAAGTGAGACCCTCACCGATGGGCCGGCCTTAGCCGCCATTTGGGTGCCAGAATGGCGTGAGGGTAAAAAAAGAGCGCCCCGACGTTTCTCCGGGCATCGCACAAATCCACCGAAATCACCGGCCGGTTGCACTGCCTCCGGCAACCAGCGCGTCGCTAGTGGGCCCGGCTTCACGCCGCAGCCGGCTCAGGGAACCATGAGAATGGTCAGCCGCTTCGGGCCGTGAGCCCCAAGCACCAGAATCCTTTCGATGTCCCCCGTCCGGCTCGGGCCGGTGATGAAGGAAATCATGCTGGGGTACGCATCCCGGTACTTTGCGGCGAGAGTTGCGTAGGCTTCCGTGAGGTCCGTCACAATCTGGCTACGGCGGGCCACCACGATGTGGTGCGGCGGAAGAACGCTGAGCACGCGCCCCCCCGAACTGGGGCCGGTCACACAGACGGAACCCGTTTGGGCGACCAAGAATTCGCATTCCGTCAGCCCTGCGTCGGATGCTTCCAGCGCGTCCTTGTCGTAGCCTTCGTCGACAAACAGGCGCTGAAGGTGCGCCGGAAGAAGGGGCTCGATGGCGTCGGTCAAACGGCCCCGATGCAGCCCCAAGGTCTTCCACTGGCCTTCCACCGCCAGCTTCGCGAGGTGTTGCGCCGCCTCCTCCAGACTCGCACAGGGAACAAGCTCGCTCCGGAGTTGCTCCGAAAGCTTCGCAAAAAGGGCATACCGTTCGTCGGGTGCAGGCCCCACGGGCGGAAGCCATTCGCGAAAGTGCGCCGTGGTCGGTTCGCCGCCCGCAGACCTCTCGGCCGGGTGCTTCAGCGGTGCCGGGATGCGCAGTGCCTCCCGGATACGCCCTAAAACTGCCTCTCGATCTCCCGTTTGCGCGTTCATTTCCCACCTCCTGCAGAGGCCGCTCGGTGCGCCCGAAATTGCTCGCGGAAGGATCGTCTCGGCGCTTCCGGAAAATCACGGGTCGAAGTCCACGCAATCATCGGATCCAGAGCGCTCCCCTGAACCATCGGGTGTAAAAAGGATCCGACCGGGGCCAACCGCGTGGCAATCCGGTACAAGGCGGGTCGTTTCATGAGAAAGGTAAACGCTTTCCACAGGAGGCCCTCCCCGGGCGCCGGCTTCTCGGCGGCGGCGTTGCGGCGGTTGTGGAGCAAATGGTGGTGAATATCGATGCCCACCGGACAGGTCTCCGTACAGGCCCCGCACAGCGAGGAGGCCCCGGAAAGGTGCTTCCAGTCCTGCAAACCCCGAAAATGAGGCGTGATCACCGACCCAATCGGCCCCTGGTAGGTCGTGCCATACGTATGGCCCCCGATATTCTTGAAAATCGGGCACACGTTCAGACATGCCCCGCACCGGATGCAGTGCAGCGCGTCGCGTTGTTCCGGATCGGCCAAAAGACGCGTCCGATGGTTGTCGAGCAGGACCACGTGGAATTCCTCGGGACCGTCATTTTCTCCGGCCTGCCTCGGGCCGCCGTACATCGAGTTGTAACCCGTCATGTGCTGCCCCGTTCCCGCCGTGGCCAGCATCGGAAGCATCAGCGCCAAGTCCGCCAGCCGGGGAACCACCTTCTCGATCCCAATGAGCGCGACGTGAATCTTGGGAATCCCCACCGTGAGCCTCGCATTTCCCTCGTTCTCCGTAATCGAAATCATCCCGGTGTCCGCTACGATGAAGTTCCCCCCGGAAATCCCCATGTCTGCCTCCACATAGGTCCTGCGCAAAACCTTCCGCGCAATCATGGTCAGCTCCTCGGGATTATCCGTCTTCGCCGTCCCAAGCTCGCGGTTGAAAAGATCGCTGATCTCATCCCGCCGCAAGTGCATGCACGGGAATACAAAGTGATAGGGAGCCTCTCCCTTCAGCTGCTGGATGAACTCGCCCAAATCACTTTCCACCACCCCGTACCCAGCCCCTTCCAGGGCCTGGTTGAGGTGAATCTCCTCTCCCGTCATCGCCTTTGATTTGACGATCGCCCGGACGTTCTTCTCCTCCGCGAGCCGCAAAATGTAGTCCCGGGCTTGCTCACTGTTGCTCGCCCAAAAAACCTTCCCGCCGCGCGCTGTAAATTTGCGCTCAAATTCCTCCAGATAACGGTCGAGGTGATTCACCGCCTCGTGCTTGATCGTCGACGCCGCCGCGCGCGCCGCCCGCCAATCCGTGTAGGTGGCACCCGTCCGATTCCGGGCGGATTGATAGTTGTGAAGCGCCTTGCGCACCGCACTCCGCCGAGGGGCGTCATGCGTGGTACGGTCGGCATCCTCTTGGAACTGACTCCGGGGGGGGACGGTAAGCGTGCTCATTGCTGGGCGAGAACTTCAGCGAGGTGGAGGCATTTGATGGAACCAACGTTCCGGTTTAACCAGCCGCCAATCTGCATCAGACAGCTGGAGTCGTTGCTAATCACGTACTCGGCGCGCGTTTCACAGATCGAGTTGCATTTCACCTCCGCCATCGCCGTCGAAATCTGCGGGTACTTCACTGCAAACGTCCCCCCGAACCCGCAACACGTCTCAGCCTCGCTCATCTCCACCAGCTCCAGCCCCTTGACGTGGCGAAGCAATTCCCGGGGAGCCTGCTTGGTCCCTAACTCCCGCAACCCATGGCAGCCGTCGTGAAAAGTAGCCCGCCCCTCAAAGCGCGCCCCAAGGTCCTTCACTCCGAGTTTGTTCACCAAAAACTCCGAAAACTCCCACGTCTTTGAGGAAAGCGCCTTCGCCTTCCCCTCATCCGCATGCCCGTGAAAAAGCTCCGGATAAAACACTTTCAGCATCGCCCCGCACGAACCCGAACCCGAAACCACCACCTCGGCATCCTCAAAAGCTTTCAACTGGTGGGTCGCAACCGCCCTCGCCTCATCCCAGTAACCCGAATTAAACGGTGGCTGCCCACAGCAAGTCTGCCCCTCAGGCACCTCCACTGTGTGTCCAAGACGCTCCAGGATGCGCACCATCGACATCCCCACATTCGGATAAAGGGAATCAATAAAGCAGGGAATGAAGAGGGAGATTCGCATGGTCCGAAAAGAAGGGTTTCTTAAAGTACACCAGTCAAAAAAGAGTGGCAATCCCGCGGGGGGTTCTCCCTTCACCCAGCCCACTTCGCAATCCACCGGGCCATCAAGACCGCGCCGGATCCCTCTCTCGCCCAATCCCGCCCGCGCCATCGATCCTGTCCGCTTATTGGGGATGCCGCTCGTTTCCCTTTCGTCACCCAAGCGTCACAGCCCTGCCTCTGTTCCGCCGTGAACTGCAAGGTTCCATGACTCGCGTTGACCTGCATCTCCATTCCCGATTCAACCGCCCCTCGGATGCTTGGATCCTGAGAAAGGCTCACTTCGCCCAAAGCTACTCCGATCCCGAGACGCTTTACCAACAACTGAGGGATCGCGGATTTACGCACTTCACCCTCACAGACCATCACACCCTGGAAGGATGCCTCAGGTTGGAGGGGCGCCCGGGCGTCTTCTTCTCGGAGCAAGTCACCGCCTCCTTCCCCGAAGACGGTGCCTGCGTGGAATTGCTCATCTGGGGGCTCACCCGGGGGCAGCATTCCGAAATCCAGGCACTCCGCCGCAATATCTACGAATTGCAGGCCTACCTCCACCAACAGGGCCTCGCCCATGCAGTCGCCCATTCCTTCTTGAGCTCGGTATCCCGTCTCCAAGTCGTTCACGTCGAAAAATTGCTGCTCCTATTCCGCCATTTTGAGGTCCGTTGCGGACTTCGCGCCCCTTTGATCAACCAATCCGCCGAATCCTTTCTCCGAAGGCTCGCTCCACAACATCTCCAGCGAATCGCTGAACGCCACGATATGGTCCCAACCCACGACCTTCCCTGGGAGAAGGTGTTTGTGGGCGGAAGCGACGATCAAAGCGGCCTTTCCGCAGGCCGGGCCTGGACGTCCACGCCCGCCGCCCAATCCACCGCCGAACTCCTGCTTCACCTCCGAGAGGGGCGCTGTCACCCAGGCGGAGATTCGGGCGGAGCCCTCGTGGCAACGCACGGGCTGTTTAACAAAGTCCGCCTTTATCTGACGGAACGCTTCCCATGCGTGCGTAACTCGTCCCCGCTTCAGAACGCTCTCGCCAAGCTGATTGAGGGGAGGGATCCGACCCAACTCGACTGGCAAGAGAGGTGGCAGATCGTGTGCGAAGGGGTGTTCTTAGGAAAATTCTTTACCCTGCTAAGACCCTCCAACGCTCCGATTCGGAGGGCCCTTGGCGCCCTGCTTTCAGGCGGGGGAGGCTCCCGAGAAATCAGCGAAAAACTCGAGAACGTGGCGGCGCCGGAGGAGCGTTTTTCCATTCTCATGAACCTGTTTGCAAACAGGCTGGAAAATCATCTGTTTTCTTCTTTTGCGCAGCGGTTGAACCACGGGAACCCTCTCCAGGCCGTCCAGGAGCTTGCGATGCTTCTCCCGGCCCTCGCCCCTCTGTCCGCTTACCTCCTGGAACTTCGCTGCGAATCCGCGGACCGCGCCTGGTTCCACACACTCTCCCTCGCAATGGTTGGACAGCGCATTCCGCAATTCGGCGTCCCAAAGACCGCCTGGTTTACGGACACCCTCCGGGACATCAACGGTGTTTCGACAACCATCCGTAGCCTCGCCGAGGCCGCTCACACCCAGGGAATCCGCGTCACCGTCCTCAGCTGCAGCAACCACGCCCCAAACGACGGGCCGCATTATCAGAACTTCCATCCAGTCAGAGAATTTACGCTCCCGGAGTACGAACAGCAGCGGTTGGCAATCCCACCAGTCCTTGAGATCGTCAAACACATCTCCGAAAACGCCTTTACCGAAGTTCTGGTGTCAACCCCGGGCCCCATGGGACTCGTCGGCCTCCTAGTCGCCCGCCTCCTCCGCCTCCCCGTCCGTGGCATCTATCACACAGACTTCCCCCGCTATGTCCGCATTCTGACCGAAGACCCGACCCTCGAGGCTATCACATGGAACTACATGCGCTGGTTTTACACGGATCTCGATGAGCTTCTGGTGAATAGCGATCCCTACCGAGACGAATGGATTGCTCGGGGGGTGTATCCCTCCAAAATCCGCATCCTTCCGAGGGGTGTGGACAGGACCCTGTTCCATCCCTCTCGTCGCAGAGTTGAATTTTGGCGCCAATACGGGGTCCCAGAAAATCAAAAGGTCCTCCTCTACGTGGGGAGGATCTCCCGAGAGAAGGGCCTCGATCTCCTCGTTCCCATGATGGAAATTCTTGCGCAACAACCGCTCACTCTCGCACTCGTTGGCGACGGTCCCTACGCCCAAGAATTGCGTGCCTTCCTGCCGGGAGCGGTGTTTACAGGCCCCCTGCGAGACCTCGCCCTGGCGGAAGCCTACGCGTCTGCCGACCTGTTTGTATTCCCGAGCTCCACAGACACCTTTGGAAACGTCGTCCTCGAAGCCCTCGCCTCGGGGCTGCCCTGCGTGGTCTCTGATACGGGTGGGCCTGCCAAGCTCGTCCAGGATGGGTGCTCGGGCTTGATTGCCAAGGCAGGAGACCCCGGCGACTTCTCGGAGAAGATCACAAGATTTCTGAAAGACTCAGATCTCATCCCCGGCTTGCAGCAGCGTGCAGCGGATTCCGTAAAAAACTGGGACTGGTCGCGTGCTGCAGCGCATCTATTTGTAAGCCCTTGATCTGCAATATACTGAATTGAAATCCGACTGTCGGGTCCGACTGTGGTGTCGGAAAAAAGACCCGTCATACGCAAAAAAAGAAAAAACACCGCTTGCGCTGCCTCCACTAAAACCAGTATACACCCCGCCCCTTCGCGCTCTCGGGTTTCCCGCTCTCGCGGCTTCGGCTTCCTAGCCGTGGACGTTCGAGAGAGGCTTGTCCAAGAAGCGAAGCTGACGGGTGATTAAAACGCCTCCCAATACCGATGGGAGTAAGCGTCCAAAGCTCTCCGGCCAACACTCCCGGCCGACCCAACGGAGAAACCATTGCCACAGCGCTTTCATGCCAACGATCAACCAGCTCGTCCGAAAAGGGCGTAAAAAGATCCAGGTCAAATCCAAGAGTCCTGCACTCGCTAAGTGCCCTTTCCGGCGCGGAGTATGTGTCCAGGTGATGACTCGTACTCCGAAAAAGCCGAACTCGGCTCTTCGTAAGGTTGCAAAGGTGCGCCTCACGAACGGTTTCGAGGTGATTGCCTACATTCCTGGTGAGGGTCACAACCTTCAGGAGCACTCAATCGTTCTGGTTCGGGGTGGGCGCGTAAAGGATTTGCCGGGCGTCCGCTACCATATAGTCCGTGGCACCTTGGATTCCCTCGGAGTCGACGGGCGCCGCCGCTCGCGCTCTAAGTACGGTGCAAAGAGGCCCAAGCCGGGTCAGGCCGCAGCCGACAAGGGTAAGGGTGGCAAGGGCAAGAAGTAAATTTCACTCTCTCGACTACCAAACGTCATGTCTCGTCGCCGTCGCGTCATACACAAAGAAGAAAAGCTGGATAGCCGTTACGGAAGTCCAGTCGTCGCCCGTCTCATTGCCTCGGTAATGCAAAGCGGAAAAAAATCTCTCGCCGAGCGCATTGTCTACACGGCGATCGAGAAAACTCGCCAATCTTCAGAGTCCGTCGATCCCTTGGATGTCCTCAACAAGGCAGTCGACAATGTGCGTCCTCGATTGGAGGTCAAGAGTCGCCGCGTTGGGGGTGCAACGTATCAGGTGCCCATGGAGGTTGCTCCGGCTAGGGCTTTGGCTTTGGCGATGCGCTGGCTTGTCAATTATGCTAAGTCCCGCAAGGCAACTGGCCTTTCTGATGCGCTCGCCAATGAGTTGAAGGACGCCGCCAATGGACAGGGGAACGCAATTAAGAAGCGCGACGACACGCACAAGATGGCGCAAGCCAACAGGGCCTTTGCGCATTTCAGATTTTAATTCGCCGGGGTGGTCTCGCTGACAAATCCCTAGCCAACTTCTACTCCTTCCGTGTCCACAAATCCCAATTCTCCAGACAGAGCCTACCCGCTTGAGCGTACCCGCAACATCGGGATCGCCGCCCACATTGATGCAGGGAAGACAACCCTCACCGAGCGAATCCTGTTCTACACTGGCATGATTCACAAGATGGGTGAAGTTCATGAGGGTACGACTGTCACGGACTGGATGGAACAGGAGCGGGAGAGGGGAATTACAATTACCTCTGCTGCTACGACATGCTTCTGGCAGCAGACGAAGCAGGCTGGTGTTGTCAAGCTTTACGAGGGCATCAAGATGCGCGTCAACATCATTGATACACCCGGTCACGTAGACTTCACTGCGGAAGTGGAGCGCTCACTTCGCGTTCTTGATGGTGCAATCGCCGTATTCGACGCAGTGGCTGGTGTTCAGCCTCAGTCAGAGACGGTTTGGCGCCAAGCGACGAAATACAACGTCCCGCGAATTGCCTTCATAAACAAGATGGACCGCGTGGGCTCCAATTTCGCGGCAGCCATCGACTCGATGCGAAAAAAACTGGCTGCGAATGCGTGGCCTGTCCTCATCCCTATCGGTGCCGAAGACACGCTGAGGGGGCAACTCGATGTGGTAAACCGAAAGGCCATCATCTACCACGACGACGCTTCGATGGGCTCCACGTACTCTGTGGAAGACGTTCCGGAAGAATTTGTTGACATTGTAGAAGCTGCTAGAGCTGACTTGGTGGAGCAGATTGCAAATCTGGATGAGGAAGTCGGATTGCTATTCCTTGAAGAGCAGCCGATCACTCCAGAGGCTTTGAAAGCTGGCATTCGGCGGCAGACAATCGCCAACAAGTTCTGTCCAGTGGTTGGTGGCTCCGCTTTCAAGAACAAAGGCGTCCAGTACCTTGTTGATGCGGTTGTCGACTACCTTCCGAGTCCGATTGATATACCGCCCGCCAATGGTCAGGACCCTGACACTGCAGCGCCGGTAACTGTAGAAACCAGCGACAATGGTCGCTTCTGTTCCCTCGCATTTAAGCTTTGGAGTGATCCGTTCGTCGGCAAACTCGTGTTCTTTCGAGTGTATTCGGGTAAACTTTCTAAGGGTGATACCGTATATAATCCAAGGACTAACAAGCGTGAGCGCATTAGCCGAATTATCCAGATCCAGGCTGACAAGCGAGAGGATGTGGAAACCTGCTACTCTGGTGACATCGCAGCAATAGTTGGTATCAAGAATATCACAACGGGCGATACGCTGTGCGACGAGGATCACGCTGTTTTGCTGGAACCTCCCTCCTTCCCTGATCCGGTGATCTCGATGTCAATCGAGCCGAAGACCAAGCAAGACCAAGAAAAAATGGCAAACGCCCTTCAGCGTTTGGCAGAGGAAGATCCGACATTTCGTGTTTTCACCAATGAGGACACCGGTCAGACCATCATCGCTGGCATGGGAGAGCTTCACCTTGAGATCATCCGCGACCGACTGCTGCGCGAATTCAAAGTGGATGCTAATTCAGGAAAACCCCAGATAGCGTACCGTGAAACGATCACGACATCCGCAGGAGGAGAGGGTAAGCTTATCAAGCAATCCGGAGGACGCGGTCAGTACGGCCACGTCATCGTAAATATTCAGCCAAACGAAAGGGGCAAGGGCTTAACCATCGAGAACAAGGTGGTAGGGGGCACGATTCCCAAAGACTACATTCCCGCAGTGAAGAAGGGAATTGAGGAAGCAGTTTTGAATGGGGTCGTTGGTGGTTATCCGGTAATTGACGTAAACGTTGATATCGTCGACGGGAGCTACCATGACGTCGATTCCAATGAATTGGCATTCAAGCTTGCGGCAATCTTCGCCGTGAAAGACGGAATGAAGAAAGCCAAGCCCATTTTATTAGAGCCAATCATGAGGGTTGAAAACTCCACTCCCGAGGAGTTCCAAGGTGACATAATGGGAGATTTGAATCGGCGACGCGGGCGAATTAGCTCAATCGAAAACAAGGTAGGCTTGTCAATTGTAACCGCTGAGGTTCCTCTCGCTGAGATGTTCGGATATGCAACGGCGATCCGCTCACTCTCGAAGGGTCGATCGAGCTACTCCATGGAGCCTTCCCACTTCGAACAGGTGCCGGAGCAGGTAAAGGCGGCCGTTCTCGACCAAAAGGTAAACTCTTAGAAACCCATTAATCTATGACCGGACAACGTATTCGAATTCGGCTCAAGGCCTTCGACTTTCGCGTGCTAGACCAATCAGCCGGAGAAATTGTTGAGACCGCCAAGCGGACCGGCGCAAAAGTTTCTGGTCCAATACCTCTCCCGACTAGGGTGGAGAGATTCACGGTGAACCGTTCGCCGCACGTCGACAAAAAATCGATGGATCAGTTCGAGATCAGGACCCACAAGCGTCTGCTGGACATAGTTGAGCCAACGGCTAAAACAGTAGATGAATTGAAGAAGCTAAATCTACCGGCCGGCGTAGACATCACGATCAAGATCTGAAACCACGGGACAACTATTGTTTTCAAAAGATGAAGATTGGGCTTCTTGGTAAAAAGTTGGGAATGACTCGTGTCTTTGACTCGGAGGGCAGAGCACAAGCTGCAACGGTGATTGCGGTGGGAGGTAACTCTGTCGTTCAGGTAAAAAGCGTTGAGACGGACGGCTACAGCGCAATTCAGTTGGGTTTTGATGAGCAAAAGCCTCAACGCATGACTAAATCCGAACTGGGTCACTTCAAGAAAGCTGGAGTATCTCCAAAAAAGCTGCTCCAAGAAATTCGTGTCCCCGCAGATCTTGGAGATTTGTCCTCCATTGTTTTCACAGCGTCACATTTCGAAATAGGAGACAGCGTCGATGTGGTAGGCAGAAGCAAGGGCAAAGGTTTCCAAGGGATAATGAAGAAGCACAACGCCTCTGGACAGCCGGCCGCTCATGGCTCAATGATGCACCGCCGAACCGGCGCGATCGGAATGCGTTCGACTCCGGGTAGGATCTGGAAAAACCAGTCGATGCCTGGGCACTTGGGCGATGAGAGGAAAACGGTTCAAAATCTACGGGTGTTGCAGGTCAGGCCAGAGGACAACGTTATCTTGGTTTCGGGCGCTGTTCCTGGTTCTATCGGTGGTTATGTGTTGGTTAGGCCGGCGAAAAAGGCTCCGCGGCGTTAATTTTTCTTTCTCCTATGACATCTGTATTTGACAGAGAGGCTGCACTGGTTGCCGGATTTGATCTCGTGGAGGATGGGCGCTACACTCAAGCGCTTCATGACGCTGTGGTCGCGTATCGGGCCGCGCGTCGTAGTGGATCCGCAAATTGTAAAAGCAAAGCCGAGGTAAACCTTTCGGGTTCAAAACCTTGGAGGCAGAAGGGTACTGGGAGGGCTCGCGCGGGTTACAAGTCTTCGCCAGTATGGGTTGGTGGCGGTGTGGTGTTTGGTCCTGAGCCACGCAGTTATCGTAAACAATTGACAAAGTCCGTAAAGAGACTTGCCCTGTTGAAGGCTCTGTCCGAACGAGTGGCGGCGGGCGACATTTATAGTATCCCGGAGTTCCGGGTCAGCTCTGGGAAAACCCGGGATTTTGTCAAGTTGATTGCTAGTGTAAGCGGTGTTTCGAGTGTTCTGGTTGTCTCGGATTCATTTACTGACGAGACCTATTTGAGCGCAAGGAATGTTGCCTGCGTGCAGTTGGTCCTAGCTGAGCACGTAAACGCCGAAGATCTATTACGTTTCAAAAAGATCGTCGCAACGCCTGTTGCTCTTGCGCAAATAGCCAAGCGGACGAGCCTTTGATTTCTATGAATGCAAATTTTGGGATCATCTCTGGAATTGTCTTATCCGAGAAATCGAACATCCTTAGCGAAGGCGGAAAATACACTTTTCGCGTTAGCCGAGGCGCAAACAAGCCACAAATAAAGAAGGCTATCGAGGCTTTTTTTGGTAAGAAAGTCTCCTCGGTTAATGTGGCCAATTTCTCCGGCAAGGCGCGGCGAAAGAGAACGGCGTCTCAGGGAGCGACGGCTGCCTGGAAAAAGGCGATTGTTACCCTCGCAGCTGGCGAAAAAATCGAGTTAGCCTAGAATTATCCTATGTCTCTGAAAAGCTTCCGGCCCGTAACGCCGTCAAATCGGTTCAAGGCCCTTCCTACTTTTAGTGAAATTACTAAGAGTTACCCGGAAAAGGGTTTGGTGACGACCTTGAAACGCACAGGCGGGAGAAACAACCGAGGGCGAATTACTTGCCGTCACATCGGTGGCGGTAGTAAAAAAAGGTATCGGTTGGTTGATTTTCGTCGCTCTGGTTCCTGTGGTAGTGCCACTGTATCGGCAATAGAGTACGATCCGGTGCGCAGCGCCAGGATAGCCCTCATTCGTTACGGTGACGGTCGCTTATCTTACATCTTGGCTCCTGTCGGTCTTGAAGTTGGTATGTCTGTCGACTCAGCCGAGTCAGCGGAGCCTTCCGTGGGCAACTCTATGCCTCTGAGTCGTGTGCCCCTCGGCGCTAGCGTTCACAACGTAGAATTAACACCTGGGCGTGGTGGTCAGATTGCAAGGAGCGCTGGGCAATACGCTGTTCTGTCGAATAGGGAAGGGGGATATGCTCTATTGAAGCTTCCTTCTGGCGAGGTTCGACGTGTACACGATTCTTGTCGTGCGACTATTGGGCAGGTCGGCAATGTTCATCACATGAACGTGAGTGGTGGCAAGGCCGGGCGCAGTCGTTGGATGGGGATTCGTCCGACTGTGAGAGGAATGGTAATGAACCCTGTTGATCACCCGAATGGCGGTGGTCAGGGTAAGTCAAAGGGCGGGGGGGGGAGGCAGCATCTGCAAAGCCCATGGGGACAGCTGGCCAAGGGCCTGAAGACCCGTAGGAAACACAAGGGTAGCGAGCAATTTATCGTTGAGCGGAGACGTAAGCAAAACTAGTCAACTTATGGGAAGATCACTAAAGAAGGGACCGTTTGTCGAGCAGCACCTTCTGGAGAAAATTGACAAACTAAACTCTGCAGCGGCCAAGCGTCCGATCAAGACGTGGTCTAGGCGGTCCACCATAACTCCGGATTTCGTCGGTCATACCTTCCTCGTACACAATGGAAAGGTGTTTAATTCGGTTTTTGTTACAGAAAATATGGTGGGTCACAAGCTTGGTGAGTTCTCGCCAACTCGCGTATTCAAGAAGCATGGTTCACACACTGCAAAGGTCACGAAGTAAATTCTAGTGGCAGGCTAGGGGCTCTTATGCTGCCCGCGTAAAGCAGTCTATTCGTTTTAGTAAGTCTGTCTTAGGGCCATTTTAAATATTAAATTTGTATGGAGATTCTTTCAGTGTACAGGAACGCGCGACTGTCAGCGTTCAAGTGTCGGGAAGTGACCCGCGAAATCCAAGGGCTCGGCGTATCGCACGCTTTATCTATTCTGGCGTTAACCCCAAGGAAAGCGGCGCGCTTCGTCGAGAAGACTTTGTTGTGTGCGGTTGCCAATGCGGAGCACAACCAAGGCCTCAAGTCAGATGGTTTGGTGGTCGCTCAGGCTTTGGTTGGTGAGGGGCCAACGCAGAAGCGTTTCCGCCCCAAGGCCAGGGGTAGTGCTGGTCCCGTGCGCAAAAGATCGAGCCACATTCGTATTGTTCTTAAGCCCTCCGAAAGCAGACTTGCCTAAAATCTATGGGTCAGAAAGTTAATCCAATTGGCTACCGTCTTGCCGTAAATCGCGATTGGCGGTCTCGATGGTACGCATCCTCACACGACTTGCCCATCTTCTTGCATGGGGATCTGCTGATCAGGAAATACGTTAAGGACCGGTTAAGGCAGGCTGCTGTGTCGCGCGTCGGAATCGAGCGGGCCTGGAATAGTATCAGGGTGACAATTTTTACTGCGAGGCCGGGCGTGGTGATAGGTCGCAAAGGGTCCGAGATCGAACGCATGACCGAGGAGATCTCGAGAATGAGCGATGGGAAACAGGTGAAGATCGATATCCAAGAGGTGAAGACGCCAGAGCTGGATGCCCAGCTTGTGGCCGAAAACGTTGCCTTGCAGCTTGAGCGTCGGATTTCATTCCGCCGCGCAATGAAGAAAACGATGCAGACGTCGATGGACTTCGGCGCGGTCGGCATAAAAATCCGATGTGCGGGTCGCCTCGGAGGGGCTGAAATCTCGCGGGCAGAGTGGAGTCGCGAAGGAAAAATTCCACTACATACATTGAGGGCTAACATCGATTACGGGTTTTTCGAGGCACGCACAGTATACGGACAAATAGGTGTTAAAGTCTGGCTTTCGAAGCCAGCTGAATTGGGTTCCCATTTGCAGGCCGCAAAGGATTCGGGTCGAGTTTGAGGAGTTGAACTGAAACAGGAGTTTATATGCCATTAATGCCTAAGAGAGTTAAATACCGGAAAACTCAGCGTGGCAGCCGTGCGGGTAAGGCTACTCGGTCAGTCAACATTGATTTCGGTTCATTCGCTTTGCAAACGCTTGAGAGGGCGTGGATAACGAATACGCAAATCGAAGCTGCTAGGGTTGCTTTGACTCGTAATATGAAGCGAAAAGGGAAATTGTGGATACGGATGTTCCCTGACAAGTCGGTGACGGCTAGGCCTCCCGAGACTCGGATGGGCAAAGGCAAAGGAGCTCCTGAGTACTGGGTTTCAACGGTCCGTCCTGGAAACATACTTTTTGAGCTTGATGGTGTGCCGGAGTCAGTGGCGCGGGAGTCACTCAGACTAGCGGCCGACAAGCTCCCGGTTAGGACCAAATTCTTGAGCAGGTTGGGCGCGTCTTATTTGGGTTGATGTTTATGACTGTTAAGGACTTAATGTTGAAAAGTGATTCCGAGTTGCGCGAGTTGGCTGTATCTTGCTTGCGGGATGCACTGGCGGGTCGCATCCAAAAGGATTCGGGTTCCTTGAGGAAGCCGTCGGAGTTAAAGTTGTACCGCAGACTTCGAGCTCGAATCCTTACGGTGATCAATCAGCGGTGCACGTAGAAAGACGAAATTATCCTTAGGATGAATACTGTTGAAAAATCCTTGAGTCGCGGCAACCGCAAATTAAAGGTTGGCGAAGTCACCTCTCTAAGTGGCACAAAGTCAATAGTCGTTGAATCGACTACCCGTGTCCCGCACGGAAAGTTTGGTAAAATCGTCAAGCAGGTGAAGCGGTTTCATGCACACGACGAAAGCGGAGTGGCCAAGGTCGGCGACACGGTTGAGATAGCTGAGTGTCGTCCTTTGTCTAAGCTCAAACGCTGGCGCCTGGTTTCCGTCATCAGTAAATAGCACTTCTCTCTCGAAATATGTTGCAGGTACGCTCTCGCTTGGATGTTGCGGACAACACCGGCGCCAAAATGGCGAAAATGATTGGAGTTATAGGGAAGCGCACGCTCGTCGCGCACGTCGGTGACGTGATCACCGCTCACATCCGGGAGGCCTCCGCGGGTGGCTCGGTTAAGAAGGGGGACGTTGTTCGTGCTGTTGTCGTCCGGACTCGCCAGGCTGTCTCCCGCGAAGACGGTGGCTACTTGAGATTCGATCGGAACGCGATTGTTATCATCGATAAGGATTCAAATCCGAAAGGGACTCGTATCTTCGGCCCAGTAGCTCGTGAGCTAAGGGAGAAAAATTTTATGAAGATTGTTTCTTTGGCCCCTGAGGTTTTGTGATGAAGAAGAGATTTAAAATTGGGGATCAGGTCGTTGTTTTTGCTGGGGGTCAGAAAAATGCCTCCGGAAAAATTAGTCGGTTTAGTAAAGATGGTTCGAGGGTATTCATCGAGGGCCTACCGCCAGTCCGACGTCACCAGAAGCGGCGGGGTGGTGGTGCGGTAGACTTGCCTCGGTCTGTCGACCAGAGCAACGTGAAGCGAGTTGATTCTGCGTCGGTTTAGTACGGTTTAACTTTCAGGAGTAAGTTGGTATGCTTAACAGTTTACAGGAACTCTACCACAGAGAGGTGCGTGTGAAGCTTGGCGAAAAGCTTGGTTATTCGAATCCGCATCAGGTCCCAAAGCTCGTCAAGGTCGTGGTCAACACTTGTGTGGGAAGCTGCGATGACGTCAAGCAGGCTTTGGAGGATGCCAAGGCCGAATTGGCGACTGTAACAGGGCAGAAAGCCGCTGAAACGCGTTCAAAGAAGAGCATCGCTAACTTCAAGGTCCGGCAGCACCAGGCTATTGGTGCTCGGGTAACGTTAAGGGGCTCGCGAATGTATGAGTTTTTGGATCGATTAATCCGGATGGCTTTGCCTAGGATAAGGGATTTTCGGGGTGTGTCCCCCAAGTCATTTGACGGAAATGGCAACTACAGCCTAGGTCTTCGCGATCAGTCCATTTTCCCCGAGATAGAACTTGATAAGGTTAAAAGGACAGTTGGTTTCGATGTCACAATTGTCACCTCTAGCAGGAGCGATGTCGAGGCGAAGAGTCTGCTAACGGAGTTGGGGATGCCTTTTAGTGACAAGAGCCGGGCTCCTAAGGAAACTCAATCTTAAGGTTTATGAGTAATGTTTCAGATCCGATAGCGGATTTTCTCACAAGGATACGGAATGGGTCTCTTGCCAGAGCGGCCTCTATCATTACGCCGTGCTCAAAAATGTTGATTGCTCTGTCTCGGATCCTCGAGCAAGAGGGCTTCATAGGTTCGTGGGCGGTGAGCGGAGAAGGCGCAAATAGAAGAATAAGGTTGTCACTCAAGTACGTTGGGTCACGACCGGTTATAAGCGGCCTCCAGCGCGTGAGTCGACCCGGGCTACGCAAGTACGTTGGTGCCGGCTCGGTACCCAAAGTTGTAAGTGGCATGGGGGTGTCGATTCTTTCAACCCCCGCTGGTGTTTTAAGCTCCCGTGAGGCGAAACGGAGGAACGTGGGCGGCGAGTTGTTGGCGTTTGTTTGGTAATTTGTTTACGTATGTCTCGCATTGGAAATAAGTCAATAGCTCTTCCGAAAGACGTGGTGGTCGTTGTAAGTGAGGGCAGGGACGTAAGCGTTGTAGGTCCGAAGGGAGAGCTTTCGTGGGCTTTACCCAAGGAAGTGTGTCTGGACGTGTCCGGTGAAACTATTGTTTTGAGGCGGTTGAGCGACACAAGAGAGGCTGCCGCGAAGCACGGGCTTGCCCGTGCTGTGGTAGCAAATATGGTGAAGGGTGTGGCGGTCGGATTCGTGAAAGAGCTCGAGATTCAGGGTGTGGGTTTTAAGGCAGCCCTGAAAGGTGATCTTTTAGATTTATCTCTTGGTTTTTCCCACCCGATTGCATTTCCAATTCCTTCTGGTATACGCATTGTTTGTAGCGATAATACGAAAGTTAGGATTGAGGGCATCGATAAACAATTGGTTGGGCAGGTTGCTGCTGACATCCGTGCCTACTATCCCCCGGAACCCTACAAGGGGAAGGGCGTGAGGTACGTTGGTGAAAAGGTGCACCGCAAGGAGGGGAAAACAGTCCAGTAATTATGCATTCAAATAAAAAAGTCTCTGGCGCGAAAATGAGACACAAACGCCTTAGGAAGCGTCTTTCTGGGAGCTCCTCGCGGCCGCGTCTTTGCATTCACCTGTCAGGCCGGCACATTTACGCTCAGGTCGTTGACGATTCTTTGGGGCAGACACTGGTGTCTGCCAACACGACGGATCCAACTGTTGCGCGTGTGTCGAGCGATTCGGGCTTAATTCGTGCTAACACCGCCACCGCTGCGATAGTGGGCAGGGAGATAGCCCTACGCGCCATCGCCGCCGGCATCTCGTCGGTTGTGTTCGATCGCGGTGGGTTTTTGTATCATGGGCGCGTTAAGACTTTAGCTGACTCGGCTAGGGATGGTGGTCTTTTATTCTAATTTTTTTATGGCTTCATCTCAAAGCAGTAGAGGGCGCAGGGGGCAACAGGACCGCCCAAAAGAGCAGAGTGAGTTTAGTGAGAAGGTGGTTTTCATCAATCGGTGTGCTAAAGTCGTTAAGGGAGGAAGGCGCTTCTCTTTCAGCGCGTTAATCGTCACGGGCGATCGCAACGGCAGGGTCGGATGCGGGTTCGGGAAGGCCAATGAGGTTTCGGAGGCCATCCGGAAGGCCAGCGAGGCGTCACGTAAGTCTTTGATTAAGGTTGCTGTGGCGGCGAATACGATCCCACACGAGGTGGTAGGTCAGTTTGGTGGTGGAAGGGTTCTCCTGAAGCCAGCGAGTCCGGGCACTGGCGTGATTGCTGGCGGTGGTGTCCGAGCTGTCATCGAGGCCGTTGGCGTTCGCGACGTACTTGGTAAATCTTTGGGTTCAAGTAATCATGCGAACGTTGTTAAGGCCACCTTAGAGGCTTTGTCACAATTGAGATGTAGGCAAGACCGCCTTTCTGATAGGGGTTTCAAATCGGGTGTAGCTTCGTCCGTGTAGATGGAATTAACCTCAAGTGTACTTTTTATGAATTTGAGTAATTTAGCGCCCCGCCCAGGTTCAAAGAGGCGTTGCAAGCGTGTAGGCTGTGGCGAGAGCAGCGGTCACGGGAAGACTAGTGGTAAGGGGCACAAGGGGCAAAAAGCTCGTTCGGGCGGCTCCATCCGTCTGGGTTTTGAGGGCGGCCAGATGCCTCTCGCGAGGAAAATACCTAAAAGGGGGTTCAGCAATCGACGTTTTAGGGTTGCCAAGCTACCAATTACACTCGGCGCCTTATCTACCGCCTTTGACGCAGACAGCACCGTGAGCCTCGATTTGCTGGTATCTTCTGGACTGTGTCGGCACGGGGAGGAGGTAAAAATCCTGTCTGGAGGTGTGCTTTCCAAGAGGTTAAGCGTTCGCGGTCTTCCCTTGAGCGCTTCGGCTCGGAGAGAGGTATTGTCGCTAGGCGGCAGTATCGAGTAGGTCAATTCCTTCGGTCTTGCTCTTAGAAGTCGACATGCTTGCAGCGTTTTCGAATCTGTTTAAAATTGGCGAGTTAAGAGCTCGCCTTCTTTTCACTCTGCTCATTTTGGTGGTGGTGAGGGTGGGGTCTTTCGTTACGTGTCCTGGCGTCGACGCAAGCGTGCTCCAAAGGTGGTTCGATAGTCAGTTGGGTTCGGCTGGGAGCGGTGGGGTTGCCGCTCTGTTCAACATCTTTAGCGGTGGTTCGCTTGAGAATTGTGCGGTTTTTTCGCTCGGGGTCATGCCGTACATTAGTGCTTCCATAATGCTGCAGCTTCTAACTGCGGTTGTTCCTTCCTTGGGGAAGCTAGTAAAGGAGGAAGGTGGGCGATCGAGAGTCCAACAGTATACACGATATGCGGCGATTGGTCTGTGCATTTTTCAAGGCTATCTTTTAGCTTTATCTTTCGAGAACCCTTCCCAGAGTCCTTTCCTCAGGGGTATAGAAGCGCAGATTGCGCAATCCGGAGTCCCCCTCGTATCACACGGGGGCCTGTGGTTTAGATTTGTAGTTGTATTTACGCTCGTCGCAGGCACTTTGGCTCTTATGTGGTTGGGTGATCAGATCACCGAGCGCGGGGTTGGTAATGGTATGTCTTTAATCATCAGCGTTGGCATTCTCTCTCGTTTGCCCGCTGGTCTCATTCAAGCTTGGAAGAGTTTTGTCCCGTCGGCATCGACCGCTGGCACGGTTCGCCCATTGATCCTTGTCGTTCTTGTGTGCTTTTTTGTGGCTGTGATTGCGTCGGTCATCTGCCTAACTCAGGGCCAGCGTCGGGTCAGCGTTCAGTATGCTAAGAGGGTCGTGGGTCGCAAGGTGTACGGTGGGCAGACCCAATATATGCCGCTCAAGATTAACTATGCCGGCGTGATGCCGATTATTTTTGCGCAAGCTCTTCTGATTTTCCCTTCTACTGTGGCATCGCTCTTGTTTAAGGATAGTCGTGCGGCTCAATCCTTTGCGGCGGCAATGACGGGAGGTCTCCCTCATTACGTAGCCTACGCCGCTCTTCTGTTTTTCTTTAGTTATTTTTGGGTCGCTACCCAGTTCCAGCCCCAGCAAATCGCGGAGGATCTGAAACGTTACGGTGGCTACCTGCCTGGGGTTCGTCCCGGTGCGGAGACTGCGCGTTTTCTCGATACGGTGATGTCCCGGTTAACGTTTGCCGGAGCGACGTTCTTGTTGCTTGTTGCTATCTGTCCGCAGCTTCTCTCCAGACAGATGCGAGTGCCAGAGATTACGGCCCAGTTTTTTGGTGGCACGAGCCTACTCATTGTTGTGGGGGTTGTCCTTGATACGATGAGACAGCTTGAGACCCACCTCATTGAGAGGCAGTACGACGGGTTTCTTCGGGCGCCCACCACACGGGGGCGGTCGGTTCGTACGCCCGAGGGAAAACGTGATCAAGCTAGGCAGCGCCACATGGTTTTCCTGTTTGTCACGGTTGCGGCATTTTTACTCGTGGCCGTGATCGTGGTTTACTCGTTGGGAAGATGATCGTTTATTGGAAACTGCGCTACCCGAGGAAATAGTGTGATTCCAATTAAACGAGATCCCGAAATTCATGGGATGCGAGTTGCTGGCAGAGCTGCGGCTAGAGTTCTTGAGGTGCTCCGGGGCAGCGTGAAACCTGGTGTGAGCACCGCCGAGCTCGATGCGTGTTCGTTAGATGCAATGCGCTCAATAGGGGCTGTTAGCGCTTTCCTTGGTTACAAGGGGTTCCCTGGGCACATTTGTATATCAGTAAATCACGAGGTCGTGCATGGGGTAGGGGGTGGGAGGCGACTGCAGGTCGGGGACGTGGTTAAGTTGGACGTCGGTGTTCGCAAGAATGGCTGGATCGGAGACACCGCTTGTACCGTTGCAGTCGGTGCCGTGAGTAGTAGTGCGCTGCGGCTTATGCAGGTGACCGAAGATGCGTTGCGTTGTGGGATCGAGCAGGCTCGGGGCGGGAGCCGCTTAGGGGACGTTGGGGCGGCGATTCAGGCTGTAGTCGAGGCGAGTGGGATGTCAGTGGTTCGCGAGTTCGTCGGTCACGGTGTAGGTCGTGAGTTGCATGAGGAGCCTCAGGTACCCAATTTCGGTAGGGCCGGCAGTGGCCCGAAGTTGAAGCCCGGTATGACTTTGGCTATAGAACCGATGGTGAATCTTGGGGCTAGCGCGATAGAGGTTTTGGACGATAAGTGGACCGTTGTGACCGCAGATCGGAGTCTATCTGCTCATTTTGAGCACACTGTGTTGATTACTCGGGGGGACGCTGAGGTGTTGACTTTTACAGATTGATTTCGGCTGCAATTGGTTTTATCCTATTGATTGAAGTTATTTGTTTGTTTGGTTCATGGAATTATGAAAGTAAGAGCATCAGTAAAGCGCCTGTGCGAGTCGTGCCGGGTCGTGAAAAGACAAAATGTGGTGAGGGTTATTTGTAAGAACGCTCGTCATAAACAAAAGCAGGGTTAACTAATTTTATGCCTCGTTTACTTGGTGTTGATATTCCTGGGGATAAGCGCGTGGAGGCTTCTCTCCTGTATGTTTATGGTATTGGTCCCGCTACTGCGAAGAGAATTCTTGAGCAAGCGAATATTTCGCCGGATGTGCGTGCCAAAGATCTCACAAGTGAGAATTTGAATCAAATCATCCAGGCTATTGCCGCTGGAGGCATTGCGATAGAAGGTGATCTTCGTCGTGAGATTCAGGGCAACCTGAAGCGATTGCAGGCTATTAATTGCTATCGCGGTATTCGTCATCGTCGTGGGTTGCCTGTGCGGGGACAGCGCACCTCTACTAATGCCCGCACCCGCAAGGGTCCCCGCAAGACCGTGGGTGTTCAACGCGCCAAAGACTCAAAGTAGAATTTTAATTTATGTCCGAATCAACCGAAGGGTTAGTTTCATCGGGAGCGGTTGTGCCCTCCGCGCCTGTATCCGCTAGTGCAAGTGAGGGAGTCGCTCGTGCTCCGAAGGCGGCAAAGGTCTCAAAGGCTACCAAGAAGGAAGGTGCTGCCCCGGAAGAAAAGCGGGTGGAGAATTTGTCCTTGGATCCCAACTCGGTGGTCGAACCGATCAAGGTGATCAAGGCAAAGGGTTCCAAGAACGTTCACTACGGGATCGCTCATGTGCTGGCCACCTTTAACAACACGATCGTGAGCATCACGGACCAGACGGGTTCTGTAATTGGGTGGTCCAGTGCAGGGAAGGTTGGCTTCAAGGGGTCGAGGAAGAGTACGGCTTATGCAGCTCAGATGGTTGCGCAAGATGCCTGTCGCCAGGCCATGGGTCACGGTTTACGTGAGGTGGAAGTGCGGGTGAAGGGACCTGGTTCGGGTCGTGAGTCCGCGGTGAGGGCCATTCAGGCGGTCGGTTTGGAGATCAGTGTGATACGTGATGTCACGCCGGTGCCTCACAACGGATGCCGCCCCCCGAAACAGAGGCGGGTCTGATGCTTCTTTATATTCATTGTTTGTAATTTTTAAATTATTGTAAGATGGCACGGTACACAGGTCCGAAAGACAAAATTAGCAGAAGGTTCGGGGTTCCGCTTTTTGGGAGCAATCGGACCCTTGAGCAGAAGAATTATCCGCCGGGGATACACGGTCCGAAAGGGTCAAGGCGCAAGCAGAGCGAGTACTCGGTAGCTTTGGCTGAGAAGCAGAAGCTTCGATTCCAGTATGGAATTCTTGAGCGGCAGTTTCGTCGGTATTTTGGGATAGCCCAAAGAAAGCGTGGGGTGACGGGAGAGATATTGCTCCAGCTTCTCGAGACGCGTCTGGACAATGTAGTATTTCGGTTGGGTTTCGCTAGTTCGCGCTCCGCTTCGCGCCAAATGGTCGGTCACGGTCACGTTCTGGTCAACGGTAGGAAGTGTGATATTTCCTCTTACAGTGTCAAACCGGGCGACAAGGTGACCGTGAAGGAAAGCTCCAAGTCTCGTGGTTTGGCCTCGAGAGGACTAGAGATGACGCAGATTTCCCCGGTCCCTGCGTGGTTGGAGTTGGATAAGGAAACTTATAGCGGCACGGTATCTCGCATCCCGAGTAGGGACGAAATCGCGCCGATTGTGAATGAGCAGCTAATCGTTGAGCTTTACTCGCGTTGATTCGCGATTATAGTCATTGTTAGCTCAAGTGCGCAGCGCCGTAACGGGCGCTGCGTTTTTTTCGTCGGATGTTAGATCTTGAGAATGTCTCTCTGGTGGTGGGCGAGGTTTCTCCGGTGGCTTTGCTACAGGGGATCGATCTTCATTTTGGGGGTTCCGGCGGAACTGGTGGTCAGCTGGTTGCGGTTCTAGGTCCGTCTGGTTGCGGGAAGAGCACCTTACTCAAAGTAATCGCGGGGCTCTTGGAGGAAAGTGGAGGGACGATTCGATGGAGGGGGAAGGATGTTGGAGAGGATGGCGAGTTTGAGTCACACGAGGTGGGTTACGTCCCCCAATTTAGCATCGCTCATGAGAAGCTACGCGTTTGGGAGTGCGTTGAGGATGCTGTGCGGTTGCGTTGCGGTGGCTTGGATGGTGCGCAAGTAGATGGCCGTGTGGATGCTGTGCTGAGGGAGGTGGGAATGGAGGGGATAGCGGAGAAGCGAGTGGAGGTGCTGTCTGGGGGGCAGTTGAGGCGGGTGGGGCTTGGGATGGAGTTAGTGAGCGAGCCTCAATTGCTTTTGTGTGACGAGGTGACGAGCGGTTTGGATCCGCGGTCTGAGGATGAGATCACGCATTTGATGAAATCGGTGGCGTCCAAAGGCCGGATCGTTTTGAATATCACTCACAGCCTGAGAAATTTGGAATTGTATGACTCGGTGGTTGTGTTGTTCCAGGGGAGGTTGGCGTTCCATGGGCCGCCGGGAGAGATTCCTCATTACTTTGGAATTTCGCACCACGAGGAGCTGTATCCTCGTCTGACCGAGAATGCGCCGGAAGAGTGGGCCGCTGCGTGGCGTGAGAATGGTGAGGGGTACGAGGGGTTGATCGGATGCCAGCCCGGGGAGAAGCGTGCGGTGGGCGTGGAGAGTGCGGGAGCGGAAGGGGTGGCATCTGGGTGGGTGCAGTTTTGGGTGCTTTTCAAGCGGCGTTGGCGTTTGCTCGGGCGGGATGCTGGGCAGATCAAGCTCCAGCTTGCGTTGTTGTTTGGGTTTCCGTGTCTGGTGGTGATTTTTGCGTTGAACGGGCTTCCGGCGCTTCGAGCGGCGGCGGAGCTTCCTGAGGATCCCTTGAGGCAGCTGGTGAGCGATTTCTCTACAAAGTTGGAGTATTTGAAGGTTGGGGGGACGGTTTCCGGGCTGATCATGTTTCAGGTGGTGTTATTGACGTTGATGGGGGCGAATAACGCGGCGAGGGAAATTGCGGGCGAGCGGCGGATTTTGGAGAAGGAGAAGTTTTCCGGTCTGTCGCCCTGGGCGTATGTGGCGTCGAAGGTGGCGTTTCTGGTGGTGTTAGTTGCGGTGCAATCGCTGTGGATGGCGGTGTTTGTGAACAGTGTGATTCGGATGCCCGGCAATTTGGCGCTACAGTCGTTGTTTTTGATTTTGGTGAATGGGGCGATGACTGCGACGTCGCTGGGGATTTCGGGCGTGATGCGTACGGCGGAGCAGAGCTCTTTGGTATCGGTGTATTTAGTGGGATTTCAGCTTCCGCTTTCTGGGGCGGTGCTGGCTTTACCCGAGTGGCTTGGTCGGTTGACGAGGCCGTTTATTGCGTCTTACTGGGGGTGGTCCGGGTTTTTGCAGACCTTGGAGGAGACTCGTTTTTACAACGCGGTTGTGCAGATGATTCAGACGCCGCTGATGTCGATGAGTGCGGTCGTGTGGGTGTTAGGGTGTCACTGCGTTTTGGGAGTTGTGTTGGGGTATATTGGGAGTCGGGAGTCTCGCTGGAGTTAAGGGATGGATGCTGGTGGCGAGTGGGAGGGAATGGGCAGTGGGAGTTTTGGGAGCAACTTGGGGATGGCCCTGCGCGTTTTGCCTCGGGCGAGGCGGCGGGATATGGAGTTGTTTTATCGATTTTGCCGTGAGGTGGATGACTTGGCCGACGAGCCGTGGGGGGAATTGTCGGAGAGGCAAGCGCGCCTGGCTTTGTGGATGCGATCGATTCGTGCGCCTGCGGGTTGTGTTGGGGAACCTCGTCAGTCGGGGGAGTTGCGGCGGATGCTGGACCGCTATGAGGTGCCGCGGGAGTGGGTGTGTGAGCTTGTTCGCGGGTGCGAGATGGATTTGGAGGGGGCGGTGTATCGGGATTGGGAATCGTTGAGGGTTTATTGTTTTCGGGTTGCGAGTGCGGTGGGTTTGGTGAGTGCTCGGATTTTTGGAGGGGTTGGATGTGAGGAGTACGCGGAGGAGCTGGGGCTTGCTCTGCAGATGACGAATATTTTGAGGGATGCGGAGCAGGATTTCAGGGAATTGGGGAGAGTGTATTTGCCGAGGGAGGAGTTGGAGGCGTTTGGGGTTGAGGCCGGTGCCTGGTGCCGTGGGGAGCCCGCAGGTTGGGGGGAATTGATGGGATTCCAGGCGGAGCGCGTCCGTGGGCTTTATGCGAAGGCGGCCGCGGCGCTTCCGAGGTCCCAGCAGCGAGTGATGGTGGCTGCGGAGATTATGCGTTCGGTTTACGGGCGGCTGTTTGACGTGATGGTCGGTGACGGTTTTCGGGTATGGGAGAGGAGGTATCGTTTGGGTAAGATGCGGAAGCTGTGGGTTTTGGGCTCTGTGTTTGTACAGTCGTGTGTGAGGGATTCGTTGTGGAGAAGGAGAGGGGAGTGGGGGATTGGGGGTTTTTAAGCAGTGTCCGGTAGCGGAGGGGCGGCGCAGGGAGTTTGTGTGTGTGTGGTTAGTTCAGATGGACCAGACCTCGCTTGATGGCGGTGGTGGCGGCTTGGAGGCGATCGAGAGCGCCGAGTTTCTCAAGCAAGTTGCCGACGTGGAGTTTGACGGTGGCTGCGGAGATGCCCAATTCGAGACCGATTTCCTTGTTGCTTCTTCCGAGGACGATGAGGCGGAGGACCTCTGTTTCTCGCGTGGTGAGTTCCTGGTGGGTTTGGCGAGCGGCGACAAGTTTGGAGATGGTGTCGGGGAAATAGGAGTCTCCAGCGTGCACACGGCGGATTGCGGCGACCAATTCTTCGCGTTCGACGGCTTTGGGAAGGTAGGAGCAGATGCCGGATTGAACTGCGGCGAAGATGTCTTCCTCCGCATCCATTGCGGAGAGCATGATGATGCGGGCGAGGGGATTTTCTTGGCGGATCGCCTTGGTGGTTTCCATGCCATTCATTCCTGGAAGGCGGCCGTCCATGATGGTGACGTCGGGTTGGTGTTGGCGGAAGAGGGCGAGGGCTTTTTCGCCGCTGCCGGCTTCGGCAACGACCTCGATATCGGGTTCCATGTTGAGAGACCCTGCGAGGCCGAGTCGGACGACGAAGTGATCGTCGACGAGGAGGATTCGAATTTTTTGGGGAGGGGTCATGGGGTGGGAATGAGAGGAGGCTGTGAGAGGGGCAGATGAAGGGAGATGCGAGTGCCTTGGCCCTGAGAGCTGTGGATTTCGAGGGAGGCGTCGATTTGTTCTGCTCTTTCGCGCATGTGCATCAGGCCGAAGTGGCCGAGGCGGAGGGAGTGGAGAGTGGAGGTGTCGAATCCGACGCCATCGTCCTGGATGGTAAGGGAGAGGGATTCGGGATGGTAGCGGAGAGTGATTGTAATCGACTGAGCCTGAGCGTATTTTCGGGCGTTTGAGGTTGCCTCCTGGCAGATCCGTACGAGGTTGAGTTCGATTTTGGTGGGGAGTCTGAATGGGGTTCCGGAGACGTGGACGTGGGTCTTTGGGGAGCCTTGGGAGGCGGGGTCTTCCGCGACTTCGCCGAGGGCTGAGGCGAGGTCGCCGCGTTCGAGGACGAGGGAGCGCAGGTCCCAGATGGAGCGGCGTGCTTCTTCGCGGGTGTGCCTGAGCATGGCTCTTGCGGTATCGACAGCAGCCGCTGCGCTTTGGGGGTCTGCGTTGATGCGGGCACGGACGGCGTCGAGTTGGATGGTGAGGCCGGCGAGTTCCTGTTCGACGCTGTCGTGGAGTTCGCGGGCAACTCTTGTGCGTTCGTCGAACGTGGCCTCGCGGACGCGCTGAGCGCTGTTGATTTCGGTGAGGAGTTCGACTTGGGAGCGCAGGGTAAGGATCCAGGCGGCTGTGGCTGCGCCGACGACTCCGAGGATGGAGAGGGCGATGGTGATGCGTGTTTTGTTCCACCAGGCGGGGCGCGCGATGATGGCAACGTCTGCGGCGGAGGCGAGCCAGAGCTCGAAGGGGACGGTCTGGGAGGGGTCGCTGCGGGAGTCCACTTTGAGTTTATCGAGCCAATCGGGGGGGCGTCGGTAAACGAGGAGTCCGGTGAGTCGGATTCTGCTTTGTTCTGGGATGCTGCGGAGGCTTTCGATGCTGGGAGGTGGGATGAAGCGAGCCTCGAAGACGCGGCCCTCGTTTTGGAGAACGAGCAAGGGGCCGCTGGCTGGGCGCGCGATGTGGAGGAGGGTGGCGTCGGTTTGAACGAGAGCGCCGTCGAAGTTTCCGTGAGCGAGTTGCTCTGTCTCCATGAAGGAGGGTTTTGGGGTGCCCCTGGATTCTGCCTCTTTGACCGAGGCGTCTTGGAGAATGGGGCTCCAGTCTCCCCATTCGGCGAAACCGAGGACATCGACAAAGCTGCCGACCTTGGGAATGCGGTCGGCGTGTTCGATTCGGACGGCGGCGGTTCCGTCGTGGACGTAGAAGGCGCTGCCTGGGACGACGAAGGTGACGGTGCCTTGAATGTGAACTCTTGGGCTGGCGGTCTGGCCGATTTCGAGGCGGGGGAGGGAGTGGATGGGGAGGACGGGTTCGTCGAAGGAGGCTGGGGCAGGGGGGTGGAGGGTGGTGATGTCGTTGGGAGAGGAGAGGAGGAGGTAGGTGCCTGCGGGTTGGCCGCGCTCGCTGATCAAGGGGCTCGGAACGCCGCGCAGGCGTACCTCTGCGCCGACGAGGGGGGCTTGGTCCAATTTTCCACCCGGGAGAAAGCACAATGCTTCGAATCGGGTGCTTCCGGAGCTGAGGGTGATGGCTGCCCAAGGGCTGCCGAAGTAGATGCGTTTTTGAACCCGGCGGACGACCCCTGAGATTTCGGACCAGCGGGGATCGGTTTTGGATTCCGCGAGGGATTCCGGGCTCAGGGGGCGCGGTTCGGGAAGGGAAGCTTCTCCGAGAAGGTGGATGGAATCGGTGTAGGTCGGATCGATGCTGACGTAGGATCCGAAGCGGCCGCGGACGGTTTTGGCGCGGACTTCGACGAGCATGCCTGGGGCGAGCTGTTTTTGAATGGCGAGTTGGGAGGCCTGGGCGAGGTAAACGGCGCCAGTGGGGTCCTGTAGGTAGGTTTGGGAAGTGCTTGGGGCGGTGACCGTGATGACGCCTTGGAGTTTGACAACGTACCCCTGAGCGGCTTGTTCCGGGGAGAGTTGTTGGACCTGTTCGACGGAAGTGAGGATGGGCAGGAGAGCGGATTCCTGGGCGCGGGTGATGCCTGGGATGATTTCGCTACCAGGCCTGGGGCGGTCGGAGCGGGTGGGGAGGGGGGATTGTTGCGCCTCCAAGAGACCCGGGATGGTGAGAGTGGGCGCTGGCATTTCGCCCTGTGTTTGGGGGGGCGCCTGTCCAAGCGCAGAACACAGCAGCGCGCAGGTGGCGAGGAGAGCTGTGAGGAACGCTCGATTCACGGTGATGAAGGGGGCTGAGAAAGCCGTATCCTGTCTCAGGGGGTTGGCACGATGTGAGGGGAGGCCACGAAGCGGTCTTGTGCTTGGGGGGGACGTAGCGCCTGGGTTCCCGAAGGTGACAGTGAGGCCAGGGGTTCGTTTGCGATAAAGACCCGGGCGCCTTTTCCGACCGTCTCAAACAGGTTCAGGATGTCGGTGGAGCGCATCCTGACGCAACCGTAACTCGAGGGAGTGCCGATGCGCCACTCTTCCGGGGTGCCGTGGATGTAGATGGTGCGATCGAATGCGTTGCGGTTGTTCGGTTCGAGACCGCGCAGCCAGAGGATGCGTGTGACGATGGGGTCGCGTCCGGGTGCGTTGACGGGGACGATCTCGCCTGTGGGACGGCGGTCTTTGAACTTCATGCCCGGCGGTGCGCCGTGGCCGATTTTTTTGGCGATTTCGAATTTGCCCAAGGGTGTGCAGTGGCTGCCGGGGGTGTCACCGATTCCGAACTTGGAAGTGGAGATTTCGTAGCGGGCGACTTCTATGCCCTTGGTGTAGAGGGCCATGCGCTGGTCTGGGATGCTGACGCGCAGAACATGGGCACGATCTCCGACGCAGGCGCTGAGGGAGCCTGCGAGCAGAAGGACCACCAGAGAGCGGAGGCGCATTTGGAGCGGCATGGGGGCTATTGCGGGGCGAAGATTTCCCCGAAGAACGATTTCATGGCGGCCCAGGAACGTTTTGCGGAGGGTTCGTGGTAGGCGGCGCCTTTGCTTTTGTCGTGGCCGGCACTTTTTTGGGTGAATGAATGGACGGCGTTGCCGAAGTACATCATTTGCCAGTCGACGCCGCCCTGGCGCAGTTCTTCCTGGAAGGCGGTGATATCCGCTGTTTTGACAAAGGGATCGTCGGCTCCGTGGAGGACGAGGAGTTTGGCGCGGATGTTTTTCCCATCGGCTGGGGTGGGGGAATCGAGACCGCCGTGAAAACTGACGGCGCCCTGGATGGGAGCACCGCTGCGGGCGAGTTCGAGAACGGTGGTGCCGCCGAAGCAGAAACCGATGGCGGCGATGCGTTTTTTATCGGTGAGGGCGTTTTTTTGGAGTTCGGCGAGCCCCGCCTGGGCGCGGCGGCGCAGGAGAGCGCGGTCGGCCTTGTATTTTCCGGATTCTGCAGCGGCCTCTGTCATGCCGGAGGGCCGGATTCCTTTGCCGTAAATATCGGCGGCGAAAGCGATGTAGCCCATGCCGGCGAGTTCCTCGACGATGGACTTGGTGTGGGCGCTGACGCCGAGCCAGTCGTGGACGACGAGGACTGCTGGGCGTGGGGTTTGGGAGGCGTTGTCGTAGGAAATCCAGCCTTGGAGAGTGGTGGCGCCCTCCTGGTATTCGACCTGCGTGGTTTTGATTTCGGCGAAGGCGGCCAGGGGGAGTGCGAGGCAGGCGGCGAGGGCGGTGCGGATGGATGCGGTTTGGAATTTCATGATGAAGGAGATCCGTGGGTTATTTGGACAGAAGGAGTCGGAGTGCGGCTGGGTCGTTGGCGTTTTCCATGGCCTCGGAGAGGGAGATTTTACCGCTTTGGAGCAGCAATTTTAAGTGGGCTTCCAAGGTATTCATCCCCTCCTTGGAGCGGGTTTCCATCTGGGTGGCGATTTGATGGATCCCGCCTGAGCGGATGAGGTTGGCCATGGAGGCGGTGTTTCTGAGCACTTCCATGGCTACGGTGCGGCCGCCGGATTGGTCGCGGACTAATTTTTGGGAGACGACGTAAGCGAGGCTCATGGAAAGTTGGACGGCGATTTCCTTGGCGCGTTCTCCCGGGAACATGTCGATGATGCGGGTAATGCTGCCTCGGGCGTCGCGTGTGTGCAGGGTGGAGAAGACGAGGTGTCCTGTCTCGGCGGCGGTAAGTGCGAGGGAGACGGTTTCGCGGTCGCGCATTTCGCCGACGATGATGACATCGGGATCTTCGCGTAGGGCGCTTCGGAGGCCTGCGGAGAAAGAGGGGATATGTTTGCCCAGTTCCCTTTGCGAGAAGAGGGCCATTTGGCTGCGAAACACGTATTCGATGGGGTCTTCGAGGGTGATGATCCGGACGGGGCGGGTCTGGTTGATGTGATTGGCGAGGGAGGCGATGGTGGTGGATTTGCCGCTGCCGGTGTTTCCGGTGAGGAGCACCAGTCCCTGTCCCAGGCTGCAGATGTCCTCCCAGACTTCGGCTTCCGGGAAGCCGATGAGGTTGACGGGAGGGATTTCGCTGGGGAGCGCGCGGATGACTGCGGCGATGCCGTCGCGATCCCGAAAGATGTTGAGGCGGAAGGACACTTCTTTTTCCGCCCAGACCCAGGAGGCATCGACGTCGGCGAGGGGGTCGGAGTGGAGGCGTTGGAGGTGTTCTTCGCGAAGGAGGGGGGCGACGAGGGATTCGACCATCTCCTGAGTGAGGGAGAGGCCGCCTTCGATGGGGCGCAGGTCGCCGTCGTGGCGGAAGGCGGCTGGTTCCCCGACTTTGAGGTGGAGATCGGAGTAGCGTGGGAGGCCGCGGGATTGCTGCTCCGGATCCACAAAAGGAGCAAGCAAATCCATGATGCAGAGCAGGTTCCCTGAGACGGGATAGATGGGGGTGTGGAGGGGGTCAGACATGGAGAGCGGTGGGGATCAGCGGGAGGTGAGTCGGATGACGAGTTGACGCAGGAGTCCTGCGGGGTTTTGGGCGGAGCTGACGAGGGCGACGTTCGCGTCGAGGAGGTTTTTTTGGGCGGCGAGGAGTTCGCGCAGTTCGAAACGGTGGGCGTGTTGAGCGGCAATTCCGAGGGCGTAGGCGTTGAGCGAGCCGTCCTTCTTTTTGGGGAGATGCTCGGTGGCCTCGGGCGGGAGTTTTTCGAGGGTCTTGCCGAAGAAGAAGGGTTGGGCCGGTTTGGAGAGTCGGTGTCTTTCCATGAGGTCCTTTACGGCGAGGAGGTTGCGGAAAGTAGGGAGGATGGCGACAAGGAAAATGCCGATGGGGGATTCGTTTTCGGCGAGGAGGCGTTCGAGGAGTTCGAGCGAGCGTTGGGTGCTGCGGGAGGCGAGGGCGTTGCCGAGTTCGAAGATGACGGTGGAGCCGGTGAAGGGGACGATTTGGCGGACATCGGCTTCCGAGACTGGGCGGGAAGCGTCGGGGAGGTAGAGGGAGAGCTTGTCGATTTCGGAGAGGAGGACGCGTCGGTCGCCGCCGGTGCGGATGGCGAGGAGTTCGAGAGCTTCTGGATCGAAGCGCAGTCCGAGCGGGGCGGCGAGAGTTTGGGCAAGCTCCATGGCGGCTTCCTCCCAGCCTGGCTTGG
>JBANFR010000022.1:0-33805 GCA_037975925.1 Verrucomicrobiota bacterium
TGACCCTCATGGCGGACGCCTTTGCGACGCCTGCCTTCAGCCTCCTGCAGGAGGGCAATACGACTGAGGGCTACCACGGCCTCAGTCATCACGGGCAGTCGCCTGAAAAAATCCAGCAACTGGAGACGGCGGACCGCCTCCACATCGTGCTTTTGCGCCGCCTGCTGGAGGCTTTGGCCCAAAGGCCGGAGGAGGGAGCGCGTCTGCTGGACCACACCATGGTCCTCATGGGGAGCAACCTCGGAGACGCCAACACCCACAACAACACCAATCTGCCCATCCTACTCGCCGGCGGATCTTTCCGGCATGGGCAACACCTCGTTTTTCCACACGACGACAATGCCCCGCTCAGCAACCTTTTTGTCTCCATGCTGCAGGCGTTGAATCTTGAAACCGGTGGCTTCGGGTCGAGCACGGGCACCCTCCGCGGTCTCGAGCACATTTGACCTGGGCCTCCGCTTGGTGCGGTGGTGGAAATCTCTTGGCGGGCGGTGCAAGCGGGTCGTGCCTCCGCGTTCGCGGGGGACGAAGGCCTTAATAAATCGGGGGTACTGGGGTCGCTCTGGTGTCATCTCCTTATGAAAATCGCTGCCCTGTTCCCCCCCGTTGTGAGATCCACCCGCTCGCGCGCTCCCCTTTGTTTTCTGCTGTGCTTCAGCCTGTGTGGGGGCGGGTTGCAGAGCGTTCACGGGGAGAAGGAGCCCGCTTCGCCCGGGGAGAGCGGATTACTCCATTCGGGCCCTTTGCCGCTGGTCGCCTCACCGCAATTTCAGGAGCCTTTGGGCCCGGAGTGGAAGGTGCAGCATGGTCGCTGGACTCCGGAAAACGGCGAATTGAAGGCGGTCGAGCTTCCCGAAAACAAACACCGTGCGGTGCTGCATCATCGCGTGGGGTTGAGCCGTGCGGTGGTGGAGTTGGAGTTCCGAATGGAGGGCGCGGGCTTTTTGGGAGTGGGCTGTGACGGACCACCGCATGTGGGCAGGGTGGTGGTTCTTTCCAATCGATTCCACATCGCGCAGGATTCGAAGAGCACTCCGAAGATTCTGGTGGCAAGTGAGATGGAGGTTGCCCCGGGCGTGTGGCATCAGCTGCGCGTCGAGTGGAAGGAGGACGAGATGGCGGCGCGGCTCGACGGCCGGGAGTTGCGTGCTCAACACGAGTATTTTCGCAAGCCGAAGGGGCTGACGTGGATTGGGATAGGGCCGGCGAACACAACGATCCGGAACCTCCGAATTTACGGCGAGGAGAACCCTGAAAAGTAGCCTGGTGGGCGAGGGGGGAGGGTGTAGGTGGAGTGGGGGCGCTTCGAAGCTGATCGGTCGGTGCGGAGGTGGGTTTGTCTTGGCTGCGGCATTCCTCGCCCCCGCCGTCCATGTCGTCCATGTCGTCCATGTCGTCCATGTCGTCCATGTCGTCCATGTCGTCCATGTCGTCCATGTCGTCCATGTCGTCCACCGGCGGCCTTTGCAGACCACGCGCCTCCCCGGATGCGGGCGGCGTCAGCGCCCGCTAGGGACTGGTCGGTGCCGGAAACTCCCAGATCTCGCCCTTGAGCCGCGGATAACTCTCCCACACTTCGCCGCCGTCCAGAACACGAGCGTCGCCCGTCTGCCGCAGATAATCTTCCAACTGCCTCGAGAGCCTCCCTTTGTGCGCCGCATAATCCGGGTCCCCCGCAAGGTTCTGCACACAGGCCGGGTCCTTCCGAATGTCGAAAAGCTCCTCTGCCGGTCGGCGCGCAACCGCCAGTTGCAAAAATCGCCCCAAAGCCGGATCCCCCGCTTGGGCCATGAGAAAATCAAACGTCGGACTGCCGTCGATGTCCTTGTAGCCGCTGGTCGGTCCGCCGGGCGTCCCGTTTTTGTTCAAACGCACAGGATCCCCCGCCGGCCAGCGCTCGGGACGAAAGTTGCGGATGTACAGAAAGTCAGCGGTGCGAAGAGCCCGCTGCGGATACCCCCAGTTACTGTAGCGTGCCGAAGAATGCCGCTCCCGGGACGCGTACACGGCCGTGCGTGTCGCATCCACCAAGCCTTCCTCCTTGGAAACCAGCACATTCATCAGGCTCCGTCCCGCCATGGGAAATTCGCGGCTCGGGTGCGACACTCCTGCCGCCTCCAGAATGGTCGCCGTCACATCCACAAAACCCGCCAAATCGTCGACGGCGCGCCCGCCCGGAACCCGGCTCCCCCAGCGGACCGCCAGCGGGACGTGAAAGCCGTCCTCGTACAAATTGGCCTTCGCCCGCGGAAAGGGCATGCCGTTGTCCGCTGTGACCACGATCAGCGTGTGATCAAGTTCACCCGCTTCTTCGAGCATTTGGAGCATCCGCCCGAGGTGCGAGTCGAACCACTCGATTTCGAGGCCGTAATCCAGCAGGTCGCTGCGCACCTCAGGCGCGTCTGGCAGGTACGCGGGCGGCGGCGCATCCGCGAGGCTTTTCCCCGCCTTGAGACCGGACCCCTGCGCATACGTGCGGTGGGGTTCCCCCGTTCCGCACCAGAAATAAAAGGGGCGATCCTTCGGACGCGCCGCGAGAAAATCCGCAAAATTGGCGGCGTAATCATTGCTGGTCAGTCCATCGCGGGGCGGTGTCAGGGTCCTCTTCTTAAACTCCGGTCCAGCCGGATTCCGCGAGCGTCCGCCCTCCTGAAGCGACCCCGGCCCCCAGCCCTTGCCCGTCATCCCGATAAAGTAGCCGGACTGTTCGAGTAAATCGGGGAAGGCGACGTACTTTGCGGGAAACGAACTGGCATGGGTCCCGGCCTGTTCGAGCTGCCAGCAATGGCGTCCAGTCAGGAGCGCGGCCCGGGAGGGGCTGCATCCGGGTGAGGCAGCGAACCCGTTGCGAAAGTATACGCCCTCTTTGGCCACCCGATCAAAGGCCGGCGTGTGCACCGCCTTGTAGCCAGCAAAAGAGGTGTGGAGGTAGGTCTGGTCGTCGGCAATCGCGATGAGAATGTTTGGGCGCTTCGATGGGGGCGCCGTTTCGGCGCGAAGCGAGGCGACTGAGCCGAGCCACAGAAGGGCGAGGAGATAGATTTTCATGGTTCAGGTGGGAAAAGGCCAATGCCCTTACTTTTTCTCGCGGGCATCGTGCGGGAGAACAAAAAGCTCGCGGTCGGCCCGGAAGGGGGAGGCTGGCAGACCCGCCCCATTCCAGAGAGCACATTCCGGGAGGTCCTCCCACGCGTAACGAATGGCCTTCGGAGAGGGCACCTCGGGGCTCGATACCAGCACCGACTCGCCCGAAATCCGCGCGGAAGCCGCGTGCCAGACGCCGTTTTCTCCCGCAATCTCAAACCCTTTCAGGGGTTCCCCGCCTCGGGCCTGGAGCCCCCCCTCGGTGTGGCGAAATTGCACCTCGACTTCCGATCCACGCACCTTGCCCTGCGAAAAAAGCGGGCCGCTGTAGGGCAGGTCTCGGCCATAAACCTTGGCCAGAGCCCACAGCGAGAGTCTCCGCCCCGTTTCTCTTTTGTTGTTGGGATGAATCTTCTCCGGATCTCCCGTGTCGATCATCACGGCCATCCCCGAATTCGGCACCTCCAGCGCTTTGCGCATGCTCTCGCGGACCTCCCGCCACCCCTCAAATTGCGGATTGTGAAACTTGGGCAATTGCACCCACGCAAAGGGAAAGTCCCCCTGATCCCACCGCTTCCTCCAGTCCTGAATGAGGAGCGGCAGCTGCCGCGAGTACAACAGCCCCTCCGCGACGCTGTGCGCGTTGGCCTCCCCCTGGTACCAGATCGCCCCCCGAATGCTGTAAGGAATCAACGGGGCGATCTTGGCGTTAAAAAGATTCCCCGGGCCGCTCGCGCGCGGGTCGTACTCCGTGGGGGGCGGTTTGGGAGGGCGAACTCCCGCAGCCTTCGCCTTCTCCACCAATTCCTGGAACGCTGCCAACTGCTTTTCCTTCGCCGCCTTGGCCGCGGCAGGATTGTAGCGCGCAAGCTTTTCCGCCAAGGCGTCAAACTCGGGTTTTAGCTCGGGGAGGGACCGCTGCACCTCGGTGCTCGTCCACGATTCAATCCGGGTGCCACCCACGGCTGAGACAAGCAGCCCCACCGGTTGCTGGAGGTTGTCGTGAAGATTTTTGCCAAAAAAATAGGCGGTCCCCGAAAGCTGCTTGAGGGTCTCAGGAGTGCAAATCACCCAGCTGCCTTTGCATTGCTCCTGCGGCTCGCCTTTTCCCGGTGATTCTTCGGTAAAGGCGCGCAGGAGGGGGAGTGTCTGCGGCTTGTTCTCCTGGCCTCCCACCCCGAACGCCATGTTGGATTGGCCCGCACACAGCCAGACTTCCCCCACGAGCACGTCCTCAATCACCACCGTGTTCTTGCCTCGCAAAGTCAGGCTGCCGCTTTCCCCGGCGGACAGATTGAGCAGCTGGAGTTTCCATTTTCCCCGGGGGTCCGCCGTGGTCTTCTGGGTCTGACTTCCCCACGTGACGGAGATGGCTTCACCCGGACTGGCCCAGCCCCAGAGGTTGGCGGCGGGCCCGGCTTGAAGGACCATGTGGTCGGAAAACAGAGCGGGCAGGGTGATGTCCCCCCGTGCGTGAGCGGGGGCAAGCAGGGAGGTGATTCCGAGAACAGTGTAGGCGAGCGTTCGTTGAAGCATAGAGGGGGGGCGGCTCTGCGTTGGGCAAACCAACGGGGGAATGAGCCGGGGGAGGGGGAAAAGCGGAAGAACTCCTCAGCGGGAACCCTGCGTCTCCTTCAGGAAGCGCACCACGGCTTCGGTGCGCGAGTTCACCTGGAGTTTCTGATAAATGCGCCGGATGTAGGTCCGGACCGTATCAATCGTGAGGTGGAGCGCGTCAGCGATGTTTTTGTAAGGATGCCCCTCCGCAAGAAGTTGCAGAACCTCGGATTCCCGCTTCGAAAGGGTTTCGCAGCTGGCTGCAGCCTCCGCAGGGTCCGCTGCATTTTGGGAGCGGAAATGGGTGACCACCTGGCGCGCGATTTGGGGAGACATCGGGGCGCCTCCCTGCCGCGCCTGATCGAGGGCCTCCCGGAGGGCCTGAGGAGTGCTTCGCTTGAGGAGATAACCGCAGGCCCCTGCGCGCAGGGATTCAAAGAGGTGATCCTGATCGCCAAACATCGTGAGCATGATGACCTCCACGCCGGGCAAAAGCCGGACAAGCTGGCGGGTGCACTCGATCCCCGACAGCCCCGGCAGGTCGATGTCCATCAACACAAGCTCTGCGGGTGTTTGCGGCAGAAGGCGCAGCGCCTCCTCGGCAGAGCCGTACTCGCCCACACAGCAATAGCCCGGCATTTGGTTCACGAGCGTTCTCCATCCCGAGCGGATTCCCGCATCGTCTTCAACAATGGCAACAGTGGCAGCGGAGGGATTCATGGGTGGGCTGGCGCCCGGGGCGCCGCGTGCGAATGGTGAGGATTTTAGCGGTTCAAAAAAGGGCGTCATGTCGCATGTTCTGCATACAGACCGGGCGGCGAAAGCGGCGCTTCCAGCGTCACGCGGGTGCCGGACCCGGGCTCGCTTTCCACTCGCGCCGATCCGCCAAGCGCGGCGAGCCGCTCCTGCAAATTGGCAAGCCCGTTGGAGGACACCGGAACCCGGCGTGGATCAAATCCGCGCCCCTCCTCGGCAATCGTGATTCGGAGCACACCCGCGCTGAAGTCGAAGGCGAGATCGATTTGATCCGCCGCACTGTGTTTGACGGCGTTGTTGAGAGCCTCTTTGACGGCCAGCAGAATTTGGCGGCGGGTCTCGGCGCAAACCGCCACCGCCGGCAATTGGGAGGGAAGCGCCACTCTGAGGGAGATCCCGACCTCCGTGAGATACTCGCTCGCAAATTCGGCGGTGTACCCCACAAGGCGGTCGAGCGTGTCGTTGCGCGGATTCACCGTCCACACGATCCGATCCAGCTCGCCCGAAACGGAGCGCGCCTTGCGGCCCAGTTGAACAAAGCGCCTCCCCGCCGGAGTATCCTCGCCCAGCTCCAACACCGCCAGATCACTGCTGATCGCCAACTGCGTAAGGCTCGCCCCCAACCCGTCGTGCATGTCCCTCGCAATGCGCGCACGCTCTCTCTCCACGGCGGTCTCTCGCTCCAGTCGCGCCATGCGGGCACGCACCCTCCTCAATACCACCCATCGAACCGTCCCTCCCAGCAAGACCGCCCCGAGAAGAAGCCCCGCCACACGCGCCGGAAGCGTCTCCCACCACGCGGCCGCCATCACAAAATCCAACCCCGCACTGCGGGGCAGCCACGCGCCTAAACCCATCGCGGCCTGCACTTCGAATCGATGCCTTCCCGGCGCCAGACTCTCATACGTCGCCGCACGTTCGTTCCCCACCTCCACCCAGGGGCCCTCGTCGAGACGATGGCGGAATCGAAGCCGCTCCGGTGAACTGCCATTCGGTAATGTGTACGTGATTTTGACAGGTCCGCTCCTCGGGGGAATCACCAGGCCGGGCCCGAGAGGATAGTCTTCGCCGTTCGCCCTCAGGCTCTCGACCCTGAGGGGCGAAAGCTCCCGAACTCTGGCAACCTGCTCCGGACGAATCTCCAGGGCCCCTTCAGAGGTCGCAAACCAAAGCCGCCCCCCTCTTGTTCTCGTCGATGTGTGGCGCTCAGCACCCAGAAATTCGGCGTGAGGAACGCCCTCCTGCGCCCCGTAAAGCTCCGCTGAAATGCTCGCGCTTTGCCCCTCCATCACTTCCTCCAAACTCGCCCGCGTGGTCCTGAAAAGACCCCCGCCGCTGGCGAACCAAAAATTCCCAGACGCGTCGATCTCCAAAGCCCGAAGATCGTTGGAGGGAAGACCGCCAGCGGACGGAAACCGCTTCGCTTTCGCCTGCTTCCAGCGATGCAGGGCTCCCCGGGCCCCAATCCAGATTGCCCCATCGGTGTCCGGGACCAGAAACCGGATGCGCTCGTCGGCGTTGGATTCCGGAAGCGGCTCGGGGGCAAGCCCCCCATCCGCTCCTTCTCGAAACACGAGTCCGTTTTCGGCACCCACCCACAGTTGTCCGGTGGCGTCTTCCGTCAGCGGCCCCGCAAAAATGGGAGCACCCTGAACTAGACAGGGTTCTGCCCGATTCTCATTCCAGCGAAAGAGCCCCTTGTTTTCAGAGGCCAGCCAGACCCTCCCCCTGCGATCCGCATACACGGCTTTAATTTCCAGGCCAGGAGCCTTCAAAACCGTCGAGTTTCCGTCCCGCCAAAAAACAAACTGCGCCTTTTGGGTGGTAATCCAGAGCCCTCCCTTCGGATCCGGGAAAAGCGAGGCAGCTGCGGGGGCTTCCCATCCCTCCAGCGCAGCGAAATGCTGGTTGTCCACACCGAGCGCTCGTAGCGGCGGCCCCTTGGTCGATGTAATCCACAGCCGTCCCTCCTCATCCTCACACACCGAGTTCACAATATTGCGTCCCGTCCCCTGGTAGGGTTGCACGAGCCTCGCAGTGCCTCGCATCAGCCGGCTCAGCCCCGACCTCGTCCCCACCCAGAGAATGCCCTCCCGGTCCTCGCTGAGGCAGAGAATCTCGTTGTTGGGAATTGGCACGCGATGCAGGGCTCCGCTTTCCAGCCTGAGAAGGCCAGCATTCCGCGTCGCGATCCACAGCACACCCGCGCGGTCTTCCAGGAGCGCCCGGACCTCGTAGGGCTCTCTCGTAAGGGCCTCTCCCGCACCCTCGGAAAGCGCCGGAGTCGCCGTGCGGGCCTCCGCAGGGCGTGGTGCTTGACCCAGATCGCAGTGCAACTCCTGCCGTCCATCCGCGTAAAAGCGCCAGATCTGCTGGTCTTTGAACGCCCACATCCCCCCCTTCCGGGACGGGGTCAAACGCAGGCCCTCCCCGCCCATCTGGGGAAACGCGTGAAACTTTCCCTCCCGATAGATCTGGCAACCGTGGATTCCTGAGAACCAAACCGCACCCTCCGAGTCCGATTGAACGGTTTTCTCGCCTCGCATCGGCGCGTGCTCATCCCCTGCAAATCGTTCTATTTTTCCTCCCAACCAACGGCAGGCCTCGTGTTCGCGCGACTGCCACCAAACTCCCCCGCTGGCATCCTCAGCGAGCGTCGAGGACCAAGAAAGCGGCGTATCCCGGTCGCCATTGGGTTCCACCTTCAAGAACCGCCCACCCACCCACCTCGCCACCCCGTACCTCTGCAGACCAACCCAAACCTCCCCCGCTCGAGTACAAAGCACCGCCCGAACGTCGTCTGACTCCAGCCCCGGGGTGGTCGCCTTTGCAAAGGTGGTAAATCGAACCCCGTCAAAACGAATCAACCCGGCGCTGGAAGCCAGCCACAAGTGCCCGTCAGTGTCCTGAACCACCTGCCGGATGATGTTGTGCGGTAGGCCGTCTCCCACCCCCCAGTTCTTCACATGGTAGGAGACCGAATCGTCACCCGCGCCCTTCATCGGCATCTTGGTCAGGAGCAAAAAAAAGCCAAAAACCGCAAGGGTTAGCCCGCCAACCACGGAATGCCCCACGAACCACTTCCCCGTGCACACTCCATTGTTCCTCGGTTCTCTCACAGTCATGCCCCAAGGAAAGCCGTAGCCATGCCATTCGGCAGGAGGATTCCCTTTTTCAGCGGCGAACGCAGTCGGTCTATGGCTAGTTGCGTCTTTTGGGCTTTGCTTGAAAGCAGACTCCGAACGACTGCTCCCCGCATTTTTTACAGACTGGACTGTTTCTAAAGGCGAAAGAGCGTCCGGAGCATTCCCCCGCTTCATCGCAGATACACCTAAAACGAACTCCTTTTCCGCTGCTCCCTTTATCAAGAACCAATGGGCAGCTGCTTTTTTACGCTTGCACGGATGAAGCTTAAAGAACGCAGAGTTGTCCTGACCACGGGTTGCGCTGATTTTTCGTAAAAACCTCCCGCAGCTTTGGAGGCCCATTTGTAGGTGCGCCCCCCCGAGTACACCGACTCGGCCGGCGTTCGCCATGTTTCACTTTCTTAGTCGTTTTTTGATTAAATCGTAAATATCTCCCACGCACGATCCCAATCTATCCGCTACGAAACTATCCGCCGCGAAACGCTGGGCGGTTCGGCTGCTAAGGGGTTCCATCGTTCCCTCGACCCCCAATGAGAAAAAATAGGCAATCTGCCCGTGGCCGAGCTTTCCTAAAACGGCAGCCTGCAATCGGCTCCAGTCAAACAATCAAACAAGGAAGTAGCCGCAGCCTGAATGGGCCTGGCTGCTGCAATGGCGTACGCGCTTCTCGCCAGTTTCCCGTGGCAAAAATTTGCAACACAGCGAACACACCCCTGGATCTCGCCTATCCGCTTCCAATCGTGCGATAAAATACGGCTCCTGATCCGTACTTCGGTGCAGGAGTCATTCAGGAAAAACCGACTCCCATCGGATGGGACTCGCTTTGGGTAAAGCCCCGCGAACATCCCAGGGAAAGCGGGGCGTCGGTGCGAGAGCCTCGCAGAGGAAGAGCGCTTGGAGGAATCGAATCGACCCCGGGCGCATTCGATTTGGCTTTGTAAAAAGGGCTACGAGCTAAGCGGAAAGCGATGGGCCCTCCTTTCTTGTACCAACCAGAGACCCATGGGTACAGAGGCCTTCTACCGGGCGCTGTATCTGTCACGAGATCTCTTTCGCATCAGGGGTTGTGAGGATTTCTTTGTTTTCCGGATCTCAAAAATACATTGGATCCTTGCGTTCATCATGCCTGCTCGCTAAAAAAGGGAATATGTCTGAGAACCTTCAACGTATTAACGCTCTGAAAGCCGAAATCGCATCCCTTGAACAGGCGGCCGTTTCTGAGCTTCACGCACGTCGCAGTAGCCTGGTCCTGGAGCTGGAACAGCTTGATGCCGAAATTGCTCGTATTACGGGGAAAGCTCCCAAGTCTCCCAAAGCCCGGGGTGCACGCAGCGGCCGCTCTTTATCCCTTCAAGAACTGAAGGAGCTGCTCGAAAAAGCTCCAGGTCGGACCATTAACGTCCGGAAGGAAAAAATCGACTTTGCAGGAATTAAGGTGATTGCTCAGGCTAACCCCCACCTCTTTGAATTGGGTGGAAAAGGACCCTGGCCCACCGTCACGCTCAAGTAACTAGGAGCAATTTCAACGATTTGATGGGCCTGCACTTTTGACCCGCAGGCCTGTTTTGGCCCGCCCTATTAAAATGGGGCGGGCCTTTTTTTTTACCGCCACGAAGAGGACCTTAAAGCAGGCATTGAGTTTAAGGGGGGCCTGCTAAACAATCTGGATCCCAGGCCGCGGTCGGCCCCTTTGTTTCTTCCTAAAAATCCAAACTCTTATGCAAGCAACCTGCCTCAACCCGATAGAGTCCAAAACATCGGAACTGTGCCAAGCGATTGTGGATCAGGCTGACTTTCAGGTCCTCTTCCAATCCCTCAATGCCTTCATGCAAGACGAGGGACTCAAGTATCAATTCCAATCCATCAACGACTTGGGCTCGCTCTTGCAGCAAAAACAGGCCTCGGGTCTGGAGGTGACTGCGCACGATATCGCCGAGTTCGAGAGCCTGCGGGAGCGATTCCTCGCAAACGAAGTCGCTAAAAACTTTCTACAGGCCCAAGAGGAAATCCAAAAGATCCAGTCCGGCATCCACCGCCAGCTCAGCAAAACCTTTGAGATCGGCCGCGTGCCAACCCCCGAGGACTTCGCTGACGAGTGTTGCTCCAGCGGGTGCGGCTGTCACTAGACCCTCAGTGCACGGCTCCCGCGAGGGGGCAATTCGGCAGCCCAGAAAATGGCTGCCCTCACTTTTTTTCTCCGTGTTCCGGGCAGAACCCCGGATCGCGGATTGAGCTCGGGTGTGGCAACTCATTCCACACGGGCGGGTTGGCTCCTCTGTTACGGGGAGAGACGGGTTGGCTCTGGGAATCCCCCCGGATGGGGGGTGTTGGTTCCGGAGGCTTCAGAGAAAAAGGGGTCCTAATTTTTGCACCCGGGCCGGGTGTTGCTCCCGGGGAACTCAGAAATCCCAAGCACTCTGATTTTCCCCCATTTCCCCTTCAGCTCATGAAAAATTGGATCCTCCCGGCCCTGTTCGTACTCTGGAACATGGACGCAATCGCCGCCTCCACTGGCTCAGAGACGCCGGGTACACTGCAAGCGGCCAAAGAGTTGGGGCGTCAAAAATCCCGCTTCTTGAAGGGCAACGCGACCAGCGTCCAGGCGGCTGAAGGGCCGCTTTCCGCGAATCGGGCGGACTTTGAGAAAGTGGTGGGCCCTTTGTTGACGCAGAGTTGCGTGGGTTGCCACGGTCCCAAGAAGGCGGAGGGCAAAATCCGCCTCGATCAGCTGAATCCCGACCTGCTCAATGGGCCGGACGCCGAGCGGTGGCGCAAAGTTTACAATGCCCTCAACAAAGAGGAGATGCCGCCGGAGGATTCGACGGATTACAAACCCACCGCAGCGGACCGGGCCAACGTGGTGCAGTGGCTGGGCGAAGAGTTACGCAAGGCTGCAGTGGCGCATCGGACGAGCAAGGACCATTCGTCGTTTCGGCGGCTCACCAAGTATGAGTACGAATACGCCCTGGAGGATCTGCTCGGCTTCAAAGTTTCCTTCGCGAGCAAACTCCCGCCAGAAACCGTCTCCGAGGACGGCTTCAAAAACCGTTCTGATCTGCTCCAGATTTCGGCGATGCAGTTCCAGAGCTACCGGGAGATCGCCCTTCAGGCGCTCAAACGGGCGACAGTCCGCGGAGAACGCCCCGAGCCGGTGACCTATGTGGTTGCCATGTCTGAACAGATGCCCAAGTTGGCCGCTCTAAAGTCTTCGAAGGTTTTCGAAAAAGACGATCCCAAGTCCAAAACGTTCAATGAGCAACATCTGTGGAACCGCCAGACGGGCCAGATGATCCTCCCAGCTCCGGTGGCTGTGGCTCCCCAAAACAAGGTGGCTTTCGGACAAAACCCGCCCGTCTCCCCGGAGGTCTGGGCTCTTCCGCAATCCGCTCAGATGATACTCAACCTCGATCGCTTTCTGCCCGATGACGGGGTCATGCGTATTCGGATTCGGGCGGGCCGCTCCACGATGAATCCAAACGAGTACGCCAGCCTCCGTTTGTCCCTGAGCGCACACACCAGCAACAACGCCAACTTCTCCCAGGTCGTCAGCGCCCGCGACCTTCCTGTCACCGCGTCGATCGAAAACCCGCAGTTCATCGAGTTCGACGTCCCCCTGAGCGACATCCAGCGCAATCCTTTCCGCAAGCAGACCACCCCTTTCCCGCGGCGGGACGAATTTTTGCGCATTCAAAATATCGCCAACAGCGCCGCCAACGTGGCCGCAGGCGAGGAGCGCCTCAAGGTGCTCATTGATTACGTCGAAATCACCGCTCCCCACTACGAACAGTGGCCTCCGAAGACACACACCGACATCTTTTTTGAGAGCAAAAACAAGGGCAACGAACAGATCTACGGCCGCGAGGTCCTGGGGCGGTTTCTAAGGCGGGTCTGGCGTCGGCCCGCTGAGCCGAGCGAGTTGGACGCATTTATGGGCTTCTTCGCAAAGGTGCGGCCCAGCGTGGAAAGCTTCGAGGACGCCATGGTCGAGGTGCTCTCCACGGCGCTCGCCTCTCCGGAGTTCCTGTACCTCACCACCCGGCAGACCGCGGAGGGCGCCAAGTCGCATCAAAACCGCATCAGCGACCTGGAATTCGCCAGTCGGCTCTCCGTGTTTCTCTGGTCCAGTATTCCCGATGAGGAACTCCTCCAGCTGGCGGAAAAGGGGAAGCTCCGGGAGCCCACGACCCTCGCCGCACAAGTCCGCCGCATGCTGGAGGATCCCCGTTCCAAGCGTTTTTCGCGGCAGTTCGCGGATCAGTGGCTGGGATTGGATCGGATCAATAATGTGAACCATTTGAAGAATGAGGACCTGCGCGCCGCGATGCTCGAGGAGCCTGTGGCGTTCTTCGACGAGGTGCTGCGGCAGAACGCCAGTGTCATGGACTTCCTCGACTCCGATTACGCCATGCTCAATGAGCGCTTGGCGGCCCATTACGGAATCGGGACCCCCAAGGTCTACGGCCCGCACTTCCGGAGGGTGCCCCTCAGCCCGAGATCGAACCGGGGGGGAGTCCTGACCAATGCAGCGGCGCTCACGATCAACTCCGACGGGAAGGATTCGCACCCGGTCAAGCGGGGCGTCTGGTTGCTGCAGCGGGTGCTTCATGATCCGCCCCCTCCGCCACCGCCCAATGTCCCGGAGGTGGATCTGACCGACCCGAGGATCCTCAAAATGACCCTCAAGGAGCGGATCGAGAATCACCGCAACCAGGCGGCTTGTGCTTCGTGCCATTCCCGAATCGATCCCTGGGGAATCGCTTTCGAGAATTTTGATGCGCTTGGGGCCTACCGGACGAGCGTGAACAACCAGCCCGTGGACGCCACCTCTGATCTGTTCAGCCGGCAGAGATTGGCCGGGATCGATGGCCTCAAGCACTATCTGCTGACGGAACGTCAGGATCAGTTTGCCCAAGCGATGGTGCAAAAACTCATGGCTTACGCGCTCGGTCGCCCGCTCACCTTGGGCGACAGCCCCGACATTGAGAAACTCACGGCTCAGTTGCGCCAAAAGAATGACCGGCTCGGCGATTTGGTTCACCTCATCGTCGGCAGCGATCTCTTCCAATCCCTCGACTAACCCGGAACACGTTATGACCCCCAATTCACTCCTCCTCAGTCGGCGTACTTTCCTGCGCGGCACCGGCTTGGCTCTGGACTTGCCTTGGTTTGAAACCTTTGCCCGCGCTGCAGGTACCCGGAACGATACGCCGAAGCGTTTCCTGAGTGTCTACCACCCCGATGGCGTAGGGCTCCCGCTGAAATCCGATCCGGCGTGGGAGGACTGGAGTTGGTTTCCGCGCGGGGGAGAGAAGGATTTTGTACTCACCAAAGTCCTCGACGTACTCGAACCGCTCCGCAGCGAAATTACGGTGTACTCCGGATTATCCCATCCAGCCTCGAGAAATGTGCATGGTCACTCGAATGGCGATGTGTATTTGACCGGCGCGGCCATTCCGGGGGAGGGAGTTTACAAGAACTCGATTTCGGTCGATCAGCTCTATGCCGAGCAAGTCGGGGAATTGACCCGGCACGCCTCCTTGGTGATGTCCACCAATGGCGGGACTGGCGCGCCACGCGGTGCGCAGACCCAGTCGTTTAACCGGGAAGGGCGTCCCATTCCCGCGATGAACAAGCCGAGGCAGATCTTTGAAATGCTGTTTGTGACCAGCAGCAAGGAGGCGGCGGCGCGGTTGGCTCGGAGCAAGAGCGCGCTGGATTTGCTCATCGAAAATACGCGCTCTCTCAAACGCCAGCTCTCCAAGCGCGATCAGGAGACGCTCGAGCATTACTTGGATGCCGTGAGGGATACGGAGGTGAAACTCACGAAAGCGCAGAAATGGATCGATATGCCCGTCCCGCGTGTGGACACGAGCAATCTTCATTTGGATGCCGAACCCAAAGAGGCCCGGCTCTACTTCCAGACCATGTACGAGTTGATCTACCTCGCTTTCCTGAGCGATTCCACTCGCGTGGCCACTTTCCAGCTGGGAAGGGAAAATGGCGAAGGCCCCCACGATTTGCTCTCCCTGGCCGTCGGCTTACCGGGCGCACATGGCTTGACTCATGCCGTCAAAAAGCCGGGCGGTTGGCAGAATCTCGGAACCTACAACCGGTATCAGGCCGAGGAATTCGGCCGGTTTGTGCAAAAATTGAAGGACACCAAGGAACCCTCCGGCAACGGCAACATGCTCGACAACACCTTCGCCATGCACGGCTCCGCCTCCAGTAGCTTCCACCTCTCGCGCAATTACCCCATCATCTCCGCCGGCGGAAAAAATCTCGGTTTCAAAAACGGTCGTTACCTGAAGTTCGGCAAGGGAAACGAGGACAACCAAGCCGGCGCCGGGATCGTCTCGGATGTCGGATGGACAGGAAAAATGCAGGTGGAGGAGCTTCCGCTCTCGAACCTTTTTGTGACCGTCCTCCAGAGACTCGGGGTGGAGACCGATTCGTTTGGTGGGTTCACGGGGACGCTCAGCCGAGTGTAGCCCTTCGAGATGGTGCACTCGGGGCCCCTGCGGGCCCGAGCACCCGCGGAATCCCATCGCCTTGCGCTCGAACAGGCGGCCCCGGGCGGAGGGCTTCAAACCTCCGCCTGTCTCTGAATCGCCCTGCGAAATCGCTCCGGCGATTTGAAGAGGCGTTCCATTTCGTTCCAAGCGCTCTGGGCCATCTCGCCCGGCTGAAGCCCCAGAGCGCACTGCAGGAAAACGGCTTCTTTGAGGATCAGCGTGAGGTCCTTTACGGTGCGCGACTTCCATGTTTGATCGTCCTCGGCGCCTCGCTCGGCGGAGTTCTCAAAATCAATGAGAAGCAGCTCCAACGGAGCGGGACACACAATCAGGTTGTGCAGCTCCGCGTCCCCGTGGACAAATGCATTCTGGTGGAGCGTGGTCAGAAGCTGGAACGCCTGTTCCAGAAGCCGCCACAGTCCCGCTGCGGTCGCCAAGGGGAGTTCCCGGGCGATCTGAATGTTTTGCTCTTCCGGGTCCGCTCCGAAAGGGGAGAGGCGGTCGTAGGGTTTACCCGGGAAAAAACAGGTGCGAAAGGTGAGGGGAGACCAGCCTATCGGCAGGGGCAGTCCCAGAAGGCTGGCCGCCCGGCTTTGCCGTTCAAATTCAATTTGAGGATCTCCGTGAAGACTCGCGGGGAAATAGGTTTTGCGGAAGTGCAGCGGATAAGCGGCCGCCAGGGGGTAACGCTCCCGGGTCTCGGCGCTTGCAATGACAAGCTCTGCAGACATGAGGGGCATCCCTCCCACCTTGCGGTGCAGGAGTGTCCGCACCACGTAATCGCTGCCCGGCGCCCTTTCCACGAGATGATGATACTCGGGAAGCAGCTTCACCCAGTGTCTGGGGGAAACGGGAATCATGCCAGTGGGATCCATGAGTGGAAATAGGGGCTGTTGCGAGGGCTGTTCCGGCAAAGAGCGCCCCAGCATGTTTTTTGATGAAGGAAGGATGCACGTTCCATTCCAAATAAAACGCCGCCGAGGAATCCCTCGGCGGCGTTTTCAGAGCCGGAAATGTACCGGGTTTCCTTACTTGATGAAGAGCATCTCCTGGTAGGTCGGCAGAGGCCAGACATCATCGGGAAGCAACGTTTCCAGAGCGTCCACCGTCTTGCGCGTCTTCAGCATCGCCGGGAGCACCTTGAACGTCCAATCGGAGATCTCAGACGCTGCCCCGTGCACTTCCTTCAGTGCCGCGATGTCCCCTTCCAGTTCCGCCACCAGGCTCGCCACCTTCGACAGGGTCGCCGTGGAGGAGGCCACACCCGCAGCCTTCAACTTGGCAACACTGTCTGCGAGCGTGGTCGCATACGCAGAAGCAACCGGGAAGATCTTCGTCTGCGCAATTTCTACCACCAGGTTCGCTTCCACGTTCACCTGCTTGATGTATTGCTCGATCGCAATTTCCTGGCGGCTGTGAAGTTCCTCTTCCGAGAGAACTCCGTAGCGCTCAAACACCTCCACAACGTCCTTCGACGCGAGCCAGGGAAGCGCGTCCGCAGCGGTCTTCAGATTCGGAAGCCCGCGCTTGGCCGCTTCTTCATGCCACTCGGCCGAGTAACCATTCCCGTTGAAGATCACTTTTCCGTGCTCGTCCACGATCTCTTTCAGCACCGATTGAACGGCTGCGTTCAAGTCAGGCGCACCTTCCAGTTTCCCCGCCACGTAATCGAGCGACTCCGCGAGGATCGTATTCAAAGCCGCAAGGGCTCCCCCGATCGATTGATTGGATCCCACCGCGCGGAATTCAAAACGGTTTCCGGTGAATGCAAAGGGCGAGGTCCGGTTGCGGTCTCCTGCGTCCTTCGGCAGTTCTGGCAATACATCCACCCCAATGTTCAGCTTGCCCCGCTGACGAGAGTTGGTCGCGCCCCCCGCTTTGATCTGGTCAAACACGTCCGCCAACTGGTCACCCAGGTACACGGAGATGATCGCTGGCGGCGCCTCGTTTGCCCCAAGGCGGTGATCATTGCCCGCGCTCGCGATGACGGCCCGTAGAAGCTTCGAATACTTGTCCACGGACCGAATCACGGCGCCCGCAAACACCAAAAATTGAGCGTTTTCGTGAGGCGTATCACCCGGGTCGAGAAGGTTGCCCTGGGTCGCATTCCCCAGAGACCAGTTCACGTGTTTCCCTGAACCGTTCACTCCGGCGAAAGGTTTCTCGTGGAGGATGCAGGCCAGACCGTGTTTGTCGGCCACCTTCTTCAGCACCGTCATGATCAATTGCTGATGATCTGCGGCCACGTTGGCGGACTCAAACAGGGGCGCAATTTCGAACTGGCCCGGAGCCACTTCGTTGTGACGCGTCTTGGAGGGAATACCGAGCTTGTACAGCTCGCGGTCCACCTCGCACATGAACGCCAGAACCCGCTCGGGAATCGCCCCGAAGTAGTGGTCCTCAAACTCCTGACCCTTGGGTGGGGGAGCGCCGAAGAGCGTGCGCCCGGCCGCGAGCAGGTCCGGACGGCTGTAGAAAAAGGTCTTGTCGACGAGGAAATACTCCTGTTCCGGACCCGCGGTCGCCGAAACGTGGGCGATTTCTTTGTGGCCAAAAATACGGAGGATTCGCTGGGCCTGCTTGTTGAGGACCTGCATCGACTTCAAGAGCGGGGTCTTGGTGTCGAGGGACTCTCCTGTCCACGACACAAAGGAGGTAGGAATGCAAAGGGTGGTCCCATTGGCGCTCTCCAAAATGTAGGCGGGGCTGGTGATGTCCCATGCGGTGTAACCGCGTGCGCGGTGCGTTGCCCGAATCCCGCCATTCGGGAAAGAAGAGGCGTCGGGCTCCCCTTGGATCAGGGTTTTACCCTTGAACTTGGATATCGCCTCAGACCCGGATTCTCCGCCTTCATAGAAGGAATCATGCTTCTCGGCAGTCGCTCCCGTGAGCGGATAAAACACGTGCGCGTAGTGCGTCGCACCCTTTCCAACGGCCCAAACACGCATCGCGTCCGCTACCTCGTCTGCCACGCCTTCGGAAAGTTTCTGACCGCTTTTGATCGTGCTCAGCACAGAAGCATAAGTGTCCGGCTTCAGCATTTCCTTCATCACCGCAAGGCTGAAGGTGCTCGATCCAAAGACGGTCTTCGGGGATTCCTCGCTGAAGTTAACGGTGGCCCCGCTCGGGGAGCGGCCGGCGATGGACGCAATGGCACTGAGACGGCCAGTAAGGGTACTCATTCGTAGGGTATTCGTTGGTTTACAGACACAATTTATGTCGGCGCAGGCCAAAAGCAACAGATGTGCCACAAGTTTTCCGGCCCCTCCCCTGCTTCTGGACTTTTTCCCGAGTGTTCCTCTTCCCCGGCTCCTCTCAGATTGAGTGGTGGCTATATTTGGTCACGATGGGTGTTTGTGTGCACCCTCAGGTCGCCCCAAAAAAAGGAGGCAAGCGTGCCCTTGGGGAGATTCCGTGATCCAGGGGTTGCCTTGGGCAGTCGGGGGCGGATTGTTGGAAGAATGATTGTCGGCATTGATCTTGGGACCACCAACTCGCTGGTGGGCGTTTACGAAGCGGGCTTTGCAACCCTGATTGCAGATTCCGAAGGCTGGCGGCTCACGCCCTCGGTAGTGACGATTTCCGAGGGGGCTGATCCCCTGGTGGGGCGTCCAGCTCAACGGATGCGTTGGGTGAACCCCGCAAAAACAGCGTCTTCCTTCAAAAGATGGATGGGTGCGCGGGTCGGGGATGCGGGTTTGGATGAGGACGTCGCGCCCCTTCTCGGGGCGAAGGGGGAACCGGTGCGGCTTTTGGTGGGGGGGCAGCCTTTTCTCCCGGAGGAGCTGTCGGCTTTGGTTTTGGGCAAGCTCAAGCGAGATGCGGAGGCTTCTCTTGGAAAGCCCGTGACGCAGGCGGTGGTCACTGTGCCGGCTTATTTTAATGACGCGCAGCGGAGTGCCACCAAGCGCGCGGGTGAGTTGGCCGGTTTGGAGGTGGTTCGGATCCTGAACGAGCCCACCGCCGCTGCGCTTGCGTACGGGCTGGACCAGCGGGAGGACCGGTGTCGCATTGCCGTCTACGATTTTGGGGGGGGCACCTTCGATATTTCCATTCTGGAGCTCAACGGCGGCGTGTTTCAGGTCCTGTCGACCAATGGGAATACCCGTCTGGGTGGGGACGACATCGACGCGCGGCTCACCGACAATCTTGCTGAAAAGTTGGGGGTCTCGTTATCGGACCTCTCGGTGGCGGCCAGGCTGCGCGAGCTGGCTCGGGAGACAAAGCACCGGCTCTCGGTGGAGGAAGAAACGGAGGTCACTCTGCCCTTCCTCGCTTCGGGCCGTTCCGTCTCCTGCGTTTGTACCCGGGAAGAGCTTCAGCGGCTGGCCCGGCCCATCATCGAGCAGACACGCGCCCACTGCATGCGAGCATTGGCCGACGCCCAAATAGAGGCTTCGGACTTGAAGGAGGTGATTCTCGTGGGGGGAAGCACTCGGATGCCTCTGGTTCGGGAATTTGTGGAATCCCTCTTCGGGCGCGCCCCGAATACGAGTCAGAATCCGGATGAGGCCGTTGCCCTCGGAGCCGCACTTCAAGCGGGGATTCTTTCCGGGGCCCTTCAGAACGTGGTCCTGCTGGATGTGACTCCGCTCTCGCTTGGGATTGAGACATTCGGGGGGCTGATGAACGTTTTAATCCCGAGGAACACCACGATTCCCTGCAAGGCGGGCGAAATGTTCACCAACGCCCTCGGTGGGCAGCGCTCCATGCTGATCCGTGTGCTGCAAGGGGAGCGGGAACTGGCAAAAGATAATTGGGAGTTGGGGCGGTTTGAAATTCCGTTCGAGCCCCTTCCCAAGGGGCAGGCTCGCGTGGGAGTGCAGTTTGCCCTCGATGCCAATGGGATTTTGAGCGTTCTGGCAAGGGACACGCGGACGGGTGTCCAGCGAGTGGTTGAATTAACCAGCGCCGTCGACGTCAGCGACGAGGCGGTGGAGAAAATGCTCGAGGATTCTCTCGAGCATGCCTTCGAGGACATGAGTGCCAGGATTTTGACTGAGGCAAAAATGAAGGCTTCGGAGATGCTGCCTGCGGTGCGTCTGGGGCTTGAAAAGGTGGGTGGACAATTGTCCGAGGCTGAGGTGCAGGAGATTCACCGGTGCGCGGAGGCCGTCGAAAAAGCCCTGGCGAACGAAGATCCTCAGTCTCTCAAAAGAGCCACGGTGGTCCTGGACGAAGCGACTCAACGGTTGGCCGCGCTGCTGATGGAATCGGCCCTGGCGAGCGCTCCTCGGTCCTCCCCGGGTTAGGGTTTCCTGCGGAGTGGTGGCGGGCGTTCCGCTGTTTTGCAATGAGGCCGCTCAGGGGTCGAATTCCGATGGTGTATCGGAGGGGCAATCGCTCCTCCGGATTCATCGAGCCATCGGACACGAAGACCTTTTTATGCGGGACCTGATTTTTGTTTCACTCGAGGACTGGGATGAAGTCTGGCGGCGCAATCAGTTCCTGTGTTCGGAGTGGTTGGAACGGTTTCCGGGGATGCGGATTCTGTTTGTGGGGCGCTCCCGAGACTACTCGCATGCGATCCGCACCGGGGATTGGCGCGGGATTTGGCAGCCGGGACTGCAATCGGTTCCTGAATTTCCGGGCCTGAGTGTCCTCCGACCTTCGAAGTGGGCCCCCAACTCCTTGTCCTTTTGCCGGCCGTGGAATCGCTTTTTTTTCGCGGCGCAGGTCCGGTCTGCCGCTCGTAGCCTCGGGCTTCGGCAACCCATTCTCTGGATCAACGACCATTTTGCGTGGAATTTGGCGGGTCAACTCGGCGAACGCGCCCTTGTGTATGATGTGACCGACGACTGGACCCAGATGCCGTCCATCCGGCCCGCGGAAAGAAAGCGGATTGAGGCTGCAGATCGGGAATTGTGCCGCCGGGCGGATTTGGTCCTGGTTTGTTCACGGGCTCTGGAGGCCTCTCGGGTCTCCCGGTGCCGGAGACTGGAGCGGGTGGCCAACGGCGTCGATGCTTCCCACTATGTTTCGGTAGCCAAACAGCCTTGCAGGGAAGCCGGCGAGGCGGCGGTTTTTGGCTATCTCGGCACGCTGCATCCGGACCGCTTGGACATCGCTCTGGTGGAGGCATTGGCCCGCCGATTCCCCAAGGGCCGCGTGATCCTCTGTGGGCCGGACTATTTAGGGGCCGAAGCGAGGAGCCGCTTGCATGGGGTTCCCAACGTGGAGGTGCGGCCCCCCGTACCCTACCGGGAAGTGACCTCGGTGCTTTCGGAGTTCGACGTGTGCGTCGTTCCTCACCTCTGCAACGCGTTCACCGAGAGTCTCAATCCCATTAAATTGTGGGAGTATTTCGCCTGCGGTAAACCGGTCGCCAGTACGCCCGTGGCCGGTTTTTCGGATTATCCGGACTTGGTTCACCTCGGCGGAGGGGAGAGCGGGTTTTTACAGGCGTGTCAGGACGCGCTGATGGAGGGGGGGCGTCTGGCCGCGCGGCGGATTCAGGAGGCTTCGGAACATTCCTGGACGGCGAGAGTGATGCAAATCACGGAGATTTTCCGTCAGGAGGGTTGGCTTGCCGGGGGCGCGTGGTGTCAGCGAGGGCTCGGGAGTCCGTCCCGGCTTTTGGAGGTAGGAAGCTCGGTGGGAGCAGAGGTGTGCCATGGGTGAGGCTGATGCAGCAATGGCGGCGGTGGTGGTGAGCTTCAACACTCGAAAGTTCACGGTCCGCTGCGTCCAGGCGCTGCTGGATTCTGACGCACCTCTTCGCGAAATTCTGGTCGTCGACAATGCATCGTCGGATGGATCGGCGGCGGCGGTGGAGGCTCTCTCCGCGCGGGTGCGGGTGATCCGTGCGGGCCGTAACTTGGGTTTTGGAGCAGCAAACAACCTGGGGATGCGGAGTAGTTCGGCCGATTATTTCGCCTTGGTGAACAGTGATGCGTTTGTGGAGGGATGCGCACTCGGACGTCTGAGAGATCACCTCCTCAACCACCCCAAGGTGGGGGTGGTGGGGCCTCAATTGCTCAACGAAGATGGCTCACCTCAGGAGTCCCGGTTTTATTTTCCAACGCCGCTGAGGGCGTGGTGGGAAAATTTGGGCGGGCCGCGGCTGAGTGCGAAGCCCCCGGGGAATCCCCATCGCGAGTCGGTGCGGGTGGAGTGGCTCAGCGGAGCATGCCTTATGATCCGGCGCGCGGTGTGGGAGGAGGTCGGCGGCTTTGACGAATCTTTCTTCCTCTACTCGGAGGAGACCGACTGGCAGCGCCGCATCGTTAACGCAGGGTGGGAAATTCATTGGGTGAACGCGGCCAGAGTCATGCACGTGGGAGGGGGAAGTGGGGTGGGAGCCTCTCTGGGAACGAAGGAGTATTTTTATGAGGGAGTGGACCGGTACTTTCGGAAATATCACGGAATCACAGGGGTGTTGCTTCTGCGAGCGGCCATGGTGGTGGGGGTTTTGCTCCGCTGGATGGCATGGAAGCTTGGTGCAGGAGAGGGAGTTTCGCGGGAGCGAGTGGCCAGTTGGCGCTGGCTCCTGACGAGGCAGTTGACGCGCGGAATGCCGCAGTGGACGCGCAAAAATGCAGGCTCCGCGGGCGCCGGTAAGCAACGTTTCGAGGAAGAAGTCAGGACGAGCTGAGGGCGTATGAGCGCGGATGCAAATCTGATTTTGCTAGCGGCTGGAGGGATGGGATATGCGCTGCTTTTCTGGGCTGTCTCGCTTTGGAAGCCGGGGGTGGCACTGGCGTTGGTTTTTGGGCTCGCCCCGTTTCAGAATGATCTCTCCGGGTTGGGGGGGGTGCATTTTTCGGTATCTGAATTGCACCTGCTCTTGTGTGTACCTCTTTTGCTGTTGCGTGGACTTCGTGTGGGTTGGGGATGGATGGGTGGGACGCTTTGGGGGGGGCTCCTCATTACGGTGCTTCTCTCGCTTCCAAGCTGGAGGGAAACCTCGCTCCTCTCGCTCATTCAAATGGCCTTGTACTGGTTGGTGGCGGTGGGGGTATTCGCCAACCTCCCGAGGAGTCCTGGCGATTGGGCGCTTGCCTATAAGTTGCTGCTTGGGGTGGGGGGAATGCTGGCGCTGATGGCGCTCTGGACGCGTTCCAGTTATTTTTGGGGTCTGCACAAGAACGGGGTGGGAGCCTCCCTGGCCTGCGCATTGGTGCTGGGGGTGGAACGCTGGAGCTGTTCTCCCCGGGGGAAACGCTGGCGTTACCTGCCGATTCTTTGCCTTCTGGGCGGTGCACTGCTGATGGTGCTGTCGCGCGGCGCCTGGTTAGCAGCGCTCGTGGGGGTTGGTTTTTTACTGTTGTGGCGCGGCCAGTATGGCCAGCTGGCGAGGTTTGGTCTCGCGACTGTGCCGGTGGCCGCATTGGTGTGGGCTGTTTTGCCTCAGGAATCGCGCGAGTACGTTTCTGGGTTTGATCCCTCCCGTTACAATATCCGTGCCCGCATGTTAAACACGGAGTGGGCGAAGGAGCAGTGGCTCAGCCGCCCGTGGATCGGGGTGGGCGTCGGTTTGCGCAAAGAGTATGACGCTACCAATGTGCTCTGGCTGACCCTTGCTGAGACCGGTCCCCTCGGTCTGGTCGCTTTTTTGGTGGTCCAGGGCCGACTGGTCGGGGGGGTGTGGAGTCGGCGTTGGAGCGGTTCTCCATTTTCGCCGAGTGCCTCCGCCCTGGCACTGGCGGGGGCCTTGGTCCTGGGCAAGTTTGTGCACGGCATGGTCGACCACTACTGGAGCCGGGGCGCGATCATGATCGCGTGGGCTTCGGTGGGAATGGCCATTTCTGCAGACCGGTTTCAGAAAGCAGCACAACGGGGTGCGGTGGATACATGCCGTTCGGTGGGAAGAAAGCATCGCTGGCCGGGCCGCTCTCAAACCGTGCCTTCACTGTGAAAACGGAAACAAATCTGGAAAACGGAGTGCCTGTGACAGGACTCTCGAGACAGGGGGGGGAGACTTCTCACGGGAGCGGTCGGAGGTTGGCTCTCGTATACTCCGGGTGCCATCGACGAGGCGGGGTGGAGAGGGTGGTGTGGGAGTCTGCAAATTATCTGCAGAGATCCGGCCATTCCTGCTCGGTGCTTGCCTCGGAATTGCCGCCTGCGGAGCAAATGTGCGCCGGGTTACAGCTTCGCCGGGTGAGAGATGGGGGGATGCCCTGGGGGCTGAGTATGCCAATTTTTTTGTTCCAGGCCAGGCGCCTTATCCAGCGCGAGCGGTATGAGCTCGTGGCGGGGTTTGGGGTTCAGGCGCCGGAGGGGAGTGTGCTGTGGGTGCAGAGTGTCCACGCGGCCTGGTGGGCTCAGTGTCTCCAAAGGCGGACGGGATTTCTGCGGTTACGCCAGCAATGCAATCCGTTTCACCGGGTGGTCTTGCAGATGGAACGCAGGATGTTCGGGGGAAGGAATTATCGCCGACTGATCGCTCTGACCTCGGAGGTGAAGGCTGATTTGGAACGCTTTTATGGAGTGCCTTCGGAGGATGTGGAGGTGCTCCCGAATGGTTTTTCAGCCGCAGAGTTTCATCCCGGTGTAAGCAATTTGTTCAGAGAGGCCACGCGCCAGAGGCTCCGTATTGATCCCGGAGCATGGGTGGTTCTTTTTGTTGCGAATGAATGGGAGCGCAAGGGGCTCATCCCGCTCATGGAAGCCTTGGGGTCCTGGAATCAGCCGGATGTACATCTCATTGTTGCCGGGCGCTTGCCGGAACAAAGGCTCAGGATGCAGGCTGAGACATCGGGGCTGTCAGGCAGGGTTCATTTTGTGGGAGGCGGCGAGGCGGTAAACCGTTGGTTCGGGGCTGCGGATGCCTTTGCGCTGCCTACGCTTTATGAGGCTTGGGGGATGGTGATTGTGGAAGCGCTCGCGTGCGGGCTTCCCGTGCTGACAAGTGCGTGTGCAGGCGCCGCTGTGGCCGTCCGTGACGGCGTGACCGGACTCTTGTTGGACAATCCGCAGTCAGTTTCCGAGGTCCGCGCCGGTCTGATGCGTCTTCGCGAAAACCAACATCCCCAGCCGTCCCTTATCGCGGAGTCGGTAGCCGGTTACCGGTGGGAGAGGGTTTTGGGAGCTTACGAGCAAATTTTGGAGGGGGCGCTATGAAGACCACGGTGGATGTTGGGTGTAATGGAAGGCAGATGCATTGTTCTGTGCTCCACGAGTATATGCCTAGGGTGCTGCTCTGGACGGATTCGGACGTCTTTGCGGGAACTGAGAAGCACGCCTGCGAACTGGAGCAGGGACTCCGGGGCATGGGCGTGCAGGTGCGGATGGCTTGTCCCCACCCATCGCCCCTGAGTGTGGCGGTTTCCGGCCGGGGGGGAGTGGTGTTTCCTTTGCGGTGCAAAAGGCTTCGGGCGCTGTTTGCGGTCCTCCGGGTGAGGCGCTGGCTTTTGCAGGGGCGGGTCGAGCTGATCCACGCCCACAACGGTTGTACGACCTTCCTGGCGGCTTTGGCCTGCATCTTGGCGCGCAGGGGGACGCTGGTGGCAACCCAGCACTTCATTCATCCGGCCAGGACCGGAAGGCGTGGCCTGTCGCGCTGGATTTCCCAGAGGCTTCATGGGTGGATTTCCCGCAGGGTGGACCGGTGGATTGCGGTGTCCGAGGCGGTGCGTAGGGCGATGCTCTCCCGGCGTGAGGTGAGTGCGGCTCGGATCGGGGTGGTTCCGAATGGGGTGAGTCGAGGCGGGGAAACTTTGGAGGCTAACCGGCGCGTCGTGAGGGGCTTGATGCGGTGCGATCCCGGAGAAGTGGTGCTGGTGTGTGTGGCGCGACTCGAGGAGGAGAAGGGGCATCAGACCCTTCTGAATGCGCTGGCGATTCTGAGGTCGGAGGGGCAGAGGTTTTCCGCTTGGATGGTCGGTGCGGGGAATTTGCGGGAGGCCCTGGAGCGCAGGGTGCAGGAGTTGGGATTGAGTGACTCGGTTTTTTTTGCGGGCCATCAGGCAGATCCGGGGCCGTGGATGGATGCCTCCGATGTGGTGGTTCTGCCGAGTCCGGAAGAGCCTTTTGGGTTGGTGCTCTTGGAGGCGATGAGTCGATGCAAACCGGTGGTGGCTGCTCGAGCAGGGGGGCCCTGTGAGATTGTGGAGGATCAGCGAACCGGGTTGCTCTTTGAACCGATGGATCCGCGAGACCTTGCTTTCAAATTACGGAGTTTGTTGGAGAGGGAGCGTTTACGTGGACTGATGGGGAAGGCGGGACTGGAGCGCTGGCGTGCTTGTTTCACGGCGGAACGGATGAGTGCCTCGACGTTGGAAGTGTATCGGGAGGCGCTCCGAGGGGATGCCATTCCTGCGCCATGGTCCACGAGAGGAGAGGCGTTGTCGCGCCCCTGAGAGGAATCCGTAAGAGAATTTCCAGAGCTCGCAGTGGCGGGAAGGGGGGCGGGGTAGGCTCAGGCAGAATGCGTTCCTGCTTCCTGATCGCTCGGCTCATGCTGGAGCACGAGAAGGGGGGTGAGTGTTTGGAGCGGGTTTTCTTGGTGTGCGAGCCAGGCCCAGTGGCGGCAGCCTTGCCTGAGGCCTGCCACATCGAGCCCGAGGTGAGAAGGGGCGTAGGTTTGGAGGCGGTTGTCTGCGAGTGCGAGGAGGCGGCGGCCGGGGGCGAGTCGGCGTTGGTGGGTGGGGTGATGGGGGAAAAGGGCGTGTTTTTGGAAATGGACGAAGGCGCCTGCGACCTGGATGAGCGCCTGATAGAAGGAGCGGTCTGGTCCACTACAGCGGAGCCAGAGGTGTTCGAGGACGTCGTGTGCTTCGTAGTATTGGGAGGCGTTGAAGCAGGTGAAAAAGGCGCGGTATTCGCGGGGGAAATGGGAGGGGCCTTGAGGCTTCCACTGTTGGAGCCAGGCTTCGAGTTGCTCGTTTTTTTTCATTCGCGACGGGAGAGGGGGTGCCTAGAATAGCGGCTGCTTGAAAGCTGAGTGTACACGACAACTGGCGCGATTTCTGCATCGGGCGGATGCTCCTTGTTCGCTCTGATGGCTCCCCAATCCCTTATTTTCTTGGGGCTGGTGGTGCTTGTCCTGGCCGGGGGCTCCGCACTTTTTTCGGCTTTGGAGACGGCCTTTTTCTCGTTGCCCCCTGCTGAACTCGAGCGGTTGCGCCAGAAGAAGGGAAGGTCTGCGGAAGCGATGCTGATGCTCTTGGAGCATCCTCGCCGCCTCTTGAGTGCGATTCTCGTGGCCGATGTTTTGATCAACGTCCCTTTAATTGTGCTGTGCCTGTATTTGTTGCGTACGGCGATTGCCCCGGTGCTTCCCTTCTGGGCCAAGGCCTTGGTCGTGCTCGGGCTCGTGGTTTTTGTGTGCGACCTGACTCCGAAGTTGCTCGCTCTAATGCATCCGTATCGGTGGATTCGGGTGGGGGTGAGGACGGTGTTTCCGCTGCTTTCGCTTCTGGCTTTGCCCGTAAGAGCGTTGCATCAGGTCTGTGAGCGTTTGGTGGAGTGTGTGAGCCCAGCATCCATGAGAGGTACCAACACGCTCAGTGAGGACGAGGTTTCTACGTTAGTGGAGTTGGGGGCTGAAGAAGGCGCCCTCCACATGAGCGAAAGCGCAATGATCCAAGAGATCATTCGTTTAGGGGCGAAGACGGTTCGCGATTGTATGACGCCCCGGGTGGATGTGGCGTGTTTTCCAGACGATTTGACCAACGAGGAGTTGGCGTTGCGTTTGAGCAAGGTGCGTTACCGTCGCGTCCCGATTTATGGCGAAACGCCGGACGAGATCGTGGGGATTCTCGAGGTGCGTGCCTTCTTGGAGGATTCCACGGGAGGCCATTACACGGGGATTTTGATGCCGCCCTCGTTTGTGCCGGAGACCATGAAGGCTTTGGATCTGATGCGTTCTTTTTTGAAGTCACGGCAGGCGATGGCGGTTGTGGTCGATGAGCACGGGGGAACGGAGGGGGTGATCACGCGGGCTGATCTGGTGGAGGAAATTCTCAGTGAGGCGCTTCCGGGAGGGGACCGCGACTTGTACATCGAAGCGCTGGGGGATGGGCGTTTGGTGGCGAGCGGCAACGCGCGGCTCGATGACATCGGGGAGTTGCTTTCTTTGGAGGTGGACGTTGAGGGAATCGATACGGTGGGCGGGCTGGCATTTATGCTTTCAGGCCAGTTGCCGAGGCCGGGGGATGTGCTGGAGGGCAATGGGTTGCGGGTGAGTGTCCGCAGAACTTCCCGCAAGCGGGTGGAGGAAGTGCTGGTGGAGAGAAGTCGCGCCTCTGAACCCGAAGACGAGGAGGCTGCCTGATATGGGGGTATGGCTGGCCATCGCCGTCTGTTTGGGAGTGTCGTTTGTTTTCTCGGGAGTGGAGGCGGGCATCCTGTCTACGAATCGGGTGCGTTTACGGCATCTTTTGAAGGTGAAGGACCCCGCGGCCCTGCGCTTAAACCGTTTGCTTTCCGATCCCGAAAGATTGTTGGTCACGGTGCTCGTGGTGACCAATCTGATGAATATCGTCGCTTTGAGCCTTGGAGTGCAGGAGTTGGTGGCTCGCCTGGGGACCCCCGGGTACGGGGTGGCGATCGCGGCTGCGATTCCGGTGTGGGTTTTTGGTGTCGAGCTTTTGCCCAAGGCTCTTTTTTCCCGATTTTCCTTCCGCGTTTTGGCCGCCTTCTCGGGTCCCCTCTGTGCGGTGGATTGGTTGCTTTCCCCGATGCACGCGATCGGAAGGCGCCTGAGCCAGCGACTCACCCTCGCGCGCGCCCGCAAACCCCGGAAGCTTTTTGCTGGGCGGGAGGATTTTAAGTACCTCACGTTTGAATCCGAGCGAGGCGGGGCGATCACGGCGGGAGAACGCGCCATGATTCATTCGGTGGTGGATTTTCGGGCCGTGACCGCTCGTGAGTTGTTGGTGCCTTTGGAAAAGGCGGGGGCGGTGCCGTCTTCAATGCCGATCAAGGAGGCGCGCGAAAAAGCGCGCAGACGAGCTGCTGATCGCGTTCCTGTTCTGGACGAGAGTGGGACGGTGAGTGGATTGGTGGACTTCCACGAACTCGCGGTGGGGGCGCAGTGGCACGGTCCCGTAGGAATTTTTCAGCGCCGGATTTTGAAGGCGTCTCCCTCGGATTCGGCGTACGGGCTTCTTCGGAAGCTCCGTTCAGCCCGCCAAACCATGGCGGTGGTGAACGATGAAAACGGGGTGAGTCTCGGCATCGTGTTTTGGGACGACTTGGTTCGGCGTCTCTTTCTGGCCTCGGAATCCTTGGTTTTACCATTTTCCGGCAAGCGATGAGGCGCCCGGTGTGTGGAGTTTGACCCGGAGTCTCAACCCTCTTAATTTTCGCCGAATGGAAGCCGCCGTAAGGGACCGCATTTATGAATTTATCCAGTCCAGTGGACTGCGGCGGACGGCCCAGCGCGATGCTATCATCGAGGCGGCTTTTAGTTACACGGACCACTACACGGCGGAAGAGCTACTGGTGCGCGCTCGCTCGCTGGAACCCTCGGTTTCAAGGGCCACCGTGTATCGGACGCTTCCTTTGCTGGTGAAGAGCGGACTGCTCCGCGAGTTGGATTTGGGGAAGGAGCAGATGTTTTACGACCCCAACTACATCGACAGTCCCAAACACAGCCACCTCATTTGTTTGGATTGCAACCGGATCGTCGAGTTTGAGGACCGGAATATCGATATTCTCGAGAATTGCATCACGAAGCGTCTGGGGTTTTCCCCCGCTCACAAGTCGACGCGCATTGAGGCGACCTGTGATACATTGCGGCGCACAGGGGGGTGTCCTTTTCAGGAGGCGCCCTTAGCAGCAAAGTCCTGATTAGGAGGGGGATTCGCCGCTTCGAGTGCCCCTTGGAGAAGGGGGATTTCGGCGGCGAAGTCCAGAGGCGTGTCACCGCAGCGTTGCACGGGTTGGATTCCCAACCAGCTGTTGGTCAGAAAAATGGATTCCGCTCTCCGCACATCTTCCCGGAAGAGGGGGCTCACCTTGACCCGCAGTTGCTCCAGGGTCCATCGGCGGAGAACTCCATCTCGGGCTCCGGCGTCTAGCTCGGGCGTGATCCAATCCCCGGCAATTTTCAGGAAGACGTTGGCCATCGCGGCGCTCACCAGCCTTCCATCGGGGTGGAAGAGAAGGGTTTCGGAATACCCCTCAGCTTGGGCATCGCTCAGGGCTTGGACGTTGAACCAATAATTGGCCGTTTTGAGTCCGCCCCTCGGCGCGAGGTAGGGAGCGGGATGCCATGAAATTTGCCAGGGTACGCTCTGTGCACGCATGCGAGGTTCGGCAAAAACAAGCAGGCGCGGCGAAACCACCGGGTCGCGGGGCGATCCGTCACCTGCGGTGAGATAGATGCGAACAAACCATTCGCCCTGATAAGCTTTGAACAGTGCCTCCAGAGCCGGCCTGGCGTCGTGAGGGAGGGGGAAACGGGAGTGAATGGCCGCTCTCTCCAGGCTCTCCCAATGGGCTGAGGCAAAGTGAAGGGTGCCCTCGCAGAGGCGAAGGCTTTCGAAGAGGGCCATGCCGTAACGAAACCCACGATCGCTGAGAGGGAGGGTGTGCGTCGGGCAAAAACCTTCAGCGCTCCACAGCCAGCCGAGGAGAGAGGGGGCAGGGGAAGTGGGGGGATTCACGAGGGAAAAATGAGGCTCGAAGGACGCAGCGAATGAGGAGATTTCGGATGGGAAGTTTCGGAGTGTGCGGGATTGCGAACGGTGGCGCTTGGGCTTAGGGGAAGATTCATGGCTCACGTGGTTTTTCTCTGGCACATGCACCAGCCCTATTACGTTAACCCGTCCAGCAAGACGGCGATGATGCCCTGGGTTCGGTTGCACGCGGTGAAGGGATACTTGGACATGGTTTCGGTGTTGTCTGAGTTTCCGCAGGTCCGGGTGAATTTAAATATGACACCGGTGCTTTTGCTGCAGCTCAAGGAGTTGGCTGAAGGCACCGTGCGCGATTTGTGGATGGAATGGTCCCGGAAGCCGGCGGCTGATTTGGAGGATCCAGAGCGGATGGCGCTGTTGGAGAATTTTTTCAAAATTCATTGGGACAATCTGGTGCGCCCTTATCCGCGTTACTGGGAACTGCTGAACAAGCGTGGCTTACGGTTTGATCGGGAGGAGGTGCGGAGGGGGATGCGCTACTGGTCTGCCCAGGACTTTCTGGATCTGCAGACGTGGTTCAACCTCGCGTGGTGCGGCTACACGGCGGAGAAGATGTATCCGGAGTTGGGGGCGCTGAAGGCGAAGGGGCGCCATTTTAGCGAGGCTGAAAAGGCGCGTGTCTTGGAGATTCACGGGGAAATTTTGCGAAGGATTATCCCTCTCTACCGCGAGGCTGAGGAGCGGGGGCAGGCGGAAATCACGACCACACCTTTTTATCATCCGATTCTGCCTCTGGTTTACGACAGTGCTCTGGCCGAGCGCTGCCTGCCCGGTCGCCAGTTCCCGAGGCGTTTCCATTGGCCTGAGGATGCGGCCGCACAGCTGGAGTTGGCAGTCGGCCAGCACACGGAAATGTTCGGGCGTGCCCCTCGCGGGTTGTGGCCCAGTGAGGGGTCGATCGCTCCAGAACTCATCCCGCTGATGGAAAAAGCGGGGATCCGCTACTTCTGTTCCGATGAGGAAAATTTGTTCCGCTCGCTGGCCCTGGATCCTGGAGAGCACGGGACGCATCCAGACCACCTCGAGCTGTTTCAGGCTTGGGAGGTGACCCATGGCGGGGCGCGGGTTGCCGCGTTTTTCCGGGAGAAGCCGCTTTCGGATTTTATTGGATTCATGGCGGCGAAAAACCCCTCGCATGAGGCGGCGGCGCATTTGCTCCACCACTTGCGCAATATTGCCAACGCGTTACCCGGGGGGCGCGGTGTGATTCCCCTGATTCTGGACGGGGAAAACGCTTGGGAGACGTTTTCTGACGGAGGCGAGTCCTTTCTGCAGGCCCTCTACGGCGGGCTTTTGAAGGAGCCGCTCCTGGAGTCGGTGACGATGGAGGATTATCTGAAAGTGGAGCCTCCCCAAAAAGTGGTTCGGACGCTGCACACTGGCTCCTGGATTTCTGGAAACTTCGATATCTGGATTGGCGAGGAGGAGGAAAATAGGGGGTGGGATTTGCTGGGGGACACCCGCGATTTTTTGCAAAGGCAGCTGGATGCAGGCGCGCTTTCCGTGGAGCAGAGGGAGGCTGCCTTTCACGAGATTTACGCGGCCGAAGGGAGTGACTGGTTTTGGTGGTATGGGCCGGATTTCAGCACGGAAAACGACGCGCTATTTGATGATTTGTTCCGGCAACACCTCAAGAACGTGTACACGATCTGCGGGGAGCTGCCGCCTTCAGTCCTGGAGATGCCCATTACGTCGATGCGCGTGGCGCCACTGTATGACAAGCCCCAGAAGCCCGTCGCTTGCAGTCTTTCCGGCAAGCGTTCCTCGTATTTTGACTGGATCGGAGCGGGCTTTTACCTGGCTGGAAGCGAGCAAGGGGCCATGTACCGCTCCGAGCGCATCTTGAAGGGGTTTTCTTTCGGGAATGATGACCGCTCGCTCTACCTGCGACTGGAGCCTTTGCGCTGGGAGGATGTTTCGATCCGGCTCGAATTTCATGGAGCCTCACCTTGCGTGGTTGAATTTGGGCCTCTTGCACCCGTCGGGGCTGGTTCCTACGAACTTACCCGCGCGGATGGTCAGCGCGTTCGATGTAATGGACTGGCTGCGCTGGAGGTCGTTGAGATACAGGTCCCGCTTGAGGAGTTGGGGTTGAATGGGGATGACCAGGTGCGCTTTCAGGTGAAGGTTTTGCAGGCGGGTATGGAGCGCGAATGTTACCCCGAACGCGTTCCGATCGAGTTTGCGTTGACGCGTCATCAATACGCCCTGGAACACTGGCTCGTCTGAGACGCGACTCATGCTGGAAAGAGGCCGCAGCTCGAAAACAAAGGTCTATCCGGAATCGCGCCGCTGCGAGCCGGAGGTTTCCCTTGACGCGGAGATCCAGAGCTGGATCCGGCAAGAGGTGAAGTTGAACCTTGCGGGCGGGAGCCGCGCATGGAAAAGCTGCGCTGCACGGAAAGAATTTGGCGCAACGGACCCACACACTAATGAGCTTCGTCGCCCACCCGAAAATTCACCCACAATGGACGGTGATCGCTCGCATCCCTCCAGGAGGCCGATCTCCAGATCCGGGCGCTGCCTCTCACCACGAGGGGAGATAGGGCGCGATTCACGAGCAAATAGTCGATCCGCGAGTATAGGTCCGCCGCGCGCCAGTAGTGAGTCCATCGGTCCCCTGAAACGTCTTCGGCGGGAATATCGACGAGGTCCAATCCGCCGCCTTTTTCGCCCAAGATCTGCCTCAACGTCGGCTGTTCCCTGGTGTCATTCAGATCCCCGTAAACCATGAGCTTCGTCTTGGGATCCCCCTCCAGGATCGAGTCTACATGGCGACGGAGCAGCTGAGCCTCCATTCTGCGAACCAGCGCCTCCCCTTCCGGGATCGGCCGCTTGCTCTTCAGGTGCACCCCCACCAGACGCAGGTCATCCCCCCCTCCAACCCGGACCGTGACGTCGAGAAACCCACGCCGCACCAACTGAGGGAGACCATTTAATTCGTAAGCCACCCGATCAAGCGATCGCCTCAGATGGATTGGGAACCGGCTGAGCAGTGCCAGATGCCGGTCGGGATCCGGGCCGCTGACCATTTCCACCTCCCCCAAATCGAGCCCCTGGCCCTTGAGCCGAACGCGCAAATCTTCCAGAGCATCACGCCCCCCCACTTCGCAGACACCAAGGATGTCCGGCCGAATTTCAGACAAAATCTGGACTATGG
>JBANFR010000023.1:0-33561 GCA_037975925.1 Verrucomicrobiota bacterium
AAGGGACTGGAGGCTGGTTTTCTGGCAACCGCTTCCCTGTGGCTCTTTACGAGGGGCCTCCTTTTTTTACCCCTGCTCCACCGTCCCAACCGCGGCGGCTTCCACGATCAATGGACTAACACCAGCGTCACCCTCGCCTCATCACTCACGCATTTCACCGCTCCCCCTCACTCGCGCTCGCAAACCACACCACCGCCCTCTTCAGACGCCGCTCACCTCGGTCCATTCCGCGTCATTTGTCCCCTGTCTGAACACTGGACTCTCGCCTTCGACGACTCCCTCCAGCGCCACGTCTGGATCCATTGCCCGCCGCTCCATTCCGCTCCCCTCCTCCCCTCGCGCATCAGCGTCGCCCGCAAAACGCGCCTCCGCTGGATCGCCGGAATCCGCTCTGCCCAGCAAGCCTGGGACGCCTTCGACGCCCCCGATGGATGCCCCTTGCTCGATCTCCCAAGGCAACCGTGGGAATCCGTCCGGTCCTGGCTCTCCGATCTGACCGACGAATTTGCGCTCGCCTCACGGGAACACTCCCTCCCCGAGAAGATTTCCCTCGCCCACATTTGGATCACGTCCCAAGGCCGCGCTCTTCTGCTGGATGAACCCGCACCCGGCGCTTCGCAAACCGCACAGACTCCGGGCGCAGCGCGCCCCGTCCACAGTCTGAGCCAATTTCAGACATTTCTAGCGGAACTCACAGACACCTTCCTCGAACCCGATGGGCTGCCGCTCCACGCACACGATTTTTTGCGCTGCCTTCAGAACACCTCCTTCGTGACCACGGAGTCTCTTCAAGGCCAACTCGTGGCTCTACACAAAAAGCCCACCCGCATTTCTGCCACCCTCAAAACCCTGCTGCTCGGCTCGGCAACCCTTCTCTCCGTGGCTTCGTGCACGTTCTCAGGACTCATGATGGTGATCGGCATTTCTCAAATCGAAAGTCGCTGGGCCGTACACCCCGAGATCCGTCCCCTCGAAGCCAGCGCAGCCATCGCTGGAATGCCAGCAAACATGCCGATGTTCTTCCTGCTGCACCGTTCCTACGAAGACGATCCCTCGGAAAAAAAGACCCCTGCTCTCCGCTACCTCACCGCAAAATTCGGCCCGCTCATTCTGAGCCCCGAATCCGACCACACGCTGCCCCTGAGACTGTGGAATCCCAACGTCCGGGAGCGCCTCCGGAAAGCCGTCCGCGAACAGCCTCCCGTATCAGAAGCCGAACTGGAAGAAGCCACGCGGATCATCGAACCCTACATCGAGAAGTGCCTTTCTGAAGAAGCGCCGAAATTGCGGAAATTCAACCCGATGAAATGGCTGTTCGTGTCGCTTGTTCCCATCCTGACCGCAAGCGCGCTCCTCCAGCTCCTGTCAGTGCTAGTAATCGACAACCCCCTGGGGGCCCAACTTTGCGGCCTACGCATTCTTGGCCCCGATGGCCACCGGGCCTCCCGGCCCCGACTGCTCCTGCGCTGGTTCCTCGCGTGGACGTTTGTCGCACTCCCCTGGCTCGCAGGACTGCTCCCGGCTTCTCCCTTCCGAACTGGCCTCGTGTTCATCACAGCAACCGCCCTCATCACCCAAGTCACCGCCTTCATCTTCCGCTCCAAACCGGGCCTCCACGAAACCCTCTCCAAAACCCGTCTCGTCCGCGCCTGATACCCGCAACCGGCAAAGCCCCCCAAAAAAATCGCCCCTTTTGCGTAACCTTCCTGCGCCGGTCCGTTAGTACAGCTGCGTGAGGCTCATCCCTCCCATCCAAAAACCGACTACCAATCGACAATCCATGCTCCAATCCAAGCTCCTCCGCACACTCCTCACCCTCGCCAGCCTGAGCGCCGCTGCCCCCACCCACGCCGACCTCGTGCTCGAATACACCCACTCCGGGCTCATGGCGGGAAAACAAACCCTCTCCATCCAGGACTCCAAATGCCGCGCAGATTTCGAGGGCGGAATGCTCGCAGGTCTCTCGGTGATCATGACTCCGGGCAACGACAGCGTTTACCTCCACCACCCAAGCAAAGCCCTCTACCGCGTTTCCCCCGAAGAAATGCAGCGCCAATTCGAAAATTCGCCTGCCGCCCAGATGGTCAAAGAATCCCTCAACACAAAACCGCAACCCACGGGTAAGACCGAAACCATCGAGGGGTATGAAACCGAAATCTACACCCTCAAGTCCAACCTCATGGAGGCCAACTTCTGGGTCGCCAAAAACTTCCCCCAATTTGATCAAATCCAGGCCGCATTCCGATCCATGGAGCGTTTCGCCAGCCCAAATAATCCGATCACAGGCGGCATCCACTCCCTGCCAGGCCTGATCGTCCAAAGCGAAACCAACTCCTTCGGAATCAAACAAACCCAAAAACTCGTCTCTTCCAAAGAGTCCCCGCTCCGGGCGGAACTGTTCGACGCCCCCCAAAACTATCAACCGGCGTCTTCTTTCGAGGCGATTATCACCGCTGGAATTCAAAGTCCGAAGGCCTCCGATCCATTGCAAAAAACCTTGGAATCCACCTTCTTCGAAAACCTCTTCCAAAGCCTCGTCGTCAAACAACTCGAAGAGCCCGTGAAAAGCCGAGTTCCCTCAGGCAACGGCGCGCCCACCCAGGAAGACTTGCAAAAGCTCTTTGCCGATCAATTGCAAAAAACCTTGGAATCCACCTTCGAAAACCTCTTCCAAAGCCCCGACTTCAAACAACTCCAAGAGCTCGTGAAAAGCCGAGTTTCCTCAGGCAACGGCGCGCCCTCCCCGGAAGACTTGCAAAAGCTCTTTGCCGATCCGGAATTGAGCAAAGCTCTCCAAAAAGCCCTCCAGTCAGGCTCTTCCAAATCGCCGGAATCTCCAGAGCAGAAGAAACGCTGAGTCTGGCGTCTCGCCAAAAAGCAACCCACTGACCCCGACGTATGCCAAAACACTCGATCAAAAGCTGGGTGATCCTCGTGGTCGTTCTCTGTGCCGCCGGGCTCATCCTCTACGGCCCGGTGGCTGCCGCAGTGGAAGGCGCCAGGAAAGGCTATTCTTTCGCCAAACAAATCAACCAGTTGCGAAATATCGGCATGGCCCTGAAGCAGTTCGCCAACGATCACGAGGGCAAGTTTCCGGAAAATTTGGATCAGTTGGTTCAGAGCGATGGCCAGCGCATGGAGTCCCTTCTACCGGGCTCCCCCAAAGTCACCTACGAATACCTCGGAGCTCAGCTCTCCCCCTCCGCTCCACCCCACTCCGTCCTCCTCCGCATTCCCCCCGAGCAAAACGGCAGAATTTCCATCGTCCTCAGGCTGGACGGAAGCGCCGGTATCGAACGGTAGCCCCAGGAGCGCGCAGCCCCAGCTGCGCATGGTCGCTCCACCGCCACTGGGTGATGACGCGTCGAAGCGCAGCGGGGGCTACGCGCTCCCGCCACAATCGCCCCGGGGTTCACCTCCTGCAGGTGGACCCTTCTTTTTTATGGACATTGTCCATTTTCTGATGCAATCACTCATTGTGATCGATCCAGAAAGTGCCCTCCGCCAACACGGGCTCTCCATTACTGCCCAACGACTCGCTGTCCTTCGTGCCCTCGCCAAACACCCGCATTCCAACGCCGACACCCTCGCCGAAGACGTCCGCGCCCAGATCGGTGCCGTCTCCCGTCAAGCCGTCTACAACACGCTCGGAACCCTCGCCGACAAGGGGGTCATCCGCCGTATTCAGCCCGCCGGCTCCCCCGCCCTCTACGAAAACCGCGTCGGAGACAACCACCACCACCTCATCTGCCGAACTTGTGGAGTGACCGTCGATGTGGACTGCGCGGTGGGCTTCAGGCCTTGCCTGGTTGCCTCCGACGATGCCGGTTTCGAGATCGACGAGGCAGAGGTGATTTATTGGGGAAGGTGCCCCAAGTGCAGGGCCGCAGCAGGCCAAACTGAAATGTCCGCGCGCCCATTCTCCCGATGAGATTTTCCCGATGAGATCAACCCAAACCAAACAACCCCCAATGAAAAAGGCCATGTCCCATCCTGAAAACCACTGCCACAGTGCGTCCTCCATCCGTCTCGGAACGTCCGCCCGGCTCGCGGCAACCTGTGCCCTCAGCCTCTGGCTCGGCACCCACAACAGCCTTTCCCAGACCCAGGCTCCCCAGTCCAAAGCGGCGCCCGCAGACCCCCAGTGTCCCGTGATCGGCGGCACACTCAAAGCCCCCTCCGAACGTCACACCGCCGCAGGCGCCATGTCCAATGGCGACTGGTGGCCCAACCAGCTCAACCTCCGCATCCTCCACCAAAACTCCCCGAAAGGTAACCCCCTCGGAGAAAAGTTCGATTACGCCGAGGAGTTCAAAAAACTGGACCTCCATGCGTTAAAAAAGGACATCGAAGCGCTGATGACCACGTCCCAGGACTGGTGGCCCGCCGACTACGGCCACTACGGCCCGCTCTTCATCCGCATGGCCTGGCACAGCGCGGGAACTTATCGCGTCGCGGACGGTCGCGGCGGAGCCGCAGATGGCACCCTGCGTTTTGCCCCGCTCAACAGCTGGCCCGACAACGCCAACCTCGACAAAGCCCGCCGACTGCTCTGGCCCATCAAACAAAAATACGGCCAGAAGATCTCGTGGGCTGACCTCATGGTCCTTGCCGGCAACTGCGCCCTCGAATCGATGGGCTTCAAGACTTTTGGTTTCGCTGGCGGTCGTGAGGATGTCTGGGAACCCCAGGAGGACGTCTACTGGGGACCTGAAAGCGAGTGGCTCGGTGACAAACGGTATTCCGGCGACAGAAAGCTCCAGAACCCCTTGGCCGCTGTCCAAATGGGCCTCATTTACGTCAACCCAGAGGGCCCCAACGGAAAGCCCGACCCACTCGCCGCCGCGCGGGACATTCGTGAAACCTTCGGTCGCATGGCCATGAATGACGAGGAAACCGTAGCCCTCATTGCGGGCGGACACACCTTCGGGAAGGCGCACGGCGCGGCATCTCCCAAAGGCAACGTCGGACCGGAACCGGAGGGAGCCCCCATTGAAGAACAGGGACTCGGTTGGAAAAACACGTACGGCAAAGGGAAGGCTGGAGATACCATCACCAGCGGACTCGAAGGCGCGTGGACCGCTTCGCCCACCCGCTGGTCGAATGGTTACTTTGCGAATCTCTTCGCCTTCGACTGGGAGCTCACCGAGAGCCCGGCCGGAGCCAAGCAATGGGTGCCCAAGGGGGGGGCTGGCAAGGGGACTGTCCCCGATGCCCACGATCCCTCCAAGCGTCATACGCCCATCATGTTCACCACCGACCTGGCGCTGAAGATGGATCCCGCCTACGGGAAAATCTCCAAGCGTTTCCACGACCACCCCGAGGAGTTCGAAAAAGCCTTCGCAAAGGCGTGGTACAAGCTCACCCACCGCGACCTTGGCCCCGTCTCCCGCGCCCTGGGACCGTGGGTGCCTGAACCGCAGCTGTGGCAGGACCCCGTTCCAAAGGCGGATCATCCCCTGATCGGCGATGCGGAGATCGCCCAACTCAAACGCAAGGTCCTCGATTCCGGCCTGTCCATCTCTCAGCTGGTCTCCACCGCCTGGGCCGCCTCCTCCACCTTCCGGGGAACCGACAACCGCGGCGGCGCCAACGGAGGCCGAATCCGGCTTGCTCCTCAAAAAGACTGGGAGGTCAATCAGCCCGCTCAGCTCGCCAAAGTCTTGGCCGTCCTCGAAAAAATCCAAAAGGATTTCAACAGCGCACAGCCCGGTGGAAAAAAGGTGTCCATCGCCGACCTGATCGTGTTGGGCGGGTGCGCCGCCGTGGAAGAGGCGGCCAAAAAGGCCGGGCACGAAGTCAAAGTCCCCTTCACCCCAGGCAGAACCGACGCCTCGCAGGAGATGACCGACGTCGCCTCCTTCGCAGTGCTCGAACCCACGACGGACGGTTTTCGCAACTACTTCGGGCACGAACACGACCGCCCGGCGGAGGAATTGCTCGTGGACCGTGCACACCGACTGACGCTCACCGCCCCCGAAATGACGGTGCTCGTGGGAGGGTTACGCGTGCTGAATACCAATGTCGGAATTCCGCAGCTTGGAGTCTTCACGCGTCGTCCAGAGACGTTGACCAATGACTTTTTCGTCAACCTCCTCGACATGGGCACGGAGTGGAAAAAATCCCCAAAGTGCGAACACTTCTTTGAAGGCAGAGACCGCAAAACCGGCCAAATCCAGTGGACTGCCTCCCGGGTCGATCTGATCTTTGGATCGAACTCGCAGCTGCGCGCCATCTCGGAGGCTTACGCCACCGAAGACGCCCAGAAAAAGTTCGTCGCCGATTTTGTCACCGCTTGGAACAAGGTGATGAATCTGGACCGGTTTGACCTGAAGCGCTGAACGAGAAACAAACGACCACGTCGCTCCCGGGGACCTGTTCGAAGTTTCTTCGGACAGGTTCCTTTTTTTGAAGGGAGGCTCCGCAGGCACGGGGCGAGCACCAACTCCGCGCAATGGGCCGTAGCCTGCGTGGAATCTCACAGACGGCTCTGGTGCCGCCTGAGGCCATCGGCGAATCACGCAAACACGGACGGGATTTTTACGCATTCCGTGGTTATCATCACGGGCTCACCCCTCCATGAAACCCCGATTTTTACTCCTGCCCCTGCTCGCCCTCGCAGCCCTCGGATGCGCTTCAGCCCTCGCCGCCATTCCCGAGCCCACCCCCTTTGGGCAACTCCCCGATGGCACCCCCGTCGACGTGTACACCCTGTCCAATAGCCGAGGCATCCGCATGCGGGTCATGACCTACGGGGCCACGGTCCTGAGTCTCGAGACTCCAGACAAACGCGGAAACCGGGCCGACATCGTCCTCGGTTTTTCCACACTGGAGGCTTACCTGAAAGATTCCCCCTACTTCGGATGCGTCGTCGGCCGATACGCAAACCGGATCGCTCAGGGGAAGTTCTCGATTGGCGATCGAGCGTTCACCTTGGCCGTCAACAGCGGTTCGGGCAGCGGAGCCTGCACCCTTCATGGAGGCAAACGGGGCCTCGACAAAGTCGTTTGGAAGGCGCAAGGGCTCGAACGCGAAGGCGCCCAGGGCCTCAAATTCACCTACACCAGCCAGGATGGCGACGAGGGATTTCCCGGAAACCTCCAACTGACAATGACCTACTGGCTTCAGGAATCCAACGACTGGGAAATCGAATACGAAGCGACCACGGATCGTCCCACGCCGGTAAATCTCTCCCATCACAGTTACTTCAATCTGCGCGGCGAGGGAGACCCCTCCGTCTTGGGTCACGAACTGCAAATCTTGGCCTCGCGCTTCACCCCCGTAAATTCCTCCCTCATTCCCACCGGTGAGTGCCGAACCGTCCGGGACACTCCTCTGGATTTCTCCAGCCCCGCAATGATCGGTGCCCGGATCGATTCAGAGGACGAGCAGTTGCGATTTGGCGGCGGGTACGACCACAACTGGGTACTCGATTCGCAGGACGGTTCCCTCAAACCCGCAGCGTCCCTCCACGAACCGCTCAGCGGCCGTTGGATGGAGGTGCTCACCACCGAGCCGGGCATTCAGTTTTACACGGGCAACTTCCTCGATGGAAAGCTGGTTGGAAAATCAGGCAAACCCTACGTCAAACGCTCAGGACTTTGCTTGGAAACGCAGCATTATCCCGATTCCCCGAATCAGCCCGGTTTTCCAACCACTATCCTCGATCCCGGAAAAACCTACCGAAGCAAGACGGTCTACCGCTTTGGAACCCGCTAAAACCGAGTGCCTCCGCGGAGACCTGACCGGGGCTCATCCAGTCCTGGGGAAACTCTCGCGCCCCCACGCTCCGTGGGCCTCTCCAAAACAACGCCGCAACCTCATTTTTTCGCTTCAGCGAGGGCTGCATGGCGACACGTGGCGCGAACGCCGATCGGAACTCGGTGACGGCTGCCTGACCGAGTTTTGTAGTTCTCGCGACAATGAAAAATGCCAGCCCCGGCGAGCTGGCCATGCGCTGTCGGGCTGCCGAAAAATGGAGACGTCGGTGGGCCTCGCACACAACGCAAAGCGCTGATTCCGGCAAAAAATGGCCGCAATTGCGTGAGGGCACCAAGGGGCGAACAGCATTCCCCCCCCTCTGATCTGAGCCCCCCCTCCGCCCTCTCCATCAACCCCGAGCTCGGCCGAAAAGGTCGGCGGCCAGGGACGCCCACATCCCTAGCCGCCTCCGAAATGCGCCGCCCCAGTGATCAGTCAGACAGACTCTTAGTAGTCCGAGGCACTCGGCTCCGGAACCACCTCCAGGAGCTTGTTCACGATCTTGTCCGTATCCATCCCCTCGCTGTCCGCGGTGAAATTCGTGAAAATCCGATGCCGCAACACGGGACGCGCTACCGAACGAATATCGTCCGTGGTCACCAGAAGACGCCCGTCAATCACCGCACGAGCTTTCGCCGCGACGATGATGTTCTGCGCCGCACGCGGACCGGACCCACAATGAATCCACTTTTTGATGAAGTCCGGAGCCCTTTTGTCTCCAGGACGGGTGGCACGCACCAAACGCACCGCGTACTTCAACACATGATCACTTACCGGCAAATTACGCACCGCCGCCTGAAGCTCCAAAATCTCGTGCGCCCCCAAAACCTTCTCGAGCTTCGGCTTCACCATACTCGTCGTGAATTTCGCAATCTGCTCCTCCTCCTCCTCCGAGGGGTAATCCACAAAAATCGAGAACATGAAGCGGTCCAACTGCGCTTCCGGGAGCGGATACGTTCCCTCCTGCTCCAGCGGATTCTGCGTCGCCAACACAAAAAACGGCGCGGATAAATCAAACGTCTTCCCGGATGCCGTCACCCGGTACTCCTGCATCGCCTCCAGCAGAGCCGCCTGCGTCTTCGGTGGAGTCCGGTTAATTTCGTCCGCCAACAAAATCTGCGTAAAAATCGGTCCCTGGATGAAACGGTACTCCTTTTTGCCGGTCTCCTCGTCCACTTCCAGGATGTCCGTTCCCGTAATGTCCGAAGGCATCAAGTCCGGGGTGAACTGAATCCGGCGGAAATCGAGCGAAAGCACCTCAGAAATCGTCCGCACCAGCGTCGTCTTCGCAAGGCCGGGCATCCCGATCAAGAGCACGTGCCCTCGGGAAATAATCGCCGTGAGCATGTCCATCACGATCTCGCGCTGGCCCACAATCGCCTTCCCGATCTCCTCCCCAATTCGCTTGGTTAATACGCTCATGCGCTTGACCAGCGCCTGCACCTCCTCCGCATCCACATCGATCTCCTCGGAGGCCTTTTTCGGCGCATCACCTTTCGGCAAATCCGCGACCGCAACCGGCTCGTCCTCCTCGGGCTCTACCCGAATGCTCGCATCAAATACAAACGTGTGACTGCCGATCGTCATCTGGTCGCCGTGGCTCAACCCCACCGATCGCACCGCCACCCCATTGTGAAGCGTACCGCGGTCGCTCCCTAAGTCTTCCAACTCCCACCCGTCTCCCACCGAAACAATCCGCGCATGCACTTCAGATACCCCCTCATCTTCGGGAAGCATAATCTGGGAAGACCGGTCCCGACCAATGACGGTCTCGGAGGGTTCGAGCTCAAACACGCTCCCATTCAAGGGACCGTCAACGGAATGAATACGCGCCATAGAAACGAGGGGATGGTTAGACTGAGGTTGAGTGGAAAATTCAGGGTGTGAGGGAAACGGTTCCCAAATCCTTCGGGGAATTAATCACCCGAATCCCGCCCAGCGCGGGAAGATACAGGGAATTCAAAAAGTCTTTTTGTCCAGGGGCGTCCTCCTCCCGATAAATGTGCCGGTTGACCAGGAGCGTCCACGTGTCGGAAGCCTTGTCCAATTCTGCGATCTCGAAACGGCGCACCGGCCCCTGCAATGCCGCGCCCCCGCCAGTGAGCGCCAACTTGTCCCGGACACGCTCCACGAACGCCAAAATGCGTGTCCCCCCCTCCACCAGCCCAAACCGGTGCAGCTTGTACTTATTGAAGAAGGCGTCTGCCTTCTGAAGTCGCTCCTCAAAATTTTCGCGCCCCTTCCCCACCACACTCTCCGCGCCATCCCCCAAAAACAACCCCTCAACCACGCGCCTATCCTTCAGAAACAACACAAGGTCGTATTTACCCGTTGGCAACCCTTTGAATTCAAAGCGCTTCCCCTCCTCTGAGAGAACCCCTTTGTAACAGGACGTCCGGTCGCGCTCCAACGCCAGCGCATAAGTGAGCCCTTGTTCCACCCGCCCCAACACCCCACCGTTCGCTTCAGGTTTCGGTAGCGTATAAAAACTGGTCTCAGCCATGACCCCACAGACCAGCACGCCCAAAACGCTCCACAACGCAGTCAGAGTCTTTTTCATCACTTTGAAGAAAGCTTGAGCGCCTCGGCCGCCAATTCGTGTTTGGGATATTGATTGGCAATCGACAGCCAGATCTTCTTGGCCGCGTTCACCTGCCCCAAACCTGCCAGCGCCTTCGCACGATAAAAATCCGCAGGAATTTGAAAGGGACTGTCTGGATTGAGCCCTTTAAACGACTCGATCTCCTGCAACGCTTCGCCCCAACGGCCAAACATCATCAGCACACGCCCTCTCAACAGAAGAAAATCACTCTGCAACTTCGCCGTAGGATGCTCCCCCTCCCACTTTTGCAAAATCGCCTCCGCCTCCACCCGATTGCCTCCCGCGATCAAGTTGCCGACCGTCACCGAAAACGCCCGGTCCTGCGCGGCGTATTTCCTCCCCCCGCTCTCGTCCACCACGCTCTTCTGAATCACCCGATAAGCTTCCTCCGCCTCCTTTAATTTGCCCTGCAGACGCAACAAATCCCCAATCCGGGTCCGCACCAACTGCACCAATTTGGGCTCCTGCTCAAACTGACGGATCAATTGTTCCGCATAACCCACCGCTCCACTGTCCTTCAGCAAAAAAACGCGCGTATCGAGTTCAAACAAACTGAGATCGCGCAGATACCGCTTCTGCAAACCCGCATCCAGCTTCGCAAGTTCCACTAGGGCCTGCTTCGGATTCATCTGCGCAGCCCCACGCAACCAAGTCAGGAGACCCCCAATCACCAGCGGATCCGACGGATCCGGATTCTTCTCAATCCAAGCCCGCGCAACCTTCCCAATTTGTTCGTCAGTTCCAAACTCCCGCACAAAACGGTAGAAAACCTTCAATACCTCCGGGTGAAGTGCCCCGAGGTCCTCCGCAACAATCCGCTCAAGGTACCGCTCGCGGTCCACCGAGGAGGTCGTCATCACCTCTTTCATCGGCCCCCCATTGGAAATCCGTATCCCGAGCTTCACCGACTCCGTACCCTTGGAAATGGTCGCAATCGCCCCCACAGGCGCCAATCCACTGAGCATCCGACGAACCATGGCCCCCGTGGCGCGCGCCCCATCTCCGAACTCCCACTGCACCTTGCATCCTTCAGGCAAAGTCCCCTCAAACCCAACACGGGTGTCAAAAAGCCACAGCCCATCCCACCCAATGTAATCCGGGTGCTCCACTTTCACACCCCCCAAGGCTCCCAGTGTTGCGTGTTCTAAACGCACCTCCTCCGTCGTCCCAGCACGCGCCCATTGGTCCTTATCAAAAATCCCCACCTTCCCGTCAGCCCCCAAATATCCAAACCGCGTCACACCCACCCCATCTGCTCCCTTGGCGTGCAGGTACTCCACCAAAACCCCGGCTTCAGGAAAATCATACGTCTTCTCCGTCACATCTCTCCGAGTAATCATCGCCGGATGCTTTCCGGGCCGACTCAGCTCCAGCTTCCCGTTCAACCACACAAAAGAGGCGTCTGAGGAAGCTGTAAAGATGGAGAGCCTCGAGGCGCCGGGCTTTAGCCAGCCTCGGTAGCGTGTCATAAAGTGCGTCCCTTCCCCGAAAAGATTATCGCTGTGAGCGATCCAATTCACAAATCCGCCACCATCGACCCCTGCGGAGTTCCTCCACGCATTTTCCAACGCCTCCAAAGACGTCAGATCCGTCCCCGGAGCCATCCGACGCACCTCCATCCAGAGCGCAGGCCGCGGGTTCCACGAGGCTGCCGCACGTTTTTTTCCGCCGCCAAAATAAACAGACACCTCCTGACCGGCACGCAAATCCTTCACCACCAGACTCACACGCTGACCCTCTGCACGAAAAACTTTCGAAAAAGGCAGGGACTTGCCGGCGGAGTCCAGCACCAACACGTCCGCGGCATTCGGTAGCGTCTGTCCAAGCTCTGGGAACTCCACAGCCCAACCCGCGTCCGACGGCGCCGGAGGATTTTTTGCAGTGACCACGTACCGAAAGGGCGCGTCCGGAACCAGCCACGGCAACGGCTTCCCGGACGCAGGGACAGGCTCAGCCCCCCGAGCAAAGATGGTGCTCAAGCACACCCCAACCCACGCACCCACGCCGTTCACTAACCAAGACAGCCTTCGCATGTTTATTTGTTCTTTTCCTCTGCAAGTACCCGGAAGTAGTCCGACACCAGTCCCTTGTAGGCCGCAGGTGCATCCCCCTCATTGCCACTCATCGAACGGCGCTCCTCCACTCGGGCGCTCTCGCCAGTCGCACGCGAGACCACCTCGCTCGAAGCGACCCCCCCTTTGAGTTCAGCCAGACGACGGATCACTCGCTCGTGCAATGCCGCCGCGTCCTTGCCACGCCCCTCCTTCAGAGCCTGCGCAGACTGCGCCATCAACTTCGACACCTCGCGCAACCCGTCCGATTTGACGTACAACATGTTGGCCTCCGCCACCTTGGTCGCCGTTTTCTCCGCGAGGATTGCCTGCTCCACCGCCAGCTTGTCGGCTGGCTTTTTGTCCGACTGCACCGCGCGCACCGGCGCATTTCCCTCCATCCCATTCCGGTCGCTAAAACCTCCGGCCTTCCCACCGCCCGTCGCCCGTACCTGCCCCACCTCGCCATTGTCGCGCACCTGCCCCTGCTGCATCGCGTCCTTGGTCCTCCGAACATCAGGGGTGTCCCCCTTCAACATCTGAGTTTCCGTCCCAGCCATCTCCCCATCGGACATCCCCTCCCGACCACCCGAGGATCGGCCCATTTGTTCATTGTGCTTCGGAGCCGTGTTCCCACTTTTCCCCTGAGCCCCAAATGCAGGCATCACCCCGTCTTTCACATCCCAGCCCGGAGGAACCCCTGCCAACGCCTGGTTCGATGCCGCACTCAGAGCCTCCTCGGCAAGCCCCTTCTGCTCCTGCAATAGGTCACCCACCAAATCCTCAAAGGCGTCCGCCAGGGCAAGCATCGGGATCTCAGGCATCTCCGACTTGTCAAAATTCTCCATGAGCCATTTCCCCGTATCGAGCTTGTTCGAGAGCCAGTGTTCCATGTCGCCACTGATCTCCTTCGCCTTCTCCAACGCATCCAACAGCCCCTTCTCTTTTTGAACTGCAAGCTCACTCGCCTTCAAATTGCCGGCTAGGGCATCCTCCAAATCCGCCTGATCCACGTTTTCAAACACCTGCATCATGGCGTCCTTCATCTCATTGCCCGCCTTGGTCTCGGGAAACGCCTGCAAATCCGTCGTCATCTGCTCGATGGCTTCCTTCAACAAATCCTTGGTCTTTTTCAGCTCGTCCATCTGCGCCACATCGTCCGGACGCAACTCCGTCTTCCTCGCCATCTCATTGGTCTTTTCCACGATGTCCCGCTGAACATCCGTCAAGTTCCGCAACTTCTCATTCAACTCGGACAACTTCTCCTTCAACTCCTCCTTCTTGTCCGCCGCCTCCTTCTTCTGCCACTCGTTCAAGAGCGCCACCATCTTCGCAAGACCCGCAATCACCTGAATCTGCTCCTTTTGCGCCGACTCGGACTTCGCATCCTGGAGAAATTCCGCCGCGGTCAGCATCCCTTCGTAGATTTTAAACTCTCCGATCATCTCCATCACCCGCACCAAACGCTTCCGCAAATCCTCGTCTCCAATCGCCGCGTTTTTGCTGTCCATCTCGAGGCTCTTCTTCACCAGGCCCACCCTCTCCGCGAGTGCGTCCTGCTTGGGAGCAAGCCCCGTCACACTCGAATTTCCTTTCCCCTTGGTCTCCCGAAGGAGATCCCGCTGGCGCTTCAGCAACTCCTCTACCCCGCTGATCACTCGCTCCACCTCGGCACGCTTCACTTCTTCATCGAGGGCGGCCGGCGTTCCGCTGAGTCTCGCCAGAATCAACGCCTCCACCTTCGCAGCCTTCACCAGCGCCTCCAACCGAGCCGCTCCCTCCGCCGCCGTCGCCTCCCGTAAACTCACCACCGCCTGCGTCATTTCCTTCTCCAACAATTTTTGCAAGGTCTCCCGCACGTCTTGCGCTATCCCGCTCGTGGCTGCCGAAATCTCCCTCGCTGCCTTCGCAATTTGACTCTGCCGCTCCACCAACACCGTCAAATCCACAGGCGTCTTCGACTTCATCGCCACCTTGGTCTCCTCCAAATTCCGAGACTGCAAACCGATCAGCGCCTTCAATCCCTCCTCAATCTTCTCTGCAGTCACCTTCTTCTCCTCCGCAACAGCCTCCGCCGAGCGAAGATTCACCACAATCGGACGCGACAAAGTGACCCCTGGGCCACTCACATCATTCGTGTCCTTTGCAATCACCCGGTAAGTCACCCTCGGCTCATCCGCCATCGGTTGCAATGTCACCAGTGCGGTCGCCTCCCAGCTCTTCTGCCCTTTCGCCTCCGGCCATTCCTGAATCAGCTTCGCATCCTCCTTCTCGTCAGTGCTCTGATAAAGCGCTACCGCCCCTAAACCAATCGCATCCGTCGCCTGGAACTGGACCGTCAGCCTCGAACCCTTTCCGGAAAACAACTCCCGGCCTTCCACCGGCTGCGACACCACCACCTTCGGAGGTTCATCCGCAACTACCGCGATCGGCAACGAGACATCCTCGCTCACCCCCATCCGGTCCCGAAAATCGATTCGAAGAGTGCGCGTCCCTTTCACCGGATAAACCACACTCCACTCACTCTCATTGACCGGGCTCGACTCGAGACTTTCACCCTTGTCGGTTGCCACACTCAATTCCTCGATCGGGTTGTTGAAGGTCAGGTTCAATCGGATTTTTGCCCCTACCAACACCCCTTGGAGCACGCCAAAATCAGTCACTTGCGAGACTGGCAGACCGGTGTACGCCGGCGGCGTCACCTCAGCCACCCTCTGTTTGATGACGGTTCGCGGACGCACGGTCACCGAGTATGTCGGAGAAACGACATCCCCCGCCTCCACTTGGTACTGGAAGGGCTGTTTGACGGACTTCCAATGAAACGTAAACACCGGTTGCCCCGCCTCGTGCTCCATCAGAGCGCGCTGCCAACTGCCCCCAACCTCCCGGAAACGCACCCACGCGCTCTGGGGAATTTCCCCAGACAACGAAACGCGCATCGGAAAATCACGGCCATGCGGGGTGGTCTCGTCACCGGGAGTCAGCACGTCGATCCGGGTGCGAGTGAGAGGCTGGATATTGCTGGCCGGCAGCAAAATGCGAAGCGCAGAGTTTGCAAACCCCTTCGGCTGAATCGCAGCCCACGCAAAAAGCAATACGCCAACCGCAATGAGAGCATAGGACAATTTACGCAGCCGGTCCCACTCAAAGACCCTCTCCCACTGAACCTTGGGAAATGGATCGTTCATCTCGCGGAAAAGCGCAGCACGCAACGGCGAGTCGGCAGCCAGCGATTGATCAAACTGTACGGCGCTGATCAATACGTTGCTGCGATCCCCGCTCGCCTGCTCGATGCGCCGGGCCATGCTGGCTGCCGAAATGGGCGGTGCCCAGACGCGCCAAGCAAGGACGGCCGAAACCACGAGCGTGGAGACAATCGAACCAAAGGTGAGCCAGCGGCCCGCGGCCCCAAAATGAAGCCACGAGTCCAACCCAAAAAAGATGAACATTTGGGCCAGCGATCCCACCCCACCAGCCGCAAGAAAACGGGCGCCTGAAGCCGCCCGCCAGCGCCTTCCCGCGTCTTCTAAGCGGCGATTCACGGAGTCTGCTGTGATTGCCATAAAATGATGATTGGAGATTGAGAAACTGGGGGGAGAAATCGGGGGGACTTCAAAAACGCGAGGGAAACCGCTCGACCACGCACCTCAGCGGACAATTCCGTCCACCGGCGCCTCCGCCTCACCCGGCTCCTTCGTCTTGGTTAACCGGAAATTGGTGAAGGCAGCCGTAGAACCATCCGAGCCTGCCAACGCAATGGCTTTGATCGACATGTAATGCGGCTTCACCTTCCATTTTACATTTACCGTCGCCTCTGAACCGGGAGGCGGCGGCTTCACAAAAACGACCGCACCCTTCTCCACCTGGTAATCCTGCCCCTTGTTTTGGCGGAACGGGAGTTTCTGGTCCGCCGTTCTCAACCGCACCTCAATCACCTCAAACGTCGCATCCGCATCCTTGCGGTCCGACTGCACCGGAAAAACCGTCGACTGTCCGTCGCCCCGGATCGTAAAGGGCAAGGTAAGCGGCCACTCTTTGGGAATCGTAAACTCCTTCGTCGCAGTACCCCAACTCGTGACACCCGGCAAATCCGGAGCCTGCGCCCGATGCACCATGATAATCGCGGGTATGCCGTTCTCGGGGCTGAAACGCATAATCGATACTTTTTTTCCTTTGGACTCCTCTTCCTCCCGGACCCTGTCCGGGCGAGGATCCACCACAAAAGTCTCCGCCCACATCTTGGTTTGCGTTTTGTCCACGCAGTAGTCGACGTCATAGCGGTACGTAGCCCCAGGTTCCACAGGGACCAACGCCGACTCCACCTTCGCGGTTTGAATCGCCAGGACCGACGCCGGCGCTTGAATCATCACGCACTTGCGCCCTTGCACGACCCCGGATTTGACCCATTTGTGATTGCCGACGTACTGCTCCTGCTGGTTCGGTGGACTGTCATATCGGAACCGGAATCCCTTCAACGTGGGATCAGAGACATCGCCGTTGGGGATCGGCACCGGGACTGGCTTTCCGGCCTCAGCGACTAGGCCAAACGACACAAAGCATCCAAAGAAAACGACCGGGGAGAGGGTCTTCATAGGTTAGTTCAAGGGGAAGGGGGTGTTAAATCTCTATCAAATCGGGGTTCAAAAATCGAGAACTTCACGGCTCACGGCAGACTCCACCGTTTGCGCAGGATCCAGTCGCCAGCGAGGGCCAAAAGCAGCAGCACAAGGAGCACCGGATGATTCCAAATCTCTTCCAAACGCACCTTTGCAATCTGCTGCTCTTTGTAATGCACCCACTTTTGCCAATCCTCCCGCTCCTCCCACCGCACGAGTCGTCCGCCACTTTGCTCTGCGAGGTTCTGAAGCAAAATCCGGTCAATCGGCTTTCCCGTCCTCTCGCTCATCGGTTGATCCACCACAAAGCGCGTCTCCCCCTCCAACTTTAACTTCCCGTTCGACCAACGTGATTGCGCGGTAAACATGCCGGCCATGTGTGGCTCCACGGGAACCACAAATCCCGCGACCGTCTTCCCTCCGGAGTCTGTCCACTCCCCGGGCTTCATCGTGTACTCAAACACCTTCCCGTCCGGAGTCCGCAGACTCAATGGGAGAGTCGCAGGCGCCTTGGCGCCATCCGCACCGGTTTGTAAAATCGCACGCACTGCGGGTTGCTCGCCAATCAAGTAGTTGGGCTTCTCCGTCAGCAATTCCAGCTTGGCTATCCCCTGCTTCTCCTGCTCGCGAGGCACCAACCACTCCATCAACTGCGTCCAGAAAGTGTCATAGGGAGATTTCTCAGAGTTCCACCCCTTGGAGCCCATTCTCCAGTGCCACACCGTGTCGGTCATCACCGTCACCACCCGCCCCTGCCCAAAACGCGATGCCGCCACCGCAGGATAACGGCGTCCCCCTTCTTCAAACTCCAACAACACTTCCGCAGCAGGACTCAATCCATTCGAAAGATTCGCCGTCAACAAAGGGGGGAACTCTTTCACATTCGAAAACAAGGTGCCCAAAACCGGATGCCTCATCCCCACCTCGGTAATCCGCACCGGATAACGCCCCTCGCGATATTCCGCCGGCAACTTCACAGGCGAAATCTCGCCCAAGGACGACTTCGCCATCGGTTCCGTCGCCATCCCCGAGGCGCCTCCCAGCAAAACCAGTCCCCCGCCCCGCTCCACAAAACTTTTCAGCGCCTGATAATTCTCAGCCACCAACGCCTCGGCCGGCAAATCTCCCAAAACCACAACGGCGTATTTGCCCAGCCCAGCCTGGGTAAGGTCCAAACGCGGAGCCGGTGAGCCCCCCGCAAGCCCCCCGCGCTCCCCCATCGCCACCAAACGCCCGTCTCCAGCCCGCACATAAGCCTGCAACTGAAGGTTGCGGTCCCCGACGATCGCACGTCTCAGAAACTTGAACTCGAACCCAAATGAGTTCTGCACGTAGAGGACGCGCTTACCGGGAGCCACCGCCTCCACCGTCACGGAACGCTTACGCGAGTCCGGATCGGCATTGGGATCCACCAAACGCACCTCAAACTGCATGATGCCCGGATCCGTTGCCGTAATGGGAAATACCACCGGACGGATCTGTTCCTCCTCGTTAAAAGTCACCGTCGTCTCCGAAGTCTTCGCTCCGTCTTTCCACAACTCCACTCCCACCGTGCTCCCCGAAAGGCCACTCGCCCCAAGGCTCGCGCGCAACTCCCCGTCCCACCCCACAACCAAACGCCCGGGCGCATCAATCGAGGCAATCCAAGTCCGCTTCGGCTTTGCCGCCAGCCGGAACTCCTTTTCCAGTTCAAACGCAAGCACAGGCACGTTCGGAGGCAAACTCAGCGCAGAGGTCACCCCAGAAGAATCCAGCCCATCGGAAAGCAGCAACACGGCCGCAAGCGGTTGCCCCAAAAAGCGCTCCCTCAACTGGCGAAAAGCAGCCCAAATGTGGGTGGAATTTCCTCCGTAAGACAGCGGCTCGGCCTCCGTCGTTCTCTCGGTCAAACGGGAATCAAAGTAAAAAGTCCGAAACTCAAAGCTCTTTTTGGCGGCCGCCAAGGCCGGCGAGGCAAGCCACTCCTTCACTCGTTCCGAACGCAGAGGCTGCCCCGGATCCGCCGGATCCTCCATGCTCTGTGTCGCATCAACCAAAATTGCAATCTGAGGTTTGATCACCGTCACCTCGTCGCGACGCTGCTGCGGTTGCAGCAGGATCACTGCGAGTAAAATGATGGACGCAAGACGGAATCCCGCAAGGCCCAGCGCCCGGCGTCGGTTCTGCACCCCATGACGCAGGCTCCAGAAGAGGGCACCCAAAGCCGAAGCTGTCAGAAGCCCGACCGTAACCCAGGTGTACACGGGCGAAAACACGATGGGACTCATACCGCACCTCCTTCCACCACCGCCGCATCCGCCTGGCGCCGTTGCCCGAACCGACGACGGTTCAACCGGCCCGTACTCACGTGCTCCGCATCGCCTTGCGCCCGATTGCGGGCCAACAAATTAGAGTACACAGTTTCTATCACAAACATCACCACCGCAAGCACCAGCAACAGCGGCCAAACCGGCACCAACCCCCGACTCGCTTCCAGCCACTGCCTCAGCTCATCCAATCCCGTCACCATCTCATGCGGCACCCGTTTGTGCAGCTCTTCTGGGGATTCCACGGTCAAGTTTCCCTCAGCTCCATCCACGTTGACCGAAAATTCCGCAATCACCCCGTCCTCCGAAGTGCTCACTTCGTAAAATCCCGAGCGCTCCGCCTCCTCCAGAAGAAGTCCGCCAGCCCCCACGGGCAAAACATCCCCGGAGGGTAATCGAAGACTCACCTTGCTGTCCCGGTTCAGCCCGACGGGGAGCGGTACCGGTTCACCGATACGCACAGGTTTCAGCTTACCCGCTCTCGCAACCGAAAGCCGACCCACCTCGTAAACCACGGGAAGAAAGGCCGGCGAGATCGGAAAGCCGCCCCAGGCCAAATCCGCGCTCGTGTTGACTACCACCACGTGTCCAGAACCTCGCGAAGCATACATCATGTAGGGAATCCCCTGACCAATACTGATCAGCGCGCGTGCCCCTTTTCGGGGTTCCCAGTGCAGGACGCGCTTCTGGGAAACCGACGGAAATGGAGTCGCCGCATCCCAGGAGGCAAACAACGGATGTTGCGGCTCCAACATGAGCGAGGGTTGGCGCTCTGCCGGAAGATCCTTCACACCCCGGGGCGTTCCCGGGAGCCAATCAACCCGCTCCCACAATTCACTCCGGAATGCGTCCCCAACAAACACTGCCACGGTTCCGCCGCTGTCCATGTAACGCTCCAAACGAACCGAAGCACGATCCGATAGAGAGGGGAGCCCCAGGAGAAATACCGCAGAATAGGAGTCCACATTGAGGCCATCCAGCTCGGCGGGACTCACTGTCTTGACTGGCGCCTGGGCGTTCCCAGCGGCGAGAGCCTTCCGCAAAAAGAACCCCGCACGGTCCCTCTCCGGACCACCCCCAGTCTCCACCAACAGAATTTTGGGCACCTGTGCCAAAGGAAGGGAAAAATAATGGCGATCATCCCCCGGCAAACCATCGCCGGCCAAACTGGCAACCCCCCGAACAGAACGACCGCTAGTGCCGAGCGGGACCTGGAACTCAAAAGGAACCGAGACCCTTCCCCCGGGAGGCGCATCCACCGAACGCTGCACTAGGCGCTCCTCCCCCACACGGATCTCCAGCAAGTCCTGCAGCGGTAACTCCGAGTAATTCGCCACCGTCGCAACTCCCCGAAGCACCGTTCCCGCCGAGGCAAATGGGGTCTCAAACTGAATGCCCGCAATCGCCGCATTGGCCCCCTTGGATCCGTCCGTGCGAACCACCAGAAGACGCACATCATTCTTTTTCCATTCCTCCCCAAAAACGAGGGCAGGATCAAATTGCCAGCCACTCGCCTGACCGTCGGTGAACAGGTAAACCTGCCGGATGCCTCTGCTGACCTTCGAGAGCGCCTTTGCCGCATCTTTCAAAGGCCCGGCGAAATCGGTCGAGCCCTCCCCTTGCCGAATCCCATCCAAAGCCTTCCGCGCGGCCGCAAGATCCACCGTCGGCTCCGCGATCAAGACCCTCGAATGGTCCGAGGCCCCAATGACGGCCACTGCATCACCCGGCTTGAGGCTGTCCATCACCAAGCGGGCCTGCTCCACCGCCGTCTGTAACCGCGTCTGCTCTCCCACCTTGTACCCCATCGACAGTGACTCATCGATCACCAAGGCCACCACACGGGGCGCCTTGCCCCCAAAGAGAGCCTCTCCCACGTTCGAAACGACCGGACGCGCTGCGGCCAAAGCGACGAGTGCAATGATGGTTCCTCGCAGCAAAAGTAACAACAGATGCTCCAACTTGGCACTCCGAGTCGTCTTCGCCGCCACCACCCGCAGAAACCGGAGCGTGCTGAAGGGCACTTCCCTCACTCGCCGCTGCTGCCACAGGTGGATGATGATTGGCACCGCCAGGGCTCCCAGAGCTGGCAGCATCGCGGAGGAAAGAAATGTCACAGCGCCATCCTCCTCCGATCGATGAGGTACTGCTGGATGAAGTCATCAAACCCATCCGCGGTGGAAACGAGTCGGTAATCCACGTTCATCACTCCACAACGCTCCCGAATGCCGTCGATGAAACGCTGTAACTCGTCCTTGTAGGCCTTCCTCGCATGCGCAGGGTCCAACTCCAGCCGCTCCCCCGTTTCCATGTCCACAAACTCCGAAACGGTATCAATCGACAACTCCAACTCAACCGGATCCAAGATCTGCAAAAGAACCACGTCGTTCATCCGCTTCCGGAAATGCGCAATCGCGCTAAATATGCCGTCCGGATCATCCATACAGTCCGAAAAGATGACGATGAGGCCCCGACGGGAAAGCTGTTCGGCGAGGGAATGTAGCGCCTTGCCGGTGTTGGTGACATTGCGAGGCTCGTTGACGGCCAAGCGATCAACCAGCGTGCGCAAATGACGCGCCCCGTTGCGGCATGGCAAACGGTCTCGGACCTCCTGGTCGTAAACCGTCAAGCTGACCGAGTCTTGCTGTTTAGTCACCAAGTACGCCAGAGCCGCGCAGAGCCGGGTTGCGTAGTCGTATTTGTGCGGCCGGCCCTGCCCTCCAAAAGCCATGGATCGCGATGCATCCAGCAGAAGGTGCACCCGAAGACTCGTTTCCTCCTCAAACTGACGGATAAAGTACTTCTCTGTTCTCGCAAAAACCTTCCAGTCGAGATGCCGAAGGTTGTCGCCCTTAACGTATTCGCGGCGGTCTGCAAACTCCACGCTCTGGCCCTTCAGTTTGCTTTTGTGGGCACCCGATTGCGCCCCTTCCGACACGTAACGAGACCGTATCGCCAGACTCTCAAGCTTTCGCAGAGCCTCCGGCGTTAAAAAATCCGTGATGTTGGCCATAGACGCCCCCTCGATTTCTAAAACTCCAACGGAATAAAGCCGTCCGGGCCGCTCAGAAGAGCCGCTTCTTTCTGCAACCAAAGAACCGTGAAGCCGTCAAAAGATTCCCCCACTTGGAAGTTTCCATTCAAGCCTTGCGGACCACCGCGAACCTGCAGCGAGTTCACTCCCACCAGTGAAGAAAAGCTGATTTTTCCAGACGGCCCCACCGGACCCGATTTCGCAACCGCCTCAATTGTGCTCAGTTTAGGGTAACGGCTCGGTCCCAGCTGATAACGCTGCCCCACCAAATGCGGCGAATGCGGCGGCGCTGTGGGCGCGTAAACCCACTCCCCCCCCCAGGGATCCAGCCTCAATTCCTCAGGTGCCGTTTTAAGCAATGCCTCCAAACTGTTTGGAAATCGACCTTTACGAACGTAAGCCGATCGCAGGATTTTATCCCAGGCATGCATTCTTGCCCGAGCTTCCCAGCAGAGCGCCAACTCCTTTAACGCAGCACCCTTCCCCCTCTCCGCAGACAGTTTCAAGAACGGCTGGAGACTCTCCCTCCACGCCTCCACTGGTTCTCCAGCGCGAGCCCGGAAAAGGATCCGCTCGAAGTCAACAAACGGCTTCATGTCAGGGGAAACCCCCGCGGCTTCAGGGGGAGGTGCGTCCTTGGAGTTAAAAACCAGCAAAGCGGGAGGCAGAACACCCACAGAGACGGTTTCGGCAAAAACCAAAACCGCCGAAGTCAGCAGTAACCCTCTACGCCACATCGGCTAATGTGTGACCGCGTAGTAGAGCACATTGAGTCCGAGCGCCGTCGAGTCCTGCGGCTCATACCCCAGAGCATAGGGAGCATCCGCTTTCTCCCAACCAGCACTCCAATCGTAGGGAGTGTAAATCACCCCCAAAGAACCGTTGATCTCTACACCAAAAACCTCCGGAGCCACCTGCACTTGGTTACCCTTCGCCGCCGCAAGGGCCGGACGGGCGCGCACATTGGATACAGCCTTCGGCTGTCTGAACAACTCATGCCCCTGGGGCAGGCTCACTAAAGACCGATTCGGAAGGATCTGCGCCAATTCTGACCGGAAAGCCTTGTCAAAGCTCACCCGACCCTCCCCCGCCTCCACAAACAACACACCACCATTGCTGATGTAGCGCCGCAAATTGCCACGCTCTTCCTCCGTCAGCGAAAAGTCGGTGGTTCCGGTCAAATAAAGAAAGGGCATCTCAAAAATCGCCGCGTCCTTCAGTGAAACCTCCTTCAAATCGAAACTCACCTTGGTCCCGGTCTCCGTCGCCAGTTGATTCAACAACATCGGGAAAGCCGCAGAACGCGTCTTCCACGCTCCGCCATGAATCACCTGGCCCACACGGAATTTACCCGCCGACTTCTTGTCTGCATCAGCCAATTCCACACTGCGTCCCACCGACTTGCCCGCCTCACGGAGCGCAGTGACGTAGGAAACTATGTTCGCCCCCAGTTTGCGGGCATCGGCGTCCGCATACCCCCAGCTTTCGTGCGCATTCGACTCCCAACCGAGCGCAAAGTCCCAACGCGAAATCAAAATCGCCGTGCGATTGTCCACGTCAACCCCCTCCAGGAAAGGATAGGGATCCACCACCACCCCGTCCTTCACCATCCGGTCCCGATAAGCCACCTTGTCGATGGTGTAGAAACTCCGGAACACCGGGTGATCCATTCGCAAGCGATACAATTCCCGCTCCGGCAAAATCTGGCGGGCAGCCTGAAGGGCAGACGCGTAAGCGTCGGGGTTTCCGACCAAGGAATTAAACACAATCGTCCCGCCGTTGAGAATATACTGGCGCAGACGGGCGATCTCTTCCGGAGTCAGCGTAAACGGCTTGTAGCCGGAACGGTAAAGAACCGGGTTGTCCGCTGGATTCACACTGACCTCACCAAACGTCTTCGTGTTGCTCGAGAAGTTGACATTGAGCTCTCCACTCAAACTTTCCAAAAGCCCCTTGAGATCATTCGGTGTCCGAGCCCAGTCCTCCGCATCTCCATTTCGGATCTTCGTCAGCATGACCGGAGGCTGCGGGGGATTTTTCTTCTCCTGGCGCTTTTGGGAAGTCACCGGGGGCGGAGGCAGGGGCAGATTCGCCTCCGACGAGGAAACTTGGGCGGGCGGAGGCTTCGGCAAATTCAGAGGCGGAGGCTCGGGCGGTTTCGGACCGGCCATGGAGGTGTGCCTAAAAACAAGGCAGCAGCAGGCTCCGCAGAGGGTGCCAACAAGATATTTTGGGTAGATCATGAAATGGGGGAGTTGCAGACCTGAGGCGAACTCTTAGGGACAAAAAAAAAAATTTCAAGCATTTGCCCCTAAAATATCAAACTCCTTAAAATAAGTGATTTAAGTATTTTTGTCGGCTGGAATTTCACCCTTCAAACCAGAACAGCACCTCCAAAAAACGCGGACCCTTGCGCGAATTTTTCGCGCATTTTTTCCGCCCTCCAAAGTCCTCGCTCCACTCCAAACCCGCCTACAAAGCGGCCTCAGAGCTGGCCCGGCCCCGGGGTACCACACGGCCTTTGCACTTCCGACAGAGCTCGTTTTGAGCCAGATCAAGGTCCGGCCGTTTTTTTAAATAAATCTCCCTCAGGGATTGCGTGGAAACATTCCCCAAAGACAGCGCCGCATCATAGTCACCGCAACACACCGTGACCTCACCAGTGGCTATGATGTTCAGATGGTGCTTGTAGTAGCTGCAGCTGGAGGCGGGGATCGACTCCGCTTCGATCAACTCCAAATGCTCCGGAACGTTGTCGTTGGCCCACAGAGTGAAGGGCTTCATGATCACCCGGACATTCGAAAAAAGCTCAATCTCGCGAGGAATCGGAACCGGGACAAAAACGCCCGGCTTGAAACGGCGCAGCAGATCTTCCAAGCGCTGCGCAAAATCAGGGTCGTCCGCCCGGACTAGTCCGCGAGCTTCCGGATAGTCACGGCGATTCTCGGTAAGGAAGTAGATGTACGTGTCAAACATCGGCACGGCTTGCAGGAAACCAGCGAGATTCTCGACGTACTCCTCAAATCCGATTCCCTTGCCCCTCTTGAGCTCGTAAGCCTCCGCCGTGGGCGTGTTGAAACTCACGTACAGCTCCGAAATCGGCAACTGCGCCATCGACTCGCGGAGCCGACTCCCATTGGTGGTCACAATCAGCTTGTAGCCGGACTTGCGCACCATGCGGCACGCCTCATCAAACTGGGGGTGCAAAGTCGGCTCTCCCAGTGCCGAGAACATAATGTATTCGACCGGCTCGAGCTTCTTCAGATCCCTTAAGATTTTTTCCAGCAACGACAAGGGCATCATCTTTCCCGGCCGCTCTGACCAAGAGTAGGCGCAAAATTGACAGCTCAAATTGCAGGCAGAGCTGAGCTCGATAAACACATGCTTGCCAATCGTGTCCGCATCCAACGTGCAACTGCACGTCGTATAGTCACGGCACGAGGTCTGATGAACCGGCGCTTTTGACCAGGGAAATCTCATTCAGAACAGGGGGGGGGAATTCAGCGGGGACAAGATTCGGGCGCAGACGCTTTCTCAGGGAAGAGACGAATGGCTCGAATCCCGTGCCCGAGAGTAACACCCTCGGTTTTAAGCTCCAGTCCGCGTTTGAGGATTTGGAGACGCGCTCCGCACTTTGCAAAGGTCTCCCGCGGGCTGCCCAAGGGTCCCCTCAACGAAATCCGGCATCCGCTTTTCTCGGTTGCGTCCGACTTCCCCCCCGCTTAACGGCTCCGCTGCCATGGCTGAATTCGCCTCCCTCCTTGAAACCCTCGCTTCAGCCCCCCCTTTTTCCAAAGCGCTCCGCTCGGGGCCGAGCCGATCACTCACCCGTTCTTCCCCCTTCGCATGCGTCTTTGAACACGTGGTCGCCGGGGCCCACCCGCTCGTCGCATCCCTGCTCGTCAACCAGCACCCGGGCCGCACGTGGATCGTCTGCCCCACCCCCCCGGCTCAAGAGCGGATTTTCCACCTCCTCCAGCAGCTAAATCCTCACGCCTGTCTCTTCCCCGACCCTCCGCAGGCTCCCATGGAAGGCGCTCTTCCCGACCCGGACGCCACCGCCGAACGCCTCGCTCTGATCGAACGCATCTCCCAGCCCTCCAAACCCTCCGAATGCCTCGTCCTCACCAGCGCCTGTCTCCACTCCTCCATCCCCACCCCGAGTGCAATCCAACGCTCCCAACTCACCCTGCGTGTGGGCCAGAGCCTCGACAGAGACACTCTCGTCGCTGATCTCGAAAAGGCCGGTTATGAACTGGTTTCCCAAATCACCGAGCGCGGCCAGATTGCCCGCCGAGGCGGAATCCTCGACGTGTTCTGCATCCCTCACCCGCGCCCCATTCGTATCGAATGGTTCGGTGATGAAATCGAGTCCATCCGCCGCTTTGATTTGGACGCCCAGACCTCGGTCGAGACGCTGGCTCAGTGCGACCTGTTCACCTCAGACCATGGCGAATCCGAACAATGCGCCCTCAGCGAATGGATCAAACCGGAGGACTGGATCATCTACTCCGATGCCTGGAGTGAAGAGGACCCTGGCATCATCCCGGAACTCCCCCAAGGCAGGCGTTTTCTTATCCTGCGCGCCAATGCGCCAGGGTCGGCCAAAAAAGCCGAAAACTACGACACCGCCTTTTTTCCAACGGGACTGGGATCCTTTGACGCCGGCGACTTCATCGTGGACGAAGTCAAACGCGAACGCCTCTTTCGCCAACTGGCTGAGTGGCGGACCGCACGTTGGAAAACCTTCCTGTTCTGCCAAAACGAAGGAGACCGCGAACGCTTGCAGGAGTTGATCCCGGCCGTTGAAGCCGAGGCCATCGAATGGTGCTCTGGTCAGATTCCGGAAGGCTTTGTGTGCCCCTCGGCTCAGATCGCCGTCCTGAGCGATGCGGAACTCCTCGGCAGAAGCATTCGCTCCGCACGGATGCCCTCACGCAAACTGGCGGAGGTGCTCCAGCACGGTCCCATTGATTTTTCAGAACTCAATGAGGGCGAGCTGGTGGTGCACCTCGAACACGGAATCGCCCGCTTCGAAGAGCTTCGCGAAATGCTGAGGGAAGGCACCCCTGAACAGGTGCTCGTTCTCACCTTTGCCAACGAAGCGAAGATGTACGTCCCCCTGGAACAAAGCGGGCTGGTGGCTCGTTATGTCGGTATCGGAAAAAGAAATCCTCCCCTCAGCGAACTCGGCGACGGCAAATGGGCGAAAGCCAAAAAAAACGCCGAGCGGTCCGTTTTTGATTACGCCGCCCGCCTCCTGAGCCTGCACGCAGAACGGGAAACCTGCGTCGGAGAGGCCATCGCGCCCGATAACCACTGGCAGCGGGAATTTGAAGGCTCCTTCCCCTACTCCGAAACGCCGGACCAACTCAGCGCCATCGCCGCCACCAAGGCCGATATGGAGTCCCTCCGCCCCATGGATCGTCTCATCTGCGGGGACGTCGGTTTCGGAAAAACCGAAATTGCCATCCGGGCCGCTTTCAAAGCCGTCATGGGAGGCAAGCAGGTGGCAATGCTGGTGCCCACGACCGTCCTCGCGGAACAGCACTACCGAAACTTCAGGGAACGCATGAGCGCCTTTCCAGTCCGAATCGAGATGCTCTCCCGCTTCCGAACCCCCGCCCAACAGCGCCAGACTCTCGAGGGGCTCGCCGAAGGCTCCGTGGACATCGTCATCGGCACGCACCGCATCCTTTCCTCCAACCTCGAGTTTAAAAAACTCGGCCTTGTCATCATCGACGAAGAACAACGCTTCGGCGTCCTCCACAAGGAACGCCTCAAGGAACGCTTCCGCCGAATCGATCAGCTCACCCTCTCTGCCACCCCGATTCCGCGAACGCTGTACCTGTCGCTCATGGGCGCCAAAGACATGAGCACCCTCGAAACCCCGCCCGCGAACCGACTCCCCGTGGAAACGTTCGTATGTCCCTACGACGAACGCATCATCCGGGACGCGATCGTGCGGGAGCTGGCCCGTGGCGGACAGGTGTACTTTCTCCACAACCGCGTCGAGTCCATCCACCGGGTTCGGGACCGCCTCCAACAACTCGTCCCCAAAGCCAGACTGCTCGTAGGACACGGACAAATGCCCGAAAACGAACTCGAGGACGTCATGCACGCCTTCGTGGAAGGCCGCGCCGACGTGCTCATTTCCACCACAATCATCGAAAGCGGACTCGATATCCCCAACGCCAACACCATCCTCATTGATCGAGCCGACCGCTTTGGACTCGCCGATCTCTACCAACTGCGAGGACGGGTCGGCCGCGGAGACCATAAGGCGTATGCCTACCTGTTGCTCCCCCGCTCCATGATGACCCAGGGCGAGGCGAGGAAACGCATCCACGCCATCAAACAATACTCCTCCCTCGGGGCGGGGCTAAAAATCGCCCTCCGCGACCTCGAAATTCGGGGCGCCGGCAACATCCTCGGCACTCAGCAAAGCGGACACATTGTCGCCATCGGATTCGACCTCTACTGCACCCTCCTGCGCCAAGCCATCGCCCGACACAAGGGAGAGCCCTCTCTCGGAAAGGCCGAAACCCAACTCCGGCTCGACTTCGTCGCCTCGCGCGAACCGGACTACCACGCCGTTTCGCCCGGACAAAAAGCCCCCGCTTTCCTGCCGGTTTCTTACATTAGCGACTCTAAGGCCAGGATTGCCGCATACCGCTCCGTCGCCGAACTCCGCAGCCTCTCCGAAATCGCCACCCTCGCTCAAAACTGGAGGGATCGCTTCGGATCGCGCTTGCCGGAGGCAGTCGAGAACCTGCTCGCTCTCGCCGCCATCCGGATCGCCGCCGCCTCTAAAAAGATCCCACTCATCGAGGTGAAAGATCACAAGGTCATGCTCCATCGATCGGGTGATTTTGTCCTCATCGGAAACCGCTTTCCGCGCCTTCCTTCCCATCTCCCGCCGGCTCAAAAGCTCCAAGCTCTCCGCCAGCTGGTCGATTCTTTGTGAACCCTCTCCGGCTCGCGCAAAATCCCCAATCGGTTCGCGCACCCGGCGAGATGAAAGGTCCCGGGCCACTAAGGATACACCAGCCCCGGCCTGATCTCGATCGCCGTCACAAAATGGCCATTGTGCATGATCGCAAACTCCCAACGCCTCTTGATCACCGTGCCGTCATCCCGGACACACCGCAAAAACGTGAAACCCTTCATTCCCTTCCAAGCCTCCCCGTTGGAATCCGTCACCGTAAATCCCTCAGACTCCATGATCGCACGCGCCGTGCGCAGCGAAGTCCCCTCCGGAACCTTGGCCTGGTAGGTGGCGAGCATCACCTCCGGCTTCTGCCCCTCGTCTCCGCCAGGGCTACAACCCCACAACCCTAAAACCAGCAGCATCGCGATTGCCCACCTAGGAGTCCAAGTACCTAGGAAAATGAGGGGAATGCGCATAACCTGAACACCTTCCTGGTAGCAAATTTTGCGCCATTTCAGAAGCAGCCCGGGAGCAATCCCGCGCGAAACCTCGCCCCCTTCACCCACTCCCCCTTTTCTCCCCGTCAACCTCCGCACTCTCTCTTCCCCATCCATGAAACGCCTCTTCCGTCTTCTCTGCTCTTTTTCTTTTCTGTGGCTCGGCATCCCTTCGGCAAACTCCCGCCCCCACGATCTCCTCGTGGTGGGCATGGAGCTCGGCTACCCCCCTTTTGAAATGGCTGACTCCAAGGGAGAACCCAGCGGCATCAGCGTCGATCTCGCCCACGCCCTCGCCGAGTTCCTTCAGCGCCCCATCCAAATTCTGAACCTTCCCTTCGACGGTCTCATACCCTCCCTCAAAACAGGCAAGATCGACTTGATTCTCTCCTCCATGACCGCGACCCCCGAGAGAGCGCGCGCCATCGATTTTTCGGAGCCCTACCTGCAAACCGGACTCTGTCTCCTCGTGCCCCGCCACTCCCCCATTCAATCCGTCCCCGAACTCAACTCCCCCAAGCACACCGTAGCAGTGAAACAGGGTACCACCGGCCACCTGTACGTACTCAAAAACCTGCCCTCCGCCCAAATGCTGGTGCTGGACAGGGAATCCGCGTGCGTACTGGAAGTCGTCCAGGGAAAGGCCGCCGCTTTTGTGTACGATCAAATGTCTGTCCTTAAACACTGGCAGCAAAACCCCGAAACCACCCGACCCCTCCTTGACCCTTTTCAAAAAGAGTCATGGGCCATCGGCCTGCGAAAGAACGATAAGGCACTCCGGGAACAGGTGAATACTTTCCTGCGGAGCTTTCGCGAAAAAGGAGGCTTCCAGCAACTGGGACAACGATGGCTCCCCGAACAAAAGGCCCTGTTTGAAAAACTCGGGGTTCCATTTGTGTTTTAAACCCTCCTCAACAGCCGCTTATGCAAACAACTCAACGCCATGGGTTGTCTTTCCTCCGCACGCGCCCCGGAGAAACCCCAAGCCGCAGCGCCCTCACTCTCAGCGCGACCCTCGCCGCCCTCCTCCTCGTGGCGTTCATTGCCATCCCCATGCACCGATCAGGCATACAGTGGGACTTTTCGGGCCTGCGCGAATACTGGCGACTCTACGTAGAGGGCTGGAAAACCACGCTGGCAATTTCCGCCGCCGCACTCGCGCTGAGCACGGTGCTCGGACTGCTTCTCGCTCTCGCCAAAGGCTCCCCTTGGCTCCCCATTCAATTCCTGGCCAGAACGCTCATCGAGCTCCTTCGGGGGACCCCTTTCCTCGCCCAAATCTACCTCTTCTTCTACATCCTCGCCCACTCCGTCCACCTCGAAAACCGCTACCTCGCCGGCACCCTCATCCTCTCCCTGTTCAGCAGCGCCTACCTCGCAGAAATCCTCCGGGCAGGAATCGAAAGCGTCAGCCCCTCCCAAATTGAATCCGCTCAGGCCCTGGGATTTACACCAGCCCAAACCTATCGCCACGTGCTCCTCCCCCAAGCCCTGCGCTCCATCCTGCCCCCCCTCGCCGGCCAATTCGTCTCCCTCATCAAGGACTCCTCTCTGCTCTCCATCATCGGCCTCAACGAACTCACCCAGAACGCCAAAAATGTCGCAAGTTACACCTTCAGTAACTTCGAAAGCTATTTCCTCCTCGCCGCAGGTTACCTGCTCCTCACCCTTCCCATCGCCCTCGGGACTCGCTGGCTCGAAAAAAAGATCCGCTATGAAAATTAGCATCTCCAACCTCACCAAATACTTCGCCAAACAGCGCGTCCTCGACTCCGTCTCTCTGCACCTGGAAAATATCCGTTCCCTCGTCCTCATGGGCCCCTCAGGGGGCGGAAAATCCACCCTCCTCCGCCTCATTGCCGCCCTCGAAACCCCCGACGCCGGCAGCATCACACTCAACCACTCGCTCGTCCCCCAAGTTGCTGCCGAACAAATCCCCTACCGCCGCACCATCGGAGTGGTCTTCCAAGCCTTCAACCTGTTCCCCCACCTGAGCGCACTCGAAAACATCGCGCTCCCACTCACCGTCGTCCAGCAACGCACTCGGTCCGAAGCACGCGAAATCGCCGTAGCTCTTCTCAAACGCTTCCAACTCGAAAATCACGCCTCCCAAAAACCCGCCACCCTCTCCGGAGGCCAGCGCCAACGGATCGCCATCGCCCGAGCCCTCGCCACACGCCCCTCCGTTCTCCTCATGGATGAACCCACCTCCGCCCTCGATCCGGAAATGACATCCGAAGTCCTCGAAATGATTCAAGAACTCCGGCACGAGGGACGCGACCTGATTCTCGTCACCCACGAGGCCGGCTTCGCCAAGCAAGCAGCCGACACCGTGGCCCTTCTGAGCGGTGGGAAAATCGTGGAATACGGAACCCCACAACAAGTCCTCGAAGCCCCCAACCACGAAATCTCACGCTCCTTTTTCAGAAAAATCCTGAAGTACTGATTTTCCCTCCTGCACTCAAAAAAACTCCCCGCTGCGCTTGGGTTCACTCACCCCCATCTTCCGGTAGGCAGGCGCCAAAGCCACCCGCCCCTGAGGCGTCCTCTTCAGGTAACCCTGCATGATCAAATAAGGCTCGTTCACGTCTTCAATGGTCCCAGCGTCCTCCCCAATCGCCACCGCCAAAGAGTTCAGCCCCACCGGCCCCCCCTCAAATTTAAAAATCAGCGCCTCCAAAATCCTTTTGTCCATCTCATCGAATCCGTCCCGGTCAATTTCCAGCATCGAAAGCGCCTCGTCCGCCACCTCCCGGCTCACCCGGTTGTTCGCCCGCACCTGCGCAAAATCGCGCACCCACCGCAAAAGATTATTCGCCACACGCGGCGTCCCACGCGCTCTGGCCGCCATCTCCATCGCCCCAGCCTCTTCCATCTCCACGGAAAGCAACCCGGCACTCCGCATCAAAATCTTCTGCAACTCCTCCGCCGTGTAATAGTCCAAGCGACAATTCATCCCAAAACGCGAGCGCAACGGCGCAGAAATCATCCCAGAACGCGTCGTCGCCCCGATCAGGGTGAACTTCGGAAGGTTCAAACGCACCGACCTCGCGTTCGGCCCCTGATCAATCACGATGTCCAACTTAAAATCCTCCATCGCAGGGTACAAGTACTCCTCAATCGCCGGCTGCAGGCGGTGAATCTCATCAATAAACAACACGTCCCCCTTCTCCAAAGTGGTCAGCAACCCCGCCAAATCCCCCGCCTTCTCAATGGTCGGACCACTCGTATTCTTGATTTTTACCCCCATCGCATGCGCCAAGATATGCGCCAGAGTCGTCTTGCCCAGCCCCGGCGGCCCGCTCAGAAGCACGTGATCCAACACGTCCCCCCGCTGCAGCGCCGCCTCCACCATCAACTCCAGCCTCTGACACACCTTTTCCTGCCCCGCAAACTCACTAAACATCGGCGGACGCAGCGAGACATCAAACGGCGTGGTCGGGGATTGAATCTGGTTCTGGAAAAAATTTTCGCTCACAATGAATGGGCTTCCGGGATGCACATCTCACGGAAACCCGGAAAATGGAACCCGTTTTCTTCCCCCCTTCCCCCGTCCGCTTGAGCCTCCCCCCGGCCACCCTACTCTTCCATCGGCTCCACCTCCTCCGCTTCGCGGGACAGATGGCTTCCAAGAAGCATCCGCTCATGCTCCGCCTCCTCCATCCCCTCCCGGATCAACTCCACTCCGAGGGGGCCCGCGGCCGCCGGCGGGGGGGGGGGGGGGGGGGGGGGGGGGGGGGGGGGGGGGGGGGGGGGGGGCGGG
>JBANFR010000024.1:0-31920 GCA_037975925.1 Verrucomicrobiota bacterium
GCCTTTGAAGAGCTTAAAAAAGTGGAGCGGGTGAAGGGAATCGAACCCTCGTATGCAGCTTGGGAAGCTGCCGTTCTACCATTGAACTACACCCGCAGATCTCCAAGAGCCTAGCGCCAGGAGAGGATCGAGACCGGGCTGTTGATTGTTCCTTTTTTCTTAGGGTTGCCAAGGGAAAAAACCCCAGCGCCACCACTAATCGTTTTCTCTTCGTCCGTCAGATCACGAAGCTGAGTGCCCTTGTACTCCAACCTTCCGTCATAGTCGGCGTCCACGACGATCCCGTAAGTCGAGCCCCAAGGATCGAAAAAACCACCGTCCTTCGAGACGCCTCCCTTGGGCGGAACCCCCGAACTCTCCTTCGCTGCCTTCCCCTCGTAATAAACTGTCTCCCTCGGGTTCATCGCAGTGTCGCGGCCCCTCAAGATGTCCATCACTTCACGGTTCCCCTCCGCCTTGGGACCGGGGTCAAAAGGAGTGTCATCCGTCTTCGACGTGGGAATCGGATAGCGCGAGTAATCCGAGTAAAACGCTTTGATTGCGGTCACCATGGCAACGGTGTCATTCCGTGCTTGCGCAGAGCGGGCCTGCTCCCGAATCGCTCCACCACCGGCCGCTCCCATGGCCATGAGAGCCCCAAGGATCGCAATCACGACCAGAAGCTCAATTAGTGTAAATCCGGATTGATAAACCGATTGCAGTTTACGCTTTCTCATTGGAACGCTCGTAGTTTGGGGGATGGTGTGGGGGTCAACGGGCCGAAAAACGGAGGAATCAAACGGACTTTGTCCTTCGCTTTCAACTCTTGGAGTCAAGATTCTGGAAATGCCCCGGATCGCCAAAGTCCCGCAGAGGGTCCTTTTTACGGCCGAATGGAAACTACTCTTCGGACCATCAGGCCCTCCTGATCCACCAGCCCAGCCTCCAACGTATATTTCTTACCGGCCACAATTTGGCGAGTTGGTAGCCCCAAATCAAAATGGAGCTTTTCCCCCGGATTGACGGCGACGACGGCAGCTTCCTCCGCATACTCACGATCCTCAGAGGCCCGTGCCACAATCCGCCCAGACTCGTCCCGGAGGACAGCATCAACGCGCTGGGTCGTTCGAAACACCAAGAGCTGCGTACGCTTACTCTGGTTGGAGAGGGTCAAGTGAGCCTGGATCTGCCGGTCACGGGAGAGGCTTGCGGGATCCGGTTCAAGAACCACGGAGAGGGAGAGGCCGGGGATCTTTCGAGACTTTGGTGGAGCCTTGCGTTCAGAGAGGAAGGAGAACGGGCGCGTCAACAGATTTGCCACCGTCTCGACGCCCCCGACGGCACCACTCCACACCCGCTTGAGGGCCGCTACCGGCCCCCTCTGCGGCTGCGGCTGGACGCCATGGTCGGAGGACTGCCCAAGGCAGGTCAGGGCCGGAAAGAGAAGAACAAGGGCCGCTACGCGGAACACACGAGACATGAGAGCGTGTTTACGGAGCGGGCTCGCAGTTTGCAAACCTCCTGAGTGGCGGCCAAAATGTTCCCCGATGAACGCCACCCGAAGGATTCGCCTGTGCGCAGCACTCTTGCTCGTTTTTTTTCCACAATCCGGCGTTTCCGCCTCGCGCAAGCCAATTTGTGCAACGCGATTTCACATGGAGGTGCGAGCAAGCTCTGAGGATCCATTTTCCATTCCGGTGAAGCTTCGAAACCCTGAAAGAAATATTTACATCGAGAGCGCAGCGAGCATCAGCGAGAGACAGGTGGCATCGATCTATCCGTTTCCGGCCCCCGACGGCTCTTGGGGGTGTCTTTTTCAGTTAGATGCCAGCGGGCGGCTTACCCTGTCCAACCTGAGCGCATCAAACCGGGGCCGACTTTTGCTCTTCTATTTCGGAACGGAAAAGGGCTCCCGACCGGTCCTTGACATTCTGATTGATGGCCCAGTGAACGATGGGTTACTCCCCGTGCGGAAGGGATTAACCTGGGGCGAGGTGGAATTGCTCAAAAAGCGTTTCCCAGAACGCATTCCGCAGAAGGGCCGGCCATGAATTTTTGGCAAATTCTCGCGGCGGTCGCACCCGTATTTCTGATCATCGGCACCGGATCGTTTCTCCGCCTCATGGGGTGGATGAAACCCGAGGCGGACTCCAGCCTGCTCAAAATCGGCGTCAATGTCCTTTTCCCCGCCCTGATCACGGACACCATCCTTGGAAATCATCTCTTATCTAGGGCGGCCGATTTATGGATGCCTCCCCTCCTCGGATTCGCGCTCATCGCCATCAGCTTTCTGTGCATGATGTTGCTTCTAAAGCCCCTACGTTTGCCGGAAGACACCTTCCGCGCCGGTATCGTCTCCGCCGGCATGCAAAACTACGGTTACTTGGTGATTCCCCTCGTAGAATCCCTCTACGACCGTGAAACCCTCGGCGTGCTTTTTCTTCACAACCTCGGAGTGGAAACCGCGATGTGGTCTCTCGCCGTGTGGATTCTGTCCAACGGCCGAGCCGGGAGCTTCTGGAGACATGTTCTCAACATCCCCGTCTTGGCGATCATATGCTCGGGCGTCCTGAATCTCCTGCAGGCTCAGCAGTGGCTCCCTTCGTTCTTTCGCAAATCGGTTCACCTCCTCGGTCAGGCAGCGATCCCGCTCGCCCTCCTTCTGACGGGCGCCACTCTGTACGACCTCGCGATGCAACGCACGAACGGTAAAACCACCGTTTCAGGCATCTCAGTGGCTTTGCTCGCACGGCTCATCCTTCTACCCATGCTATTCCTGTTCGCCGTCAAAGCCATTCCGATGGGAACTCCGCTGCAGCGAGTGTTGATTCTTCAGGCCGCCATGCCCAGCGCAATGATGCCCGCTGTCCTCTGCCGTCTGCATGGGTCGGACGCACGCTTCAGCCTGCAGATTATCCTCGCAACCACCTTCATCGGCCTCCTGAGCATTCCGCTCTGGCTCAAATTTGGCCTCAACTGGTTTGCCCTCGCCCATTGATCAGTTCCCCCCTTGTCCCAAAGCGTCGGAAAACCCATAGTGGGCGTATGCGCGGCCCATCCCGGTTCTCCTTCCCGATCCTTCCCGCATTCGCGGGACTGGCACTCGGCTGGTGGGCGCACGGGGAAACATGCGCGGCGGGGACGCCTCCGCCAGGCGACACAGCCACAACCGTGGAAAATGGGTTTGAGGTTCGCGGTTTTTCCAAAGCCTTGCGCCCAGATGAGCACCGGACCTTCCGTCCTGAATCTGCCCGGTTGGGAAGCAGAAGCTTCCTCGAAACGCAGAAGCCACAAATCCCGACGTTCTCCCAGCTCCGCAGTTTTTCAGGAGGCAAGTCTTTCGAATCCAAGACTTACTCATCCGGTTCCTTTGCGACATCGCAGGGCGCTGAGGGGCTCAAATCTTTTCCGCTAGGTCCTTCCAGTGCCAGCAACCAGAAGCCGTTTCAAACCAATCAGGGCGCGGAGGGCGGAAAAACCTTCAATAGTTTCGGATTTTCCGAATCAGCCAAAACAATCGCTTCCACAAGTGCCCCTCAGGCCTCACGTCCGTATCTCGGTGAGGAGGCCGACCGGATGAAGCAAAAATACACGCCAGAAAACGGCCCCCGGGGCGGCGTTGTTCAGGGACATCGTCTGAGCGTGGAGGAACTCCGCGAAATCCTCAATCGGAGCAAGTAATCATCTCCCCACCCCCGTCGAACTGATTCGAACAAAAACCTGATCACTCTGAATGGAGTCTTCAGATCAAAAAAAGAGCGGAGCCGTTGAAAAGGCTCCGCTCTCCTTGAAATCCACAGTCAGGCGTCAACTTAAAAAAGCCAGAGCCTACCGGGGAGCACAATTGCTCCGTTTTTGGAGGCTTAGTACCGCCCGCCCGAACGACCACCCCGATCGCCGCGATCGCCGCGACCACCACCCCTGTCACCGCGGTCGAAGCTGCGAGGACCGCCGGCGCCACGGCGCTCAAATCCACCGCCGCCCCCACCGCCGCCCGGACCACGGGCCTCGCGAGGACGCGCTTCGTTAACCGTTAGAGGACGGCCTTCCACGCTCTGTCCGTGGAACTTATTCACCGCTTCTTGAGCTGCGGCGTCGGTTGCCATCGTCACGAACGCGAATCCGCGTGATTTGTTAGTGAACTTGTCGAATATGATCTGCACTTCCGTGACATCACCGACCTGGCGGAAAAGATCCTCCAGCTCCCCTTCAGTCATCGTGAAGGCGAGATTGCCGACATACAGTTTCGTACCCATTCCGTTATCTTAATTAACTGCCGAGCAAATGGCTTAACAGGGTTTCCGGTCATCGGATTTCGAGCAGCCATGGAGCGCTATCGCCCCCTGACGGACTCCCCACTATCAAGGATTCGCATCAACTAATGCACCCGCACCTTTGCCTATCGACCGGCTCTTGGCAAACGTAAAAGTCACTCAACCTCGGGAAGGTAACGCGCCCCATCCGGATCTCCGTCGCATTGGCGGAAGGCGAACCACGCGACCCGCATTCCGCACACCCCGAGGCTCGCTGAGGGTCAATCCTGCTCCAAACTGAGAAGAGATCAGAATTATTTTTACCCCGGATTGTTTTCTGGCTTCTCCCAGCGCCAAGGTTGTCCCTCCTCGGATTGTCGAATGCAGACCGTTGGTTGGGTCTCGGAATGGCCCTGTTCAGCAGATGAACAGCGGGAATCAGGAAAACGCGTCCCGCTCGGGACCCCCCGATTTGAGCGGCCAAGCGTCAAAGGACGCCGCGCAAAATCGCCGCGACACGATCCAACTCCTCGACCGTGTTGTAAAAATGCGGGCTGAACCTCAAGTACTCCCGACCAGAACGGTCATGACGCAAAGAAACCGTCACCCGTTCCGCCTCGAGCACCCGCTGGAGTTCAGATGCCAGCTTCCGAGGATGCCACGCCGTGGTGATCCCGCTGGCGTTGAGACCCTGAGTGGGACCAGAAATCAAAAAACCCAAGGATTGGAGACGATCTACCAAGACGGACTTCAACTCCAGAATCCGAGCGGCGACCCGATCCATCCCGAGGGAAGTGAGAAGGTCGATGGACGCCTTCATTCCGTACATGCCGCTGGTGTTCAGCACGCCGGGTTCGTAGCGCTGCGCCGTTGGCACAAACTCGATTTCGGTTTGGGCAAGAAAACGGGGGCTCTGCACATTCCAAGCGCCCAGCAAGGAAGGACGAACCGTTTCAAAGAGACGCTCCGCCACGTAAACCACTCCCATTGCCATCGGACCCAGCAACCACTTGTGCGCGTCTGCACTGAGCATGTCGACCTTGCCTTTGACAACATCCAGGGGAAAGGCGCCCAGCGTCTGGATGGCATCCAAAGCAAAAAGAACCCCACGCGAGGATAAGAGGCCGCCAATCGCCTCGATATCCAACCGATACCCGCTGAAGAAATGGCAGCTTGCCAACGCCACCAATCGGGTTTTCGAGCTCAACGCGCCCTCCACCAACTCAGGTGTAATCTCACCCGGCGAATGCGGTTGCAGGAAACGGACAACGACACCGCGCCTGCGGAGATCAATCCACGGGTACACATTAGCCGGGTAATCGTCAGCGTAGCAGACCACCTCATCCCCGGGCTCCCAAGCAATCCCCTGAGCAAAAAGACTGAGACCCAAAGAAGTCGGGCCGAGGAGCGCGATTTCCTCCCACTTAGCCCCTATCAGTGAAGCACAGCCTTCACGGCAAGCCCGCATGTCCCGGAGGACTTTCCCAAATTCCTGAGGCATCCGAGCCGACTGAAGCGCATAATTCGCCATGGCTTCCGCAGCCACCCGAGGAAGGGCGGTCACGGCTGCGTGCGCCAAAAAAATCCCCTCCTGACACACAGGAAAATCGCGGTAACGCGTCTCGGGATCGATAAGAGAGAAGTCCATTTCAGGAATTGGTGCGCATGCGATCCGCCAGCCCGCTGCGAGGCCACGGGACAGGCGCCCTCAAATCTTTCGCGAGGCTTTCCCTTCCTCGATGAGCTCCCAGAACTTCCGCTGGCGAGCCAACTCGATGTCCTCGGTAGGCATGGGCAAAGCAGCACGGAACAAGAAATCGCGGATCGTGTTTCGGTGTAAGACGCGATGAACGGTGAGCCCCTCCGGCCCGCGCTCAAAGTAAATCCGGTGGTCCTTCACGCGATAACGGAAAAGTTTTTTTCCGTCCCGCTCAATGACCCCAAACCGTTCGGGATCGGCTTTTTCCAACTCCTCAGGAAGCAACTGAAACTCCGACAACAGCTCGAGCTGCAACTCAGTCGGTAAAGCCGACATCTCTGACGCGCTTATGTCGTTGAAGACGATCTGAAACATAGAAACCTCGAAAAAAAGCCGAACGCACTCCGTATCACCCCAGCTCCGCCTCGTTTACAGGGACCATATTTTTTTGGCCTCCCGGAAAGCTGCAGAGGCACGTTCCATGTCGCCCTCCTGTTCGCACACGTAAGCGATCCGAATCCACGCTTCTGCGGAGTGACGATCCAATCGCACCGCCTCATGGAAAGCCTCCAACGCCTCTTCATGCTGTTCCTCGCGCAGTCGCTCCCGACCGCGCTCCAGAGCGTCCGCCGAGAGTCTGCGGACTTTCGCCAGACGGGCGGCCTGCGCCTTGCGCTTGCGGGCTGCCCGCTCTGCCGTTTCTTCAGGGGTCAACTCGGGGACCGGAGGCGCCGAAACGACCGGAGGCGCGATCCGCTCCGGGCGACAAGCAATAGCAACGAGCGCCAGAGCGAGCGCGAGAGCATGTCTACGTTTCATATTCGACCTGCAATCAATACGAGGCCACGCCCCATCTCAACCATGAATCGGATGGGACACTTCCTCGACAATCCATGTGCTTCCGAGCCAACATGCGGTGACGATGGAGCGGAAGAGAATCCCCTATCCCATGATCCTGGGAATCGCCGGACTGATCCTCGGCGAGGTTTACATGTATTTCGCCGTGGCCGGTCCACGCGCGAAGGATCCGAGTTTGCCCATCGGCAGCCTTATTTTGCGGATGTTCGCCCTGGCCCCCCTCCTCGGAGCATTTGGCCTGGCCGTAGGAACGGGTGTGGGACTGATCTTGGACCCGCTGCTCAACCGGAAAAAAAATTCGGCTCCGGACAAGGCGCCTCCGCAAGGTTAGGAGCCCAGGAGCGCAACTTCCCAGCCTAAGAAGCGACTGGTCGCGGGATTGTCGATCGCATGGCGGGTTCCTTCCCAAACCAAAACCTCGCCTCAATCATCCCAATGAAAAAAATCATCGCTCCTTTCGCCTCGTTGATCCTCCTTGCCGCGTGCGAGCCGCAGAAGCCCGCAGCTCCGGCTCCGGCTCCGGCTCCGGCTCCGGCTCCGGCTCCGGCTCCGGCTCCGGCTCCGGCTCCAGCTCCAGCTCCAGCTCCAGCTCCAGCTCCAGCTCCAGCTCCAGCTCCAGCTCCAGCTGCAGAATCCGCCCCAGCTCCAGCTGCAGAATCCGCCCCAGCCCCGGCTGCAGAATCCGCTCCGGCTCCGGCCCCGGCCAACTAAGCTCACGGTCTTTTCGGCCCAGCAAAGGCACCCCCCTCACCGGGCGGTGCCTTTGTCGTTTCAAAGGACGCTCGATCGAAAACCCGGCCTCAAAAAACCGCTCGCAACCGATTTGCTATCCTTCTTCACTCCCCTTCCCCATGTCGAAGCGCAGCCAGTTTTTCCTGCTCCCCATTCTCGAACCCCGCGCGCCGGGCGCCGCCAGTGTCCTGTCTCTGCTTCTGCTGGCCCTCTATTTGCCCTTTTTCTGGATTCCCCTCGCGCAAACCCCTTGGGAGTCCAAACGCTGGTTCTGGATGAAGGCCGCACCCGCTCTCCCAGGCTTCTTCATTCAATCCCTCGGCATTTTGTCCGAAGCCCCGCCCGAGGTCGGCTACTCCCTCATGGGGGCCACAACCCTCGGCCTGATGGTTATGGGATACCGTCTGGGTCGGCAAAGCCGCAGCGGCCTTCTCGTCGCTTTTTTGATCGTTCTCGGAGTCTCCTGCTGGAATTCGTGGCTGGCATTCGAGGCTTTTCACAACTCGTAACCGTCCAAAGCCAACGCACTCACCGGCCTTCCTCGATGCGATTTCCGCCTCTTGATTTCTCAAAAATCCGCACGTATCCCGTGGCAGACCGAGCCAACAAGGTTGCGCTCGAATCGTTTGCGAACCCGCACCGCGCAGGCGGGTCTTTTTCTCAATTCCTGAATTCACTCCCGGCCTTTCTTGCGGTCAATGACCTCCGTGCCGTTGCTGCGGACATGGCCAACGCGGTGCGCAACCGGCGTCCCGTCGTGTTAATGATGGGGGCTCACGTGATCAAAGTGGGGCTGAACCCTATTCTGGTAGACGCGATGCGGCGGGGAATCATTTCCGCGGTGGCCGTCAACGGGGCCGGAGCGATCCACGATTTTGAGCTGTGTTACCAGGGTGAGACCAGCGAGGACGTTCAAAAAGGACTCAACGACGGCTCTTTTGGAATGGTGGAGGAGACGGGAAAACTCATGAATTCCGCTCTCGTTTCGGGGGTCTCCCGTGGACTGGGGGCGGGGCGTGCTCTCGGGGAGGCGACGGCTGGGTTTCCCAACCGGAACCTTTCGCTGCTCGCCACGGCGGCCGAACTGGACATCCCGATGACGGTGCACGTCGCGGTCGGAACGGACATCATTCACCAGCACCCTGCTTGCGACGGGGCAGCTCTTGGGGAGGGGAGTTACCGGGATTTCCAGACTTTCGCCGCCGTCTGCGCGCAATTGGAGGGGGGAGTCGTCCTCAACGTGGGGAGCGCGGTGATCATGCCGGAAGTGTTCCTGAAAGCCTTGACGGTCGCCCGCAACCTGGGTCACCGGGTTGAAAAATTCACCACGGCGACTCTGGATATGACGCGGCATTACCGACCGAGTGAAAACGTGCAGCGCCGCCCCACGGCGATGGGGGGCAAGGGCTATTATCTGGTGGGCCATCACGAACTGAATCTCCCGCTGCTGTTCGCCGCGCTCACGGAACAACTAGACTCCTGATCCATGCATCGTGCTCGAGTTGAGAGTGTTTTATCAAATCCTTCGCAGATCTTGGTGATCGGCGAGATGATTCTGGACGAGTACATTTGGGGAAAAGTATCCCGGATTTCGCCCGAAGCCCCGGTACCGGTCGTCGAGGTGGTGAAAGAAACCTTCGATGCCGGCGGCGCGGCGAATGTGGCCCGCAACCTGAAGGGATTCGCTCGCGAAGTGCACCTCATGGGCCTTTGCGGAGATGGGCCTGACGCAGAGCGCCTGCGTGCGCTTCTGTCATCCCACGGAATTCGATTGGACTGCACTCTCCATGATCCGGAGTACCAGACGATTCGCAAAACCCGGATCGTGGCCCGCACCCAACAGGTGGTGCGAGTCGACCGGGAAAAGCGGACGCCCCTGGCTCCTCAGCACCGATCCCGAGCGCTGCACCAGTTTTGCTCGATGTTACCCTCGCTCCAGGCAGTGATCCTGGAGGATTACGACAAAGGTCTCTTTGATCAGGACTTTGCCGATTCACTGATTTCGAGCGCAAGAGCCGCCGGCGTGCCCGTCATGGTGGACCCCAAACCGTCGAACCCGATCCAGTGGCGCGGCGTCACTGGAATTACCCCCAACCGGGCTGAGGCTTTTAAAGCGGCCGGGATTCCCTGGAGTGAGCCCGTGGAACCGCCCACCGCGGATTCAGCGCTGCTCCGGGTTGGAGAAACTCTGCTTAGCCGCTGGGAATGCGACCTCGTCCTCATCACCCTGAGCGAACACGGGATGATGCTTTTCCAGCCGGGCACGGCGCCTTACCACATTCCCACACGCGCCCAGGAGGTGTTTGATGTCTCGGGAGCCGGGGACACGGCCATCGCAGTTTTTACCGCGGCCTTGGCCGGAGGAGCGACGGCGATTGAGGCTGCCGAGATCAGCAACCACGCCAGCGGGATCGTGGTGGGCAAGCTGGGAACGGCCACCGTCTCCCGCGAGGAGTTGCTTCAGAGTTTCCCGTCTTGAGTCTGCCGGAACTCTGCGACCGCCGCTCCATGAATCACTCAACACCGCACCCGCACCGCGCCGTTTTTCTGGACCGGGATGGCACTCTCATGGAGGAGGTTGACTATTGTCGGGATCCCGAAAAGGTCCGTATTTTTCCTGGAGTGCCCGACGCACTCCGAGCGCTCCGTGCTGCGGGATTTCGAACCCTCCTGGTGACCAACCAAAGCGGGATTGGGCGGGGGAAAATTCTGCCATCCGAATACGAGGCGGTCCACCGTAGGCTCCTGGAGTTGCTGGGGCCCGACACGCTAGACGGTTGGTACATGTGCCCTGATACGCCGGATGCCGCTTCCCTGCGGCGCAAACCGGCTCCCGGGATGCTTTTGGAGGCCGCCGGCGAATGGGGGCTCGACTTGGAGTCCTGCTGGATGATCGGCGATAAGGCGATTGATGTTGCCTGCGCCCGGGCCGCTGGAGCCGCTGGAATCTTGGTCAAGACCGGTTACGGAGCCCGAGAGGACGTTTCCGGGGCCGTGTACACCGCCGAAGACGTGCCTGATGCCGTGCGCTGGATTCTAGCCCGAGGGGTCTTCAGCTCTGCGGGCGGCCTCCTTGACGCCCCCCCTACCCCCCCCTAACGTCACGGTGTGATGTCCCGAGCTCTTTTTCCCAAGGCATTCCTCGCCTCTGCCGCGCTGCTTTTGACTCCGTTTGCCTCTGAGGCGGAATCCATTTTCCGTTTTGGAGAAAAGTGGGAATGGGCGAGCAAAATTCTGGGATCCTCCTCTTCGGCCGCGGATACGGCGGACAAACAGCTGCTCTTGGCCGAGTCTTTTGAGAAAAAGGGCGACTGGAAGTCGGCCCAGGAGACCTACAAAGGGATCGCCAAAAAATTCCCGTTTGCGGAACAAACTGCGACGGCAAGATTTCGTCTCGCGCGAGCGCTGGAGCAGCGGGGAAAATACGACGAAGCGTTTGACGCTTACGACACCTACCTTTCGAAGCACCCGGACAGCAAAGACTTCGACAATGCCATGGAGTCGATGTTTGGCATCGCCAAGCGCTTCATGAATGGGGAACGCAGACGGCTTTGGGGCATCAAAACGTTTGCATCCAACCAGCGCGCGGAGGAGATGTTCAACACCATCCTGAAAAGGGCGCCCTACTCCAAGAGCGCCGGCCAGGTCTTGTTTTTCCGTGGAATGATGATGGAGCGGCAGGGCAAGGATGCGGAGGCGCTGGTCACCTATCAGCAAATCATCGAACGCTTCCCCTCCGACCCGGTGGCAGACGAGGCACAGTATCAGATGGGCTTTGTCAGAATGCGTAGTGTCCGCGAAGGATCCAACGACAAGACGGACCGGGTCCGCGCCCAGGAGGCGTTTGAGGATTTTGTATCTCGAGCACCGTCGAGCGAAAAACAACTCCAAGCCCGGGAGAACCTTCGCACGCTGAATCAGAAGGATCTCCAGGACCTGTTGGATATCGCCAAATTTTACGACAAAACAAAGAAGGTGAAGTCGGCGGTCTTGTATTATCGGGATGTCATCCGCGAGGCGGAGGGCTCTGCACAGGCGAACTTTGCAAAGAAGCGCATCGAAGAACTCAAAAGGGAGTTCGGACCTGACGCGGTGAGGCTCACCAATGAACCGGCTGAAAATGCCGAGAATGCGCAGTCCAAGCGACGGATGCAGGCCTCCATCAACACGGTTTCGCGTCCAGACTACGTGGGTCCGCGGGTGGATGCAGCCCCGGAGGAGAAGGCTCCCAAAGGACCCTCCCTCCGCATTTCGCCCTCGGATCTCAATGCGCTCCCCGAGCCCGGCCTTCCGCTCACCGACCCGATTCTGAATCCCGGCGAGCCATCCAAGGCCACCAAACAGTAGTCGAGGGAACGCCCCTGTTTGCCTTTCATCGTATGCGCTTCCTCGGTTTCCTCTCTGCTCTGGGCCTCCTCTTCGGGGGGTGCGCTGGGTACCACGTGGGCCCGGTCAAACCCACGCCGATGCGTTCCATTCAAAAGTTGGCGGTCTCAAATTTCAAAAACGAGACCCTCGAACCGCGCATCGAAGCGCTCATGGCCAATGCGCTCATTAAGCAACTCCACCAGGACGGAACTTACCGCATCACCTCGGAGCAGGACGCTGATGCGCTCGTTCAAGGCACCGTCGAGCGCATCGAGCGGTCCCCTGCTCGCTCCGCAAAAAACGACTTCTTTCAGACAAGCGAATTTACTCTCGGCGTGGTGGCCAAAATTCGGGCCATCGAAAAAAGCACGGGGCGCGTCTTGCTCGAGCGCGAAGTCACCGGCAACTCCAGCTTCTTTGTGAGTGGCAGAAATTTGCGAACCGCCGATGTCAACCGGGATGAGCGCCAGGCCATCCCGCTTGCGGCCGAAGATATGGCCACCCAAGTCGTCAGCCTCCTCAGCGAAGGTTGGTAATTCCTGTGCTCTCCCTCGTCGCCACCCCCATCGGAAATCTGGGAGACCTCTCTCAGCGCGCCATCGAAACCCTTCGCTCCGCCGACCTGATCGCCGCAGAGGATACGCGGCACTCGGGAAATCTCCTGCGCCACCTGGGAATTCAAAAGCCTCTCGTCTCCTACCACGCCCACAATGAGGCCCGGCGGACAGCCGAACTCATCGAGTCGTTGGAAGCTGGCCGCCATATTGCGCTCGTCACCGACGCCGGAATGCCCGGAATTTCCGACCCCGGCCACCGACTCTTGCGGCAGTGCATCGAGCGCGGACTGCCCTACACGGTGATCCCCGGAGCGAGCGCGGTGCTGACCGCACTCATTGGCTCGGGCTTTGATGCGGAACGTTTTTTCTTCGGCGGCTTTCTCCCGGTCAAAAGCGGCCAGCGCGAACGCGAAATCACCGCCGCGGCCGCGCGTCAGGAAACCACCCTGTTTTTTGAGTCGCCCTACCGTTTGGTCAAAACACTGGAGGTCGCCGCGAGATTGATCCCTGAGAGACGCATTTGTGTGGCTCGCGAGTTGACCAAACAGTTCGAGGAATACCGCAAGGGTCTCGCCTCAGAACTGCTGGCCCACTACACGGCTCATCCGCCCAAGGGAGAAATTGTGCTGGTAATCGCGGCGCCCTGATCGCGGGGCCCCGGGGAATTTCCCGATTCAACGCGCCGCACGAAGCGCTCGGGAAAAACTAGGGATTCTGTACCGGGGGTTTTCGTCTCAGAAGCCGGCTGACCGCCCGGTGCAACTGCCTCAGCGGCCAAAAGAGGCTGTCGCACACCAAAGCAATCCCTTGCATGATGAGCAGGCCTCCCCGGACCAAGGGGCGCAACGTGGTTCGCAGCCCGCTGAATCGACCGTAGAGCAGAGCGGCAACCAGGACTGCGCAAATCCCTGCGAATTTTTCAAGGGACGAGACGTGGCGGCCGGTACCGATCTCGAAAAGTAGCAAGCTCCCCACAAAGCCGACCAAGAGAAAGGCCGCGTTGGCGAGGATTGGAAAACGTTGGAGCAATCGAATGCAAAATCCGGCTACGTAACGGAGCGCGAGGATCCCGATAAACACGCCGGTGCAGACCACCCAGAGTTTCGGCGATAAAATCACGGCAGCAACCACGTTATCGATGGACAGGCTGAGGTCCATCAGCTCGATCTGGAGGACGGTTTGAAGAAGTCCCGGCTTGGAGGAAAGCGCCTCCCCGCCGTTTTCCTCGGACGGCCGCGTCAGATGCGAGCACATGAGGTACACGAGATAAAGCGCCCCAAAGGCTTTGATCCACGGATTGGCGATAATCCACGATGTGAGGAAGAGGGCGGCCCCGCGGAAAACATAGGCGCCGATCAGCCCGAGTCGGAGCGCCAGTTTCTGCTGCTGAGGCGGCAAATGCGACGCCATCGCCGCGATTGCAAGAGCATTATCCACGGAAAGAAGACCTTCGATCACGATCAAGGAGGCAATTACGGGGAGTGCCTGTCCCAGCTCCGCAACAAAATTCATGCAGGGTGGATTGACAGATTTCACTCCGCGACTCAACCCCTCCAGCCCGATCCTCTAAGATTGCACCGAAATCCGCGGTTGCTGGAAACGCGCGGGACCGTCAGTATCTTCTCGCCCGCCGAGTCTTGGAGAGCCTTCTCCAACTCACCGACTCGACGCCTGGGCCTGTAGCTCAATGGTCAGAGCAGGGGACTCATAATCCCTTGGTTGGGGGTTCGAATCCCTCCAGGCCCACTCCCAGACGTTGGAGTAACCTCGCCTTCTGCGGGGAGCTTCCCACCGCTTGATTTTTACCGTAGCCCCCGCGCCGGGAGCGGCTATGGTCCCCCCTCCTCTTTTCGAACTTAGACTCTTCTTTATGAGCGCTTCTGTACGCTGGATTGAATCCCCATCCTGGGAATTGGATTTCTATGGCCTCCCCCATCGGTTGCCCTGGCCCGATGACGCCGATCCAGAATTGGCCACGCGCCAGCCTTTGGACTTGGAAACGCTGCTGGAAGCCATTGACCGCCTCGGCACCGAGGCCGGCGAGCCATGGATTAGTTTCCGCGCAGCGACAGGACTTTTTCAGGAGCTCTCCGAGTCTCTCGAGGAAGGGGAATTGGTCCGCAGCCAACGCCTTCTGGAAGAGGTGGACCGCCTCCACCCGGGTTCGCCTTTTGTGCTTTTTCAGCAGGGGAACCTGGCCCGACTCTCGGGATTCGACGCCCAGGCAATCGAGCTGTACCGGGCGGTTCTCGCGAAGGCGCCCAACATTGGCCCGGCCTGGGCGAGCCTGGGATCCGTCTATGCGCAGCAAGGGGAACGCACGCAGGCTATCGAAGCCTTCCGCAAAGCCCTTGAAATCAACGGCAACGACCCCATCGCCCTGGATGGACTCACCAACCTGCGCGAGCTGGTCCGTCTCATGCGCCAGACCGACGACGGCAAGCCCAACCCCGAGGCGGTGGCCTACGTGGATCTGCCCACTTTCCGTCAAATGATCTCGAGCCAGATCGAGTCTCTCTCCGCCGAACCCGACCACCTGATCGCACTCGCCGACCAACTTCTCAAAGACGGCCTCGTGGTCGACGTGGCCATTAGTGCTCTGGAAAAAGCGCGCGAGGTGCGCCCCGATCACGCCCGCACCCACCTCGCCCTCTCTGCCGCTTACCGCGCCGTGGGCCAGAAGGAGCAGTCGCGGGCTAGCGTCGAAAAACTGGTGGAACTGGAGCCGGGCGAGGCCGTGGCTTATATGCACTTGGCCCAGGCCTGCAACAACGATGGGGATACCGAGGGCGAAAAAGCAGCGCTGACCAAGGTCCTCGAACTGGACCCGAATTTCCACGCCGCCATCGGCATCTTTTTTGGCCTTTCCAATGGGGAACACGACCCTGCCAAAGAGGCGGAACTCGCGGCGTGGTCGCAATCCCATGGCTCCTGGATGGGCCACCTCATCGCAAGCTCCATCGCCCGGGCCCGGGGCGATACGGCCGCCGCACTGCGTCATGCCGACAATGCTTTTGCCCTACAACCCGAAGCCGAAGAGGTCCTCCTCCACCTTTCGGCTGTTTTGGGCGAAGCCAAAGAACTCAACCGGCTTGCAACCCAGATTCGGCCCGCCGTGGAAAGCCGCCGCTTCAGCGCTCGGCTGGACTGGAACTACGCCCAAACCCTCCACTCCCTCGGTCTTCGGGATGAAGCCGCTGGAGTCCTCCGCCGAGGGCTCACCTCCGAGGGAGCCCCCGACGAATTCAAGGTGATGGCTTCCAACACGCTCGAAGCGTGGGGAGGCGTCCTCACCGGCAGCGGAGTTCCGCTCGAAATCCACCCCGCCGGCCATCTCACCCGTCCCATCCTGATCACACTCCCCGATGGGGACGGCGGGATTGTTCTTGGGGCCGGTCGCCGCCTGCCCGCCGAGGGCACTTTCCCGTGGCGGGCCAAAGGGACTGCCACCGTGGAGGTTTCCCTGCAACAGGGCGAATCCGACGGCCCCACCGCCCCCCGGCCCCTGGGTACCTTCCGCGCCGCAGAAGTCGACTCTTCCGACGACGCCAAACCGGTGGAGTGCCACCTGAGCATTACTCCCGAGGGTGCGCTGCATTTCCGGGCGGCTCAAAACGGACGCCGCCTGCCCGTTGCATGGAAACAGCCTGAATAAGGGCTTGGGAGAGGCCGATTCAGGCCAGTAGACACCGCGTTGAGCCCTCGGGTGCCCCCCGGGGGCAGCTCCTCAAAAAGACTGGCCGCCCTTCCGGGTGATGCCACCATCAGCAGCCTATGCCAGCCGATGTCACCACGGTTCTCCTCGCCGACGACCATGTCATCGTCCGGAACGGTTTCCGGATGATCCTGAGCCATCAACCCGAGTTGCGGGTGGTCGGCGAAGCGGACAATGGGAGGGACGCCGTGGAGCAGGCCGAAAAGCTTCGCCCCGATGTCTGCGTGATGGATGTCACGATGCCCGAACTGAATGGGATTGAGGCCACCCGGCGCCTCCTCAAGGTTTCGCCCAAAACCCGGGTGCTGGCGCTTTCCATGCACAAGGACGCCGTGTACGTCCGCGAAATTCTTCGGGCGGGCGCCAAGGGCTACCTTCTGAAGGACTGCGATCAGCGTGATTTTCTGAAGGCGGTCAAAGCGGTCGCTCTCGGCAAGGGTTACCTGAGCCCGGAAATTTCGGATGCGGTTCTGGAGGACTACCGCAAACACGTCACCAATCCGATTGACCTTCTTTCCAGCCGCGAGCGCGAGGTGCTCCAACTGATCGCGGAAAGCAAAACGAACAAGGAGATCGCCTCCGCTCTTCATCTGAGTGTCTACACCGTCGAAGCCCACCGGAGCCGGGTCATGGAAAAACTCAACCTCCACAGCATCGGGGAACTGGTGCGTTTTGCCCTGCGCAACGGCCTGATCGACTAGGTTTTCTGGGCATGTAAACCTTTCCCGGCCTCTCTGGTTCATGACTCCTCGCGCAGTGCTCCGGACTTTGGCTGCCGGATTTGGAACGGTGATGGTCCTCATGGGAGGAGCCTTTGGCGTGGCCCTCCAACAGGCATCCGCCGTGCGTCAGAGCGCCGCCGGTCTGGTGCGGGAACAACTGCTCACCGCCCGTCTCCTCAACGATGTCCAAGTGGAGGAACACGCGCTCACCGAGGCACTGCACCGGGTGGCACGCGCCCCCTCCAATCTCGACCGCCAACAAATCCTCGCCGATTTGACGCGTGCCGATGAGGCGCTGGACAGACTCACCCAGGAAACGCACCTCACACCTCAGGCATCGATTTGGAGCGAGTTAAGAGGCTCTGCGGCCCGATTCACGACCGAAGTGCGCAGGGTCCTCAAAGGCCCATCCAGAACTTCCCGAGAGGAATTAGACCGCCTCTTTGGCCTCCACGATCATGTGGTGCACCTCTCCCGGACACTCCTCGACGCCACCAACGCGCACCTCAGCGCCGTAGACGAACTCATCGACAACCAATCCCGCGATCTCCGGGGTAAACTAACCCTCCTCCTCTCCACGTGCCTACTCCTTGCCACGGGCTGTGCCGGGGGCACTCTCGCTTACGCCCGCTACAGTATCCGCCGGATTGAGTCGCAAACCGACGAACTCAACAAAGTCTCCTGGCACATGCTCCAGTCCCAGGAAACCACCGCACGCCGCTTCTCCCACGAACTCCACGACGAATTGGGGCAATCCCTCGCCGCCGTGCGATCCCACCTCACGCTTGGCCAACCTTGGGAAGATTCAGCCCAAACCCGCAGCGAGTGCGTCAAACTCGTCGATGAAGCGATCGAAAACGTCCGCTCGCTCGCTCAACTCCTGCGCCCAGTGATCCTCGACGACTTCGGGCTCGCGGCCGGCCTCCGCTGGCTGGCGGAGGGGTTCGCCCAACGGACCCGGATGGAAGTTGCTTGTGATCTCCAGGATCAAGGGCGCCTCCACATGGATACCGAGACCCACCTCTTCCGAATCGCCCAGGAGGCGTTCACCAATATCGCACGCCATTCCCGAGCCACCTCCGCCCGCATCGCACTCCAGTGGAACGACAACCGCGTCCAGCTTGTCATCGAAGACAATGGCTGCGGCCTCGGAACGGAACGCGGGCGGCACTCCTACAGCCTGGGACTGGTCGGAATGCGCGCCCGCGCCCGGGAGTGCGGGGGAGCGCTGCGCCTGGAGAATGCTCAACCCAGCGGGCTGCGGGTGGTCGTGGATGTCCCGGCCCGGCCTCCAGAAGAGAACCAGGCGGCCTGATAGCGCTCCGCTTGCGGATTCAGAGGGCTCCCCCGGAGTCGCCCGAGCCGTCCTGTGCAAGATCAGTTCGAGTTTCCGAAAAAGGGTAGGTTGGATGTGAACCAAACACTCACGGTGTGGTTGTTCTCCCAGTTCTGGCCTCCCCGCTTCTGGAGCGTCTGCTCAAGAAAACCCACCTCGAGTTTGGTGTGATCCGTTAGTTTGCGGCCGAGACCGATAAAGGCTCGATTTTGGTCGAAGTGATTCCCCAAGACGTGACTCCCAAAATTCACAAAAACTTCGTCCCAAATCGCCAGGTACGTCTTTTTGTCGGCCGAGACGGGAATGTCGCTCCGGAGCATGTAACGGAGTCGGTTTTCTGGACGCCAATTCGTGGTTTCGTAGTTACCTGAAGGGCGGCGGGTTACCTCGGCAATCGAACGCTGCTCCAAGCGTAAACGATGCGTCCATCCCACCCCGAAACCGGGGTGCTTGTACACCACCTGTTCCCACAGGCGATTTTCATCAAACCGATGGGCTGCCGGGAGCTCGCCGTAAGGATAAGTCCGGACAAATGCGTAGCCCGCGCTCGCGGAGAGGTTCGGGGTAAACGCGTAATTGAGACCCGGACGGAGGAGTAGCTGCTGCCAGTCCTTACCCCAGTCCGAAAGCCGGTTTTGGACCTCCAGATGCAGGCCCCAAGGGGTGCCAAACAGCGGATGGTCCCCCACATAGTTGAGCCAGAGGTTCTGGTTATCCGCAGTGCCAGCCTTCAGCTGGGAAGTGGCCAAGGTCACAAGGAGGACGGAAGCGGCAAAGAGTCGCATAGGATGATAGTCGGGTAATGCGCTTGTGATTCCGACGCCCACCTCAGCTCGAAGCCCGTTGCGAGTCGGAGCGCAAAATTCGGGCTCCCAGCGGATGAGAAGACACCGACTCGTGGTCGTCGAGACCTGCAACAATCAACTGACGGTTCTGCAATTTCCACTCCGAGGCCATCTCATCCAATTTCCTCATTACGGTGTGGTCGACGAGTCTGGCCTCAGAAAGATCCACGGTCACCCGATCATGGCTGGAGAGCGCGAGCAGGCGTTTGCGCAGAGGAAGCCAATTACTGAAGACCACCGACTTTTTGAGATTCACGATTGGATGCCCCGAAACTTCGTCATGAACCACTTCGGTTTTCGGAATAAACAGGTTAGCGGGGGTTGTTCCGTGGAAAAGGTGCAACATCATTTTGACAAGAATCCCGACGCCAATCCCGATCAGTAGATCCGTGGCCAAAGTGGCAAGAACCGTTGCGACAAAAACGAGGAGCTCGCCACGCCCCACCTCCCACATGTGTCTAAACTCCCTGGGTGAAGCCAGGTTGTAGCCCGTGAAAACGAGCATCGCCGCCAGCGCGGCCAGCGGGATGTTGTTGAGCAGAGCGGGCACACTGGCCACCAGCACCAGCAGAAAGGTCCCATGCCAGAAGTTCGCCCAACGGGTTCTCGCCCCGTTGTTCCGATTCGCCGAGGAACGGATGATTTCAGAGATCATCGGAATGCCTCCGATCAGGGAGACCAGAGCGTTGGCAACCCCGACCGCAAACAGGTCGCGATTGAGATTGGTGCGCCTGCGCCATGGATCGAGCAAATCTACCGCCTTCGCGCTCAGGAGCGACTCCAGGGAGCCCACTAGAGAAAACATGAGGATCCACTTGAGGCTCGCCCCACTGAAAACTGCGGAAAAATCCGGGTGCGCGATCCCGCTCAACATTTTCATGGGCAACGCCACCAGATTCTTGGGTCCCACTGCAAATTCCTGGCCCTGAAACTGGTACCCATGGGGATGCTGAAAATCAAAGAAGTAGGCCAGCGGCGTGGCCACGAGCAAAACCATCACCGGCCCGGGAATCGCCTGAACCACCCGGTGCTTGATGAACATCCTTCCAAAAAGGAGCGCCAGCGAGATCCCGCCAATCAGGGCAATCGCGGGATTCATGTGCGCCACGCTGTGGGGAATCTCCGCAAGTAACTCCAGAGGCTCCTTTGCCTGCACGGCCACTCCCAACGCCACATGCACCTGCTTCGAGATAATGATTACCCCGATTGCCGCCAGCATCCCATGCACTGCGGCCACGGGAAAAAACTCACCCAAGGTCCCGAGCCTCAAGGCCCCAAAGATCATTTGAATGACACCGGAGACGAGTCCCACCGCCAGGGCCCTCTCGTACCCGAGCTCCTGCACCGTCCCCAGCACAATGACAATCATCCCAGCCGCGGGCCCCTTGATGGTCAGCTCCGAGTTGCTCAGGAACGGGGTCAGCATTCCGCCGACCACCGCAGTGAAGATCCCCGCAATGGGGGGTACTCCGGAGGCGATGGAGATGCCCAAACAGAGAGGAAGTGCGATCAGAAACACCAGAAAGCCGGAGAGCACGTCTTTGCCGAAGTGCCGGTAAAACCCGGTCAGGTTGCCGGTAGGCGAGGGCCCGGGGGCTTTTGGAATGGATGCGGTTGAAGACATAAATGATGGGGCTCGAATGTCCGGCCATTAGCGCAGGCTTCCCCCCCATCCGGTATCCCCCCGGCAGGGGATTCTTCCTGCCTTTTATCGGGCCCCTTTTCCAAGGACTCCAATACCCCCTCCCGACGGGATAGTTCAAGCCGCGCGCAGCTCTTAGATTCGCAGAGCCCATGATCGCGCCCGCCTTTCATCCGACTGAAGACCACGCATCCTCCCCCGCATCCCGGCTGAAGCACGCTCTGGAGCACGCGGCACACTACCTCCCAGCGCAGGGACCCATCGGCGTTTTTGTCCACCACAACACCTTGCACGCCTTCCAGCACCTCCCCTTCGAGCAAGCAGTGACCGAGGCCGCCCGCTCCTTCCAAACGGAGCCCTACTTCTCGGAAGAAGCCTACCAGGAGCAGCGCGCACGGGGCCGCATCCTCAAAGCCGACATCGATGCCGTCCTCGCCCGGGAAGAGGACGCCGAAATTCTGCCGCACCTACTGACCCGCAGGCAGCTGCGGAAGGCTCTCCTCGTGCCCGGCGTACGACGAGTCAACCGCCGCAACATTGCATGGCAGGTCGAGGAGGGGGGCCTCCTGGAGCATTTTCGGGAAGACCTCCCCCCCACGGCTGCCAGAGCACTGGCCTCCGACTCACCGGCGAGGCTGTGGAAAGTCTGCTGCCAGAGGATGCCCGCGCCGAAGCCCTCCACGCCCCCCCTGCCGCAGAGGCCTCGCGATGCGCTGCTTGCCCTTCCTCAAAGAGTAGACCTCGATCAGATCGTTCACCCGCCCCTGATTCGTATCACGGGAGCGTTTTTGGATCAGGGAGTCGCCTATTGGCCCATGCCACTCAAGGAACTGGGACTGCTCGGAGCCGTCCGCACAATCATGGGGCAGAGTTTTGCCATCGCACGTCCCCATCTCTCGGGCGTCCCTGCCGAATTCCGCCGGCAGGAACAGTGCAATCTGGATGCCGCTTCGACCGTGCTGGAAATGCTCGGCCGTTTGGGCGTGTCAGAGCCCCAGTGGGATTCTTTCATTCAAGCCGAACTGCTGGCGCTTCCAGGCTGGGCCGGAATGATCCACTGCCTGGAAAAAGATCCGACCCTCGCCCCTCACGAGCGCATTTGCGCCTCCCTCATGGAGTTCCTCGCAGTGCGGCTTACGTACACCGTGGTCGCACTCGATTCGATCCTCGGAGACGCCAAATCCTGGAAAAACCAGACCGCCGTGCCCAGGGCCCGGGATCCACTGGTGCATCAGGCCCGGCTCTTTGACGCAGCCCAGCTCGTCGGGCTGAGCAGCTTTGCGCTGGCAAGCCTCTCAGACGCGGAGTTTGCGACTCTTTGCAAAGAACTCGAGTGGTGCAACGAGATCGAAAGACGCCGCCTCCTCCACCTTGCCTACGAGCGGCGACACGAACGCCAGATTCTGGTGCCCCTCTCCAAACACCGGGCCCTTCCTCCCGTTTCGCCGCCCGCTCGCACCGTCACGGCTCAAATCCTCTTCTGCATCGATGAAAGGGAGGAATCCTTCCGACGCGCCCTGGAGGAACAAAACCCGGATATCGAAACCTACGGGGCTGCGGGCTTTTTCGGATGCGCCATCAACTACGCTGGAATCGACGATGCCGGCGGGGTTTCGCTTTGCCCTGTGGTGGTCAAACCCGCTCACGAAGTGAGAGAGACTCCCCTCGCAGAAGATTCTCTTCTCTACCAAAAACGAAAAAATCTCCGCCGCGTGTGGGCCAAATTGGTGCGGCAGGGCAGCATTTCCTCGCGAACCCTCTTCCGGGGTTCCCTCAGTACGGCCCTCATCGGTTTCCTCAGTCTCTTTCCCCTCGCCTTCCGGCTTCTGAGTCCGCGGGGATACAGCCGGCTGGTGGCTCAGCTCAATGCGCTCTTCCTTCCCGAGCCGCGCACGGAACTCACCTTCATGCGCGACGATCATGCGTCCCGGGATGCAACCACAGGCCTCATGAAGGGATTCAGCACCGAAGAAATGGCGGACCGCGTAGCCGGCGTTCTCGGACCGACAGGACTCCGGAATGGACACGCCCGACTGGTCGTGGTCCTCGGACACGGCAGCACCAGCCTGAATAACCCGCACGAATCCGCCTACGACTGCGGGGCTTGCGGAGGCCGGCGCGGTGGCCCAAACGCCAGAGTTTTTGCCGCCATGGCCAACCGGAAAGATGTCCGGGCAGCCCTCCGCTCTCGCGGCATTTCCGTCCCGGAAGACTCGTGGTTTGTCGGGGGCTACCATGACACCTGCTGCGACCACATCGACCTCTACGACACCGATCAGCTGCCCCACTCCCATCACTCCGACCTCGAGCGCCTGCGCAGGTCCCTCGACAAGGCGCGCGCATTCAATGCCCACGAACGTTCCCGCCGTTTCGAGGCAGCCGGACATTCCCTCGACCCCGAGGCTGGACTCCGCCACGTGCAGGAACGCTCGGAGCACTTGGGAGAATCACGCCCGGAATACGGCCACTCCACCAATGCCGTCGCCATCGTCGGACGTCGCGAACACACCCGCGGACTCTTCTTCGACCGACGCGCGTTTTTGATTAGCTATGACGCCCTCTCGGACCCGGAGGACAAAGCGCTCGCCGCCGTCCTGGGGGCCGTGATCCCCGTCTGCGGGGGCATCAACCTCGAATACTATTTTTCCTCCGTCGACAACGAGGGCTACGGCTGCGGCACCAAACTTCCGCACAATATCTCGGCCCTCGTCGGAGTCATGAACGGCTACCAGGGCGACCTCAGAACGGGCCTTCCCCTACAAACCGTCGAAATCCATGAGCCGGTCCGCATCCTTTTTGTGATCGAATCCACTCCAAAGCGCCTGATGCAAGTCGTGCACCAGAGTCCTATCCTCCAGGAGTTTGTGGAAAACCGTTGGATCCGGCTTGCCACCATGGACCCCGAGGATGGCTCCATTGAAATCTACCGCGGCCACTCCCAATGGGAACCGCTCACCGGCGATGAAGAACCCCTCCCGGTCGCAGAAAGCTCCATGGCCTATTACTCGGGCAAACTCGATCACCTCCCGGTCGCCCGCATCGAACCGCCGCATCCCCAGGTCGCCTAACCTCCAATCCCGCACGTCCCTTGATCTCCGAAAATCTCCTTCTCGTTATCGTCGCCACCCCGGGATGCCTTTTCCTCCTCCTTGGCCTCGGCTGGATGCTCGGCGGGCACCTCCCGGAGCGGGCCATCACGCGCCTCTCCGCCCTCACCTACTCGCTGCTCACCCTCACCGTCGCCGCTCTGACCTGGCAGCTTCTCCAAACCCCTTCCCACTCAATCCAAGTCTCTCTCGGGAACTGGTTCTCAGTCGGCGAATACGGATTCCCACTCGTTTTCCTCGTCGACAAACTCTCTCTCCCGCTCCTCGCCGCGACCGTTGTCCTGGTTGGACTCATCGGCTCCTTCTCTGCCCGCTACCTCCACCGCGATCCGGGCTTCAGCCGCTTCTTTCTCCTGCTTCACTTGTTCGCCTTCGGTGCCTCCGTGGTCTTCAGCGCTCAATCCATCGACCTCCTGATCGCGGGTTGGGAACTCGTCGGGGTGACTTCCGTCCTGCTCATTGGCTTTTTTCAGTACCGCCAGGAACCCGTCCGCAACGCGCTCCGCGTCTTTGGCACCTACCGCATCGCGGACCTTTTTATCCTGCTCGCAGTGTTCTTTGCTCACCACTGGTTCCGGAGCAGCTCTTGGGACACCCTCTTTGGGAGCGCCCTGGCGGCCGACGGCCATTCCAGCGGCGGCAAAGCCGCCTTCCTCGCCGTGCTTCTCGTCCTCGCAGCCAGCGGCAAATCGGCTCAGGGGATTTTTTCAGGCTGGCTCCCCCGAGCCATGGAAGGCCCCACCCCTTCCAGCGCCGTCTTCTACGGGGCAATTTCCGTCCACGCCGGCGCCTACCTCCTCCTGCGGGCCGAGCCGCTCATCCAATCCTCCCCCGTGTCACGCACCCTCGTAATCCTCATCGGACTCGCAACGGCGCTGCTGAGCACTCTCGTCCATCGGACCTGCGCCGATGCAAAAACCTCGCTCGCCTACGCATCCCAAACCCAACTGGGAATCATTTTTGCAGAGATTGGATTCGGCTGGAGCAACCTGGCTCTCTTCCACGTCATCAGCCACGCCCTTATCCGGGCCATGCAGTTTCTTCGTGCCCCCTCCATGCTCCATGACCATCACCGGGTCCACGCCGCCGCAGGCGGACACCTGGATCCCACGGGTGAGCACCTCGAAGCCTTGCTCCCCAAAAGACTCCAGCTTTTCCTGTACCGAATCGCTATCGGCCGGGGCTTCTATGATGCCGTCGTCGATCGTTTCGTCATTGCCCCCATGAAAGGGCTGGCCGGGGCCCTGTCCCTCTTTGAACCACGCTGGATCTGCCAGCCCCCGCAGGCTTCCCCTACGCCAACTGCCGAGAAACACCCCCACCCCTTCCCGGAGACCTCCGAAGCTCAACCCTCTCAGTCCTGAAAAAGCGCCATGTCGAACATCCCCTTTCTCCTGCTCGGAGTCGGCTCCTTATCGCTCGGAACACTCCTCTGCCTCCGACACCGCCAACCAGGAGCGGGACGCCTCACGGCAGCCATCACCTCCCTGCTGGCCCTCCTGTGTTTCGCCGCCACGATCGCCGCTCCCGGCAATGCCCCGAACCCGCCGAGCCTCGGGCCGCTCCTGTCCCACTTCCGCTCCGATTCACTCAACGGGATGCCCATGGTGTTTTTCACAGCCCTGCACCTGGTTTTCATCCTGATCGCCCCCAAACGAGACACCGCCGGTCGCACCCTTGCAGGAATGATGCTCCTCTGCCTTGGAACCATCACCGCCTACGCCGCCGCTACCCTCCCTGCCCTCGCCGCAGGGTGGTGGATCACCTCCGCACCCTTCTTGCTCGGACTTTTCGGAAACACACGCCCCAACCGAATCAACGCGCTGTTCCTGGTCGCAAGCGCTGCCGCCCTCTCGGCCTTCGTCTACCTCACCCACAGCTCCTCCCTCGAATCTTTCTCACACGCCAATCAACTCGCTTTCGCCTTCCTGCTCGCCGCCGTCGCCCTCCGCAAAGGCCTCTTCCCCCTCCACTCCTGGGTGGTGGCCTCTTTCCAACACGGCCCCCTCATCCCATCCGTTCTCCTATTCAACGGCCACCTCGGCGCACTCCTAACCGCTCGCACCGAGGCCGTTCAACTTCCGGGCTACGCCCAACATGCGCTGGATTGGCTGGGAATTCTCGCTCTGGCCACCGCACTCCTCGCCAGCATCCGCGGATTTGCCGAAAAAACACCGCGTCGGCTCCTCGCTTTTGTCTGCATCAGCCAAGCCTCCTTCATCCTCGCAGGGCTCGCCACGGCCAACGAACAGGGAATCACCGGAGCACTCCTCCACTGGTTTGTCGTTTCGGTGGCCTCCAGCATCCTCGCAGGCATTCTCCGGATCCTCGAAGTCCGTGTGATGGACGTCGCTGACCCCGAGGGCAACCTGGGCCTGGCGGTCAGAGCGCCGCGGCTTGCCACCTTTTTCCTCCTCGCGGCCCTGGCCCTGGTCGGCCTCCCGGGCACCCTCGGATACAACGCCGAAGATCTCCTCTTCCACGGTGCGCTCGAAAGCCACCCGTGGATGGGTGTCTCCATGCTCGCGGCCACCGCATTCAACGCAATTAATCTCCTACGCCTGTATACCCTCCTCTTCCTGGGCGTCCTCCCCAAACACGTCATCGAAATCCCGGACGCCCTCCCCAGAGAACGCTGGCCCATCACCGCCTGCGCACTCGTCCTGATCGGGGGCAGCTTCCTCTCCCAACACGTCTTCCCTCTCATCTCCAGCGCCACCCACCGCATTCGCATCGCTCCCGAGCACCACCCCGCACAGCATCCCTGAAGGCCGCGCGGGTCTTTTCCCCTTTCTCCGGGGCCCTTATTGCAACGCGAAGGCAGACAACGTTTCCGCCTTTTGCAGCAGCGGCCCGCCGCGCTGCTCCACAATCCCACGAACGATCCCCGCCGCAATTCTCTCCCGATACCCCGGCTGCACAATCAAAGCCGCCTCAGCCCGGCTCGAGAGATATCCGCACTCCATCAGCACTGCCGGATTCGCGTTGTTGCGCAGCACACAAAAGCGTGCGGCCCGCGCACAGCGATTGGGTGCGCCGGTGCCTTGGGACAGGGCACCCACCATCCTCGAAGCCATTCGCGACGATTCCGGCGAAAAATAATAGCTTTCCACACCGCAAGCCGAGCGCCGGCCCGCGTCGTTGAAGTGCACGCTCACAAAAATCGCGTTCGTTTGCGCATTGGAAATCTCCGCCCGCTGCAAGAGCGGAATAAAAACATCCCGCCTCCGCGTGAGGACCGTGCGGAAACCGGCCGCACGGAGCTTCGGTTCCATCCGCAAAACCACATCCAAGGCCAGATCCTTCTCGAGTGGTCCCTTCCGGATCCGCGCACCCGAATCGTGAGCCCCATGGCCCGCATCCAGCACCACCGTTGTAAAGGACCGGCTCGTATCACGCACCTTGGGGGTCACCTCCCGGGTCGCACAGCCCCCGCTCAACAAACCCCACCCGCACACGACCCCGACCCGCAACACCCAAAACGCCGAGCGCGCACTCCAAAGATGCGAGAAAAGTCTCCCCCCCCGCGCCGCCTGCTTCCGGGGCTCTTGAAGATCAAAATTCATGAAATTTGCTCCACTGTGAATCGCACATGCCTTCCTTCGATGCTCAGCACCACTTGTCAAGGCACCGTTCCCTCCGATCGCTTCGCCCTCATCTCCGGGGTCGACAACGTCTGGTTGAAATTGAAGGAACCCCGCTTGCCCGGTGGATTCGAACCCCTGATTTGAACGGATAGGAAATTGTTTTTTGCCCCGTTGCCGCGACTCGTCGCGGGAAGCGCCAAAATGAACACGAACTGGGCGACGCTCTCCAGGCTACCCGAATCGGTCACCGTATCCTCGGCTCCACATTCAATAATCCCGATCTATTCGCGTATCTGGGCGGCATTTCCATCAGAGCAATCCTGGAACTTTTTATCTCATAAACTACTTCTTTCCAATGGATACCACCACACCACGCTAAACCACACGACCGCGCACTCGCTTGAGAACCGGATCGCAGAACGCTTCTGATTTTCCGCCCGTGGTCTCCCAAAGACCGAACGATCAAACCGGTCTGCGGATAACCCAAAGGGAGTGTTGCGAAGCGAGCACCTCACTTTGTATTGCAAAGCGCGACTTTGTGACACAAAGTCGCCCCATGACGACCTTCATCGAAGCGGACCAGCAGCTCCGCATCGTCCGTTCCACGATGGAAACTCGAACCCATCGTCACAGCCGGACGCAGCTGAAACATTTTTACCCACTAACTTTGCGAAACAAAGCTTCTATGATGCAAATCCGTCTCGCCCAACATGACGGTCTCTGTTTCGGGGACCGCGTCGCCATCACTCAAGCCGCACACCTCGCGACGGAGGTGGCGGCGTGAAAACTGCCGCACGGAGGTTATGGGCGCTGTGTCGCGGGGAAACGGCGACCCTCGCGCCTCTGCTCGAGGCACGCTCCCTCGCATGGCCGCTCACCTGTGCGATTGTCATCATCCTCGGATGCGGCACCTACGGGGCAGCCATCGGGGTGTGGCGAGCCCCGTTACAGGCGGTATTTACCGGGATCAAGATGCCGCTCCTGATTTTTCTGACCTGGGGTGGCAACGCACTCCTGAACGGACTTCTGGCGCAGATTCTGGGTGCCGAACTCAGTTTCCGCCAAACCGCGCTGACAATCCTCATGAGCTTCACCATTGCCGCACTGCTCCTGGGAGCGCTCAGTCCGGTCGCCCTTTTCATTCTAGCCAATACCCCGTCCCTCGCTTCAACCGCTCGGGGCACGGGCCATAGTGTAACGCTCCTGGCCGATGTGGGTATGATCGCTTACGCGGGGATCATTGCCAACCGACGCCTGATCTCGTTGCTTCGCCATCTGTGCCCGACACCGGCGATCGCCCAACGGGTCTTCTGGGCCTGGCTTGCCGGCAACCTATTCTTTGGCGCGCAAGTGTCCTGGATCCTCCGCCCCTTTGTGGGAAGCCCAGCCTTGGCGGTGGAGTTTCTTCGATCGGACCCCTTGCGCGGCAATTTTTATGAGGCCGTTTACAAGGCTGCAAGACACCTCCTTTTTTGAAATAATTCCCATGAATAACACACACCCAACCGGAGCAAACCCGCCTATCCTCACGCCGATAAATTCAATCGGCCAAGCCCTTATGGCTCTATTAAAATCTCCCGCGAGATTAATTCAGGCACTCCATGAAGATCCATCGATAAAATTACCCGCAGGTCTCACCGTGTTTGGCCTCGTAGCGCTTGCCTGTTACGGCCTCATCATTGGCAGCTTTTCCGGCGGACATCAGACATGGATTGCTGCACTGAAAATCAGCTTAGGAACACTCATGAGCTTTGCTATCTGTCTGCCTAGTCTTTTTATTTTCGCCTGCCTGTCCGGCGCCGAAGTCACATTACGTTCCGTTCTGGGCATTCTGAGTGCGATCCTGGCGTTAACCGCCCTTCTTCTGGTGGGTTTCATCCCAGTCGCCTGGGTGTTTTCACAATCCACCGATTCGCTGGCTCTTGTGGGAGCGCTGCACCTTTTATTCTGGCTGGTTGCCATTGGATTCGCGCTCCGGCTTTTGAAAAGGCTACTGGAAACACTCCAGATACGAGACTGGCGGCACATCAAGATATGGATGGTGATACTTATTCTGGTAAGCCTGCAAATGAGCACAGCCTTAAGACCACTGTTAGGACAATCCAACAACCCGTTTCCAATGGAAAAGAAATTCTTCATTACCCACTGGAGCGAACACATTTTTACATCCACCCATTAGATACGCCCATCCAATCATCAGACAATCACCCAAAACGCACCACTCGCCCAATTCAGATTGAACAACAATCCCCATCACAACCCCACGCTTTCGTATGAGGCAAGTTACGCAATTCTTGTCCTCGCTCATATTCAATGATAAAGTGACCTTACGGCAGGAAACATTGCCGTGGCACAACAACAAAGAAGAACTGCGCATCCTTCACTGAAGCGACCTTCATCTAAAGTGGACAGGGCGGCAATTAAACGCCATTGAATCTTACATCTCGGAGCTTACACCAGACACAATCGCACTGACCGGCGATTATTATGACACCCGGCGTGGCGGACGGCTTTTCTGTGAGTTTGTGGAGCGTATCTCTCAGAAACGGCCTGTCTATTGGATCCGAGGCAATCATGACGGCTGGTTTGGCCGGACTTATATCAATCGATTGCACCAACTGAAAAACACTTACTGCGTAGACGGCGAGCCTTACCATTTCATTTCACCGGCCGGTTTTCATTACCAGATTGCATCGTGGGCTCACCATCACAATGCAAGGGAGCATAGCTTAACCAAAAATGAGCGGCGAATAGTCCTCTTACATAATCCAGAGGATATTGTCGCGTCCCGCCTTGAGGGCTGTGATCTGGTACTCGCAGGCCACCTTCATGGAGGACAGTTCGTATTGCATGTATGTCGGGACAGAAGCTTCTTTCCCGGGAATATCTTGTACCAATGGTGCTGTGACCGGCGCGAGGTTGGGAACAGTACAGTGATCGTTTCACGAGGAATCGGCGACACCCTTCCACTCCGCTTCCGATGCCCAAAAGAAGTCGTCTGTTTGCAAATCCGGTAACTCTCCGTGGGTATCGATCTGAGTAATTCGTACCGGAGTCTCATTCGCCGATTCTTTCCAAACGCACAAATCGTAGCCGATCGCTTCCATGTCGTGCGCCGGAGCCAACATCACTTCATGGAAGTGGCCCGCAAACTGGCTCCGGAACTTGCCGCTGGAAAAGGACGTTTGGGGTGACTGCGCAAGGCTCCCCCCAAAACTCACAACCGAGCAAAAGGCCCTCTTGGGAGGCATGTTCCAAACCCATCCCATCCTCCGAATTGTCTACGATAAAATGCACGAAATCAGAGACCTTCTCAATCAGAAGGATCAAACCAAGTTTCGATGCCGTCAGTGGAGTCAAAGGTTCCTGTCGATCCTCGGGCAGCTTCAACGATCTGGATTTGAAGCGATGCAAACTCTGGCGGCGACCTTCCAAAACTGGAGAGAAGAGATCGCCCGAATGTGGCGCTTTACCCAAAACAACGGCATCACCGAAGGCTTCCATCGGAAGATGAACCGGATCCACCGCAGGGCTTACGGCTTCCGTAATTTTGAAAACGACTCTCTGCGTGTCATCGCCGCTTGCGGTTCAAAGTTCCCCCCCCTCACCCACAACCCAATCCACCAAAACCCTCAAAAATTAAACCAAACCCCTCTCCAATCTTCGGCGCATCACCGACGGGAAAAGGAAGTGGAGCCTAGGGGATTCGAACCCCTGACCTCCTCAATGCCATTGAGGCGCTCTACCAACTGAGCTAAGACCCCGTCTCCAAAGGGGCGCACAGGATCGGCGACTCATGCGACCGACGCAAACCCTTTTTCAAAAAAACGCCCCTTCGGTCCCCCGCTTCGCCTCCCTCCGGACACTCAACGGCCGCACGCCCCAATCGGGCCTAGCGGGTTCCGTGCGGCAACCCACTCCTCCACCACTTCCCCCTGCAAAAGATGCCTTTGCAGAATCGTCTCAAATCGCTCCGGCGTAACGCCCCCATACCAAACCCCCTCCGGATACACCACCAACCAAGGTCCGCCCTGGCACACCCGAAAACAGGCCGCTTTGGTGCGCATCGCCGAAACCCCACTCTCCCGGATCCGCCCCTTGATCCGCTCCCAGAGGCGCTCCCCCTCCGCCAGCGAGCAGCATTCCGGCCCTATACACACAAACAAATGCCTCGAAGCTGAACCGAGCCCAGCTTTGGCAAGTCCGGAAGCGACCGTTTCAGGGATGGGAATCTCTTGCATGCCAGTGCAGCATCCGGAGTGTCCTCTGCCTTGGCAAGCGCCCCCGCACTCTCATGAACCGCTTCTCCCTCCTCTGCCTTTTCCTCCTCGCCCGCACGGCTCACTGCGCAAATTGGCCCGAGTTTTTGGGCCCGGAAAAAAACAACGTTTCGCCCGAAACCGGCCTCCGCCAGAGCATCCCGGAAAATGGCCTGCCCATTGTGTGGCAAAAAAATGTCGGTACGGGTTACAGCGCGCCCAGCATTTGGGAAAAACAGTTGGTCCTGCATCACCGGAAGG
>JBANFR010000025.1:0-31696 GCA_037975925.1 Verrucomicrobiota bacterium
TGGTTCCTACCCGCCATCATCCTCTGGAGCGCTGCAAGCACCTCCTGGGCGCACCCCGTCGAGCAGGACATGGCCGACGCCGCCAAAGCCTTTCTCGCAACCCTCAGCCCGGAACAGATCCAGAAAGCCTCTTTCGGCCTCGAAGACGCAGAGCGTAAAAACTGGCACTTTATCCCGAGGAAAAGGCTCGGCCTCCCCTTGAAGGAGATGACCCAAGAGCAGCGTCTCGTGGCCCATGCGCTGTTAGCTTCCGGAATGAGCTCCCGTGGCTACTCCAAAGCCACCACCGTGATGAGTCTGGAGGCGCTCCTTGCGGAACTCGAAAAAGGGCAGCCCGGCAAACCGGTGCGGGATCCTGAAATGTATTTCTTCTCAGTATTCGGCTCCCCCTCCGCAGAAAAACCCTGGGGCTGGCGCTTCGAAGGACACCACCTCTCCTTCAACTTCACCTGCTCCGGCCATGGTGCCTCCGCCACCCCCTCTTTTTACGGCGCCAACCCAGGCGAGGTGCGTCAGGGCCCCCGTTCCGGACTGCGAGTCCTGGGACGCTCCGAGGACCTCGGGCGCAAGCTCATCCTCTCGCTCAATGCCGACCAGCAAAAGACCGCCATCATCTCCCCCGATGCCCCTAAGGACATCCTCAATGATCCCGCTCGCGCCAATATGACCCCCTCCGAGGGAATCAACGCGTCCGCCCTCGACTCGTCACAGCGCGCGACCCTTGAGCAAATCATCCGCGAGTACCTCGGCAACCATCGTCCGGAAATCGAAACTTCAGAATGGGAACGGATTCAGACCTCCGGCTGGGAGTCGATTTCTTTCGCTTGGGCCGGCTCCACAGAAACCGGCAAACCTCATTACTACCGGATTCAGGGCAAAACCTTCGTCGTCGAATACGACAACACCCAGAATGAGGCGCGCCACCCCCACGCCGTCTGGCGGGACCGGGACCGCGATTTCGGAGTGGATCTGCTGAAAGAACATTATTCGAAAAGCCACCAGCCATAACCCCCACTCGGAGCAACTCCACCGACTTCCCATGATCCACAACGTCTACTTTTGGCTCAAAAAGGACCTGTCCGCAGAACAGCGCGCCCTCTTCGAAGCCGAATTACGGAAACTCTCCCAAATCCCCTACTTGGAAGGAGCCGTCGTTTCCCGTCCTGCGCCCACGGAAGCCCGTCCTGTGACAGATCATTCCTTCGACTTCTCCATGAGCGCCCGCTTCAAAAACATGGAGGACCACGAGTTCTACCAAAAACAATGCGAACTCCACCTGCGTTTTGTCCAAATCTGTAAGCCATTTTTTGAGCGCGTCATTGTCTACGACAACGAGCCGCTAGCCTGAGGTCGCGGAAGATTTGGGTTCCTCACCAAAAAAGGGATGCCTGCCCCCTCTCTTTGGGACGCTCATTGTCACCTGCAGGATCCCCGTCTCGCTCCGTTTTTGGGCCCCGCCCTCGAGGCCTGCCGCGCCGCCGGAATCAGCCGATGGATGGTAAACGCCACCCGGCAGGCCGACTGGCCGCACGTCACCGAACTGGCATCCACGCACCCGGGCATTCTCGCCTCCTACGGTCTGCATCCCTGGTGGCAGAAGGAACGTTCGAAGGAGTGGGCCTCCGATCTTTTCCAAATCCTCAAAGAGCATCCCAAAGCAGGAATCGGGGAAACGGGACTGGACCGCTGGATGAGGGACCATGACTTGGGCGACCAGTCTGCGGTGCTCGAGACGCACCTCGAAATCGCCGCTCAACTCGAACGCCCTCTCTCTCTCCATTGCCTGAAAGCATGGCCCGAGCTGAAAGGAATCCTCCAAAGACACCGGCTCCCCGCCTGTGGCTTCCTGCTCCACAGTTACTCTGGCCCAGAGGAAATGACCCCGCACTGGGTTCAGTCCGGAGCCTATTTCTCGTTTTCACCCGCCTTCTTGCACCCTCGAAAGATCGACCTGCGCCACCATTTTGCGACGCTTCCCCTCGAGCGGATTCTCATCGAGACGGACTGTCCGGACATGTCGCCCCCCCGCGCTCTCGCTCTTGCGCCCTTGGAATCCTCTCGCGGAGACTCGATGAACCACCCACTCAATCTCCTGTTGTGCTTGGAAGCACTGGCCTCCGACCGAAACATGCCCGCGTCCGGTCTCGCCGATATTCTCTTCGCTAACGCTCTCCGCCTGTTTGGAGCTTCTTCCCCATGCGCCGCGCCGCCCTCCTCGCACTGACAGCCGCAAGCCTGCACTCTCTCGGAAATGCAGACCTGATCTGGGACAACAAGGAGCTCGAAACTACCTCTCCTCCCGCCGGCACCGCGAGAGCGGTCACCTTCGCTTATCAAAACCCGGGACTCACCCCGGTTCACATCGATTCAGTCCAGGTCTCCTGTGGTTGCTTGGCGACACAACTCTCCAAAACTCGGGTCGCGCACGGTGAAAGAGGCATCCTTACCGCAAGGCTCCGCACCGTCGGAGTCTCACTGCCGAGGCTCGTTCGGATCGAAATCCGCACATCGGAAGATCCCCTCCACCCTACCCGTCTCCAGATCCGACTCAGACCCCCGACAACTCTGGAACCCGCATTCCTTCTCTGGGAATCGGCCAAAGATCCCGGGAAAAAGACGGCTCAACTCACGATCCCAGAGGGCTGGAGCGCCCGTTTGGGCTCCACCGCAAAAACACTCCCTTTTGTGTCTTCTTTGGAAAGAGAGACACTTTCCAGCGTCTGGACCATCCGAATCGCCCCAATCCCAGGTGCCCAAGCCGGGGACTATGAACTGCCGATTGAATGCCAAGCTGGAACATCGGGCACCGCAGCTGAAACCCGCAGCCTCTTCCTCAGAGTCACCCAGGAAGCCAGTCCACAGGGATCTGCATCAGATTCTCCTCAACGACTCGGGCCTTAAAGGTCTGACCGTTCAGGACGCAAAAAAGAAGAGCGCTCTCCCAATAAGAAGAGCGCTCCACCGAGAATTGTTTCGGACCTCTAGCGGAATACTCCGCTGGAAACCTAGGACTGAGAAGCTTCAGGCGTAGAAGCCTGCTCAGAAACAGCAGCTTCCTTCGGAGCTTCCGGCGTCGCTTGGTCGACCCACTCCAAAATCGCCATTTCGGAGGCATCGCTGTAACGCTGCCCTAGCTTCACGATCCGGGTATAACCACCCTGCCGCGTCGCGGAGCGGGGTGCCACCTTTTCAAAGAGAGCCTTCACCGCACCCTTGTTGTGAAAGAGGTAGGCAAGCGCCGTACGGCGGGCATGCAGACTATTCTTCTTAGCGATGGTGATCAGCTTTTCAGCAAATGGCCGAACTGCTTTCGCTTTCGCCAAAGTGGTCGTGATGCGGCTGTGTTCAATCAGACTAATTGCCTGATTGGCGATCAGCGCGTCGCGGTGGGCCTGACTCCGGCCTAGTTTTACGGTTTTCCGTTGGTGACGCATGGGACTATTTAGGTTGAAAATAAAAGTTGGGGCGAACTCATCAAAAAATCCGCCCACTGGGCAGCGGATTAGCGTTCCACCAAACTGGTGTCAGCGGAGTTGGGATCAACAAGTCCCGACTCAAATTTCATTCCCAAAGACAAGCCAAGCTGAACCAGTTTGTCTTTGATCTCATTGAGCGACTTCTTGCCGAAGTTGCGGTACTTGAGCATCTCACTCTCCGACTTCTGAGCAAGCTGCCCGACGGTGGTGATATTCGCATTGTTGAGGCAGTTCGCCGCACGGACCGAAAGCTCAATTTCGTTAACGCTCATGTTCAGAAGCTTCTTGAGCTTCTGGTTTTCTTGGCTCTGCTGCGGCTGCTCTTCCGCAAAATCCACCGCATTCTCATCATATCCGTAGAAAGGTTCGAAGTGACGCTTCAGAATGCTGGAGGCCTGGACAAGAGCGTCCTCCGGGGTGATTCGACCATCAGTCCAGAGTTCCAAGATCAGTTTATCGTAGTCTGTCCGCTGACCCACGCGGGTGGCTTCCACGGAATACTTCACTCTCGTCACCGGAGAAAAAATGGAATCAATCGCAATCACGCCAATCGGCTGATCCGGCGTCTTGTTCTCGTCACCCGTGGAGAAACCACGGCCGACCCGAACCTCCAACTCCGCCTCGAACTTTGTTTTCTTGTCCAAGGTGCAAATCACAAAGTCCTTGTTCACCACCTCGCACTGAGCCGAGTCCTGAATGTCGCCGGCGGTCACAGGCCCCTCTTTGTTGACAGAAATCACCAAATTCCGAACCTCATGATCGTGCGCCTTAAACTTCACCTTCTTGAGGTTGAGAATAATGTCGGTCACGTCCTCCACGACATTCGGCAGAGTCTGAAACTCGTGAGAAGCGCCCGCAATCTTCACGGAGGTGACCGCAGCTCCCTCTAGGGAGGACAGCAATACGCGGCGAAGGGAATTCCCCACAGTGTGCCCATAGCCCGCCTCAAAAGGCTCAGCGATGAACTTGGCGTACGTTTCTGTTCTGGAAGCCTCATCTTTCACGAGAGACTTAGGCATTTCAAACCGACCGAGACGGACTGGCATATTTAAACGGTGGCCGGAAACCGGCCTTTCAGACTTATTTTGTTGGGTTTCCCTCGGCGCATTCGGTAGCTCCCCCTAAAACGGAGCCACCCGAGGACCGACAACAAACATTCAGGTGTTTGCGCAAAAAATGGGGGCGAGAGCTAAGACTGCACTCCTTGTTTTTTCAAGGGAAAATCCAAAGAATTTACCGTGAAAACGTTTCCCAAGGAGCACTCGAGAGACTCGAACTAGAGCGATTTGCAGAATTCTTCGAAACGGTCCAAGCCCTTCTTAATAATATCCAGACCCGTCGCGTATGAGAGCCTGACCGTGCGGTCGTCACCGAAAGCAATTCCCGGCACCACAGCAACATGATGTTTGGTCAATAATCTCTCCGCAAAATTGGACGACGTGAGCCCGAACTGGGAGATGTTGGCGAGGCAATAAAAGGCTCCCTTCGGCTCCACGACACTCACCTTCGGAATGCTCCTCAACCGGTTCACCATGTACTGACGGCGCAAGTCAAACTCCGCACGCATGTCCTCCACCGGCGTCTGATCTCCCTTGAGGGCAGCCAAACCGCCCTTTTGGGCAAAGGAACAAGGGTTCGAAGTGGAATGACTCTGAATCGCATCAATCGCACGCGCGACTTGTTCCGGAGCGGCCAGATATCCAAGACGCCAGCCCGTCATCGAGTACGCCTTTGAAAAACCGTTGATCGTGATTGTCAGATCGTAAGCAGTCTTCGAGAGGGAAGCGATCGAGACGTGCTCGGCACCATCATAAGTCAGTTTCTCGTAGATCTCATCGGAAAGGATAAAAATCCCCTCGGTTTCAGCCACTTCGACTAGCGCTTCCAGCTCTTGGCGCGTGTAAACGGATCCTGTGGGATTCCCGGGTGAATTCAAAATCACCATCTTGGTTCGAGGCGTCATTGCGCTCTCAAACTCCTCGGCGGTCATCTTCCAATCGTTCTCCTCCTTGGTCGCCACAAAAACCGGTTCCGCCCCAGCCAACCGAACCATCTCAGGGTAAGAAAGCCAGTAGGGAGCAGGGATGATCACCTCGTCCCCGGGCTGGCAGGTGGCCAAGATCGCGTTGTAGCAGGAGTGCTTCGCACCGTTGGAAACAATGATCTGGCTCGGCTTGTAGTCCACCCCGTTATCCGCCTTGAGCTTATCCGCAATCGCTTGGCGCAACTCCGGTATCCCGCTGGAGGGGGTGTATTTTGTAAACCCGCCATCCAAGGAGGCCATGGCGGCCGCCTTGATGTGCTCCGGGGTGTCATAATCGGGTTCACCAGCTCCAAAGCTGCAAACATCGATTCCCTCAGCCTTCATGGCTTTTGCCTTCGAGTCGATGGACAGGGTGAGCGAAGGAGTCAGGATAGTGGCGCGTTCGGCAAGTTCCATAGCGTGGGGTATTGGATAATGTAGGAGAGCGGAGAGGAAACGGAATTGAGCGCTTGAACCAAATTAACGCGTAAACCAACCCTCGATCAGCGTTTTGAAGTTATTTTCTGCGATCTGGATAATCCCCATTTCGCGCTGGGCGTTCTCAGCGGAGTCGGAGGCATGAGCCGCATTGACCATAATGGTTTGACCAAACTCGCGACGGATGGATCCAGGAGGGGCTTTGGCCGGGTCTGTGGGCCCAAGAACCTCGCGGGTTTTCCTGACGGCATCGACCCCTTGGTACACGATCGCGATACATTTTTCGGTTCCCGGCAGATTCCGCATCTCCGGGGGACACTCGCTGGGTTTCCGCCCGGCCATAAACTTCACAATTTGCTCCCAATTCTCACGGCCGTTAATCGGCCCCAAAATTTCGCCGAGTTTCTTTTGAGTCTCGTCGCCCAGATTCAAACCAAACTCCGCCTCCAAAACCCTCCGAGCCTGCTCGCCCGAACGATCCTGCAGTTTCTCCATCAACACCTCGAGAACAGGACCATAGAACTGCTCAGCCTGAGCCACACTCATCCGATGCACCTTAAATCCCACAATATAGAGGCCGGACCGTGAAAACACGTCCATGACTCCACCGGGCCGGGTACTCGGAACTCGAAAATTGTCAGGCTTAATCAGGACGAGGGTTTTCTCCACAGACTGATCTGCCGGAAAACGAATCGAATCATCCATCACCCCCCCCTCCGCGTCCGAGTGGCTCGCCCACAACAAGAGATCTGCTTTGGCGCTGGTCGGATCCTGCGGGGCAATCGCCGCGGGCTCAAAATAGGTCACCGTACCGAGTGCGTCGGTGATGTAGTCGCCGAAGGTGTCGCGAATCGTTTCACCCGAGGTGCGCTCATGCAGAATATGACCGACCGCTTCGCGGATTTTCTGGACCGCCTGCTCGCCTTTGAACACGAGCATCAGGACCCGAGGCCGCTCACTCGGCTTGGGACTGAAGTTTTCCAGAACGTAACGCCGAAGCTGCTCCTGGACGTCGCGGTGTCCGGGAACGTCTGTGGTCACGATGCTCTCGGCATACTCCTTCACGAGCGCCTCCGAGGGGGTGAACAGTCGGGCCGCCACGAGGTCCAGTGCCGTCCGGGAAATGAGCCGAGACAAAATACCCCCCGTCCGCGATTTGCGGATCGAATGTGGGGTCACGATTACGTAGGAAAGTTCTTCAGCCATAGAAAAAAAAGGCCCGATTTCGAGGAACCAAGCTCACGCTGGGCCTCGTTTGCGGGCATTGCCTCCTTCAAACGGGCTTCACAGACCGAGATGGAAGGGGGGAGGAACGCTAGTGCCTGCACTTTCAGTGCGTCAACGCATTTCCAGAAACCCACCCTGATTGCCGATGAGAGCCCAGGCACGCTCCCGATCGCCTCCCCTCTACCCTCCGAAAATGGGCAACCCCTCGCGCTTCTAATTTTTGCCCCAGTCGAAGGTCCTCCTGAGGCCCCCCTCTCGCGTCCATGACTCTCTCTCCCCTTCCGTTCTCCACAAGATTGGGTCCCTGCATCCTGACCCTGCATCTGGTGTCCCAATCCCTCCTGTCCGCGCCACCGGTTGCCGCCCCGAAAGTCGACTTCGCCCGCGACATCCGGCCCATCCTTTCGAACTACTGTTTTCACTGCCATGGACCCGATGAGAAGAATCGGAAGGGGGCGGATCCGGGGGGACTCCGGTTGGACGTTGAGGAGGGGGCGCGCCGGGACCTCGGAGGTTACTTTGCAGTGCAGCCCAATCATCCGGAGAAGAGCGCACTTTTGCAGCGAATTCTCTCGGACGACAAAGAGGAGGTCATGCCCCCGCCGAAGACGGGAAAAAGGCTGACCAAAAAGGAAATCTCCCTACTCACGGAGTGGATTCAACAGGGGGCTTCCTACGCCCCCCATTGGGCTTACTCCAAGCCGCAGCGAATCGCCCCGCCCGCTGTACCCGACCGCGTCTGGGGACAACACCCGATCGACCGTTTTTTATGGGTTCGCATGCAGCGGGAGGGGTTAAAGCCCAATGCCCAAGCCGACCGTGCCACCCTGGCGAGAAGAGCCGCGCTAGACCTGATCGGCGTGCCGCCCACCCCCGCAGAAGTGGAGGCCTTGGCAATGGACCCCGCGCCCGACGCCTTCAGCAAGTACGTGGACCGTCTGCTAGCGCGGCCGGAGTTCGGGGAACACTGGGCGCGCCTGTGGCTCGATCTGGCTCGCTACGCAGACTCAGCCGGCTTTCCCAGCGACCCCGGCCGCAGTATCTGGGCTTATCGCGACTACGTGATTCGCTCCTTCAACCAGAATAAGCCCTTTGATCAATTCACCGTGGAGCAGCTGGCAGGAGACTTGTTGCCGAACCCCAGCGAGGAGCAACTGATCGCGACGGCGTTTCACCGAAACACACTCACCAATAACGAGGGCGGTACCGTGGACGAAGAATTCCGCAACGCGGCGGTGATTGACCGGGTCAACACGACTTGGTCCGTGTGGATGGGGTCCTCCATGGCGTGCGCTCAATGTCATACCCACAAGTTCGACCCGCTCACGCAGAAGGAATACTTCCAGTTTTTCGCCATTCTCAATCAAACCGAGGATGCCGACCGGAACGATGAAGCCCCCCTGCATTCCTTTTACCTCCCAGAGGAATTGAACCGGAAGGCGGACCTTGAGCAGAAAGTCCGCTCACTCGAAGAAAGATTTCGGAACCCATCTGTGGCTTGGCTGTCCGGTCTACCTCGGTGGATTGAAGCGTTTCCGAGAAGTATTTCATGGGAAATCCCAAATTCGACGACTCTGACGGGGGTGCCACCAACGTCGTTCACGCGTCGCCAGGACGGCTCTTTTCTGGTCGACCCGAAGGCCCCGGCACCCGCCTCCATGAAGGTCACCATGCCCCTCTCCGGCCCGCAGATTTCCGCTCTCAGAATTGCCTCCATTCCCGAGCATTCCCTTCCCGGAAAAGGGGCGGGTTTGGGAGCCCAAGGCGCATTTGAGCTGGAGGGAATCCGGGCAGTTTATTTTCCGGAGGGCCCCAAGGGGAAATCCGCGCGTTATCTCAAAATGGAGCTCACCGGGGCGGCCAGACCCCTTCAGGTCGCAGAGTTGCAGGTCTTTTCAGGGGGGAAAAACGTGGCCGCCGGAGCCGTCGCCCGCCTCAGTGGCAGTCTGAGCACCGCTCAGGCAGCCCTCGCCGTGGATGGCCAAGAAGGCCCGGATTCGATTGCGAAGACTCAGGGAGAGCAACCGGGCGACTTTCTTCTGGTCGACCTTGGGCAAATCTATCCGCTGGAGCGCATCGTGGTGAAAGCGCCGAGGGAAGGCGGGTACACGTGGGGTGGATCTAAAGTAAGCCTGCTGGATGATGCGTCGAAGGTCGTGTGGTCCCGCGTCGAGGATCTGCGCACACCCGAAGCCGAATTCGAGCCTCGCGACGAGCGCGAGCTGAAGTTTCGAGCCGTGTACGCCACTGCATCGGCGGGAGGGTATGAGCCACAAACGGTGGTGGGTTTGCGCGCTTTGAACCCTGAGAAAAACCGCAACAAAGGCTGGAGTGTGCCCAATAGCACGACGGAACAGACGCTGACTCTCATTCTGGACAAACCGATGGAAACGTCCCGGGACGGCCTGCTTGAGGTGACCCTGGAGCACAACGCGAAGAAGAAGAATCTCCGACTGGCCTCCTTTTCTGTGAGCGCCTCGGGGAGTCCGCTCTCGGAGCTCTGGTCTTCCACTCCCCCAACCCTCCGCGAGCTCATCACCGCCGCTCCGCAGGGGCTTTCTCCGGCGCAGAAGAGTCAGGTCCAAGATTTTTTCTTACGCAATCACGCACCCGAAGCAGCGGAGGACCGAAAAGCGCTGACGAAGTACCAGAAGGAATTGGAGGCCCTGAAGCCCGACACGGTGCCCATCCTCCGAGAAATCCCGCCCGACAAAGCCCGGGTCACCAAAATTCAGCTCCGGGGAAATTACCTAAACCTGGGAGAAGAAGTACGCCCGGGCATACCCGCCATATTTCCCTCTCCCGCGGAGGGAGCCACACTCAATCGGCTGGCCATGGCCCGTTGGTTGATGAGTCCGGAAAACCCGCTGACGGCCAGGGTGACGGCGAACCGTTTTTGGGAGGCCCTCTTCGGGGTCGGAATCGTCAGAACCAGCGAGGAGTTTGGCGCCCAAGGCGAAATGCCAGTGCACCCGGATTTGCTCGACTGGCTCGCAACGGAACTGCTCCGGTCTGGCTGGGACATCAAATCATTCCTGAAGCTTCTGGTGACCTCTGCCGCCTACCAGCAGACGTCGACCGTCACCGACGAAGGAAGGGAGAAGGATCTCGAAAACCGGTTTCTCTCGCGTGGCCCCCGATTTCGGGCGACGGGGGAGGTTGTCAGGGATCAGGCGCTCTCTGTCAGCGGTCTTCTAAGCCGCAAGATGTTTGGAAAACCCGTCCGGCCCGCAAAGCCGAGCATGGGTCTTTCGACCGCATTTGGGCGAGGCAACGACTGGGTGACCAGTGAGGGAGAGGACCGTTACCGCCGGGCGATCTACACGGAGGTGCGCCGCAACAGCCCCTACCCAAGCTTTACGACCTTTGATGCGCCCAACCGGGAGGTGTGTACGATCCGGCGCAATCGAACAAACACCCCCCTCCAGGCATTTGTGACTTTAAATGACCCCGTTTACATCGAGGCCGCGCAGGCGTTTGCACGGCGGATCGTTCGTGAGGGAGGAACTAGTCCTCATTCCCGCATCCATTACGCCTATCAGCTGGCACTCTCCCGGCCGCCCGCCGATCCGGAGCTCGCCAGTGTGGTTCGCCTCTTGGAGCAAGCACTCTCACACTACTCCACAGATCTGAAATCGGCCCGTTCCATAGCCACAGAACCGCTAGGGCCACTGCCTCCCAACATGGAAGCCTCGGAACTGGCAGCATGGACCACGGTTTGTAACGTCATCATGAATTTGGACGAATTTCTCATGCGTCGCTGATCTACCCCAAACCTCACTCCCCAAATCTCATGACGGAAATTCAGCTCCAGATTCAGAGGGAAACCATGCAGCGGCAAACCCGCCGAAATTTTCTCCAAAACAGCGCGCACCTCAGTCTGGGGGCGATCGCCCTCCAAAACCTTCTGGGCAGCGAGGCGCAGGCCGTCCCCCTCCCCGGAAACCCTCTCTCGCCCCGGAAACCGCATTTTGCCCCCAAGGCCAAACGCATCATTTACCTACACATGTCCGGTGGCCCGCCCAATCTGGACATCTTTGATTATAAACCCGAGCTGGTGAAGCGCAGCGGCCAAGACTGCCCGGATGATTTCCTCAAGGGCCGAAAATTCGCCTTCACCTCCGGCGTTCCAAAGCTCATGGGGACTCCCAGAACCTTCCAGCAGCATGGTCCCGGGGGCATCTGGATGTCGGATGCGGTGCCCCATTTTCATCAGATCGCGGGAGACGTGACCGTGGTGCATTCCATGAAAACGGATGAGTTCAACCACGCACCCGCAGAGTTGCTGCTGTATACCGGCTCACCCCGGCAAGGCAGACCATCCCTCGGTTCTTGGGTGACCTATGGCTTGGGAACGGAAAACGAAAACCTCCCCGGCTTTGTCGTTCTGATTTCCTCCGGAACACAACCAAGCGGGGGACAGTCCTGCTGGGGAAGCGGCTTTATCCCCTCGGTATTTCAGGGGGTGCAGTGCCGCTCCAAGGGGGATCCCGTTCTGTACGTGTCTGACCCCGCCGGAATGAGCCGCGAGATGCGACGCCACACATTGGACACCTTGCGAGAGCTCAATGAGGCACAAGCCCGCGAGCTCGGTCACCCGGAAACGGTCACAAGGATTGCCCAGTACGAACTGGCCTTCCGGATGCAGACAGCGGTGCCGGAAGTGATGGATATCTCCAAGGAAAAGCCGGAGACCTTGGAGGCTTACGGGGCAAAAATGGGGGAGGCAAGTTTCGCGAATAATTGCCTGCTCGCCCGCCGACTCGTGGAGCAGGGGGTGCGTTTTGTGCAACTCTTTGACTGGGGGTGGGACTTTCACGGGACAGGCCCCCAAGAGGACATCCGGGACGGTCTTACCCAAAAGATGTCCCGAACCGATCGTCCCGTGGCCGCTTTAATTCGTGATTTGAAAGAACGCGGCCTCCTCGATGACACGATTGTTGTCTGGGGCGGGGAGTTTGGAAGAACCCCGTTCCGCGAAGGACGAACTTCGAGTGGTGCCGTGCTCGGGCGCGACCACTACCCCGATTGTTTTTCGCTGATGATGGCAGGTGGCGGGTTCAAGCAGGGATTCGCTTACGGGGCATCCGACGAACTTGGGTTTGCGGTGGCTGAAAACCCGGTCCACGTCCACGACCTGCAAGCAACTCTGATGCACCTTCTCGGGTTTGATCACGAACAACTCACCTATCGATTCCAGGGAAGAGATTTTCGGCTCACCGACGTCCACGGGAGAGTGGTGAAACCGCTACTGGCCTAGTTCACCGCAGGCGCTGGGAACTGCGTGGAACTCGCCCCCCTCGCTTGAGGGTTTCTCCCTCAGGGGGGAGCTCACGGTCTCCTTTGAAGCGAAAAAACCGCCGTCCGGGTGGGGACGGCGGTTTTTCCAAACCTGCTCAGCTTTCGAGGAAAGAACTACTGGGCGTTGAAACGGAACTTGGCCTTCGCACGCTTCGCGTTCGCACGCGCCTTGCGCTTGGTTTTCATGGTCGGAGTTTCGAATGCACGCAAACGGCGTACTTCCTCCATGATTCCCTCGGTCTCCACCTTCGACTTCAGACGCTTGAGCGCCCGGTCAATGGGTTCACCTTTTCTGACTGCAACTTCTGGCATAGTTCTCACCCCTCTCTGTCGACGATTCGATTGTTAGAATTAGCTGAACCGTTGAGGCTAAGGGGGAGGACTCTTCGAGTCAATGGCCGTGTTCTCTGTCGGTTGACGCCAACAATCCTCCAAGCTAACTCTCACTTGTGACGGAACACGTGGGGAACCGATTTGGGGTTTGCACTTCGGAAGGCTGGGGTGAGACCCACGCAAGGATTGTTGGGGTGTTAGAGACTGGTGAGCGGGTTGATGGCAGCGACTGGGCCGCGACCGCCCCCAGTTTGGGGAGGCCCATCTCCCCTCCCTGGGTGGACCGTGCCGCTATTCCGCTCGACGGATTGCGTCTCCCGCTGCGCGGATTGGGACCATGCGTTTGTCCGACTGCGGATGGGCTCGTTCCTGTCCGGGGACAGGCTGGATGGTCAGAAGCAAAGGAGTGGCTTGAGCCCCCCCTCGAAACGACACAAAACGTCTCTGATTCATGCAAAAGTTAGACTTCACCGATGCAGTCGATCTGCTCACCCGGGAGGATTCCCGCTTTGACCGGGATGCCTACTTCTTCCTTCGAGAGGCTCTCGATTTCAGTGTCGCGCAATCACAGAAACAAAAGCATGGCCGCACGCCGCACGTCTCGGGGCAACAGCTCCTCGAGGGCATCCGTTTGCTGGCGCTCAAAAGGTTTGGCCCGATGGTTCCCACGGTTTTTGAGTACTGGGGAGTCCGTCGCTGTGAGGACTTCGGGAGAATGGTGTACAGTTTGATTCATCTGGGCGTGTTCGGGCGATCAGACACGGATTCGCTGGAGGATTTCAAACATGGGTACTCCTTTGAGGACGCCTTCCACGCGCCTTTCCTTCCGAAAGCGAGGCTGCCAGTGGATGCACCCGAAACGCCTTCAGCATCCTCCGAAGCCCAGCTTCACCCCCCGAACTGACCCACACGCGCTTACAACCCGCTGATGCGCCCCGTATGAACCCATGGGGCGTGCGTACACCCCTCCACGCGCTTCCAGTGACGTTTGATTTTCAGGAGGCGCTCCCGTGCGCCTCTCGCACCTCTAGCACCTCCCCCCTCTTCCCGGCATTTTTCACCGAGTGCCCCCCTCAGGCACTCAGGGTCAGCATGCGTCGGATCGGCAACTCTGCGCGCAGGCGCAACTCCTCGGGCAAAACGATCTCCGGCACGAGATTCGCCAGCGCATCACGCAATTTTTCCAGCGTGTTGCGCTTCATGAACCGACAGTCCGCACAGGCACAATTTTCTGTTGGGCCGGGAATGAACTCCCGATCCGGAAGTTCTCTGCGCAGGCGGTGCAACATCCCTGACTCCGTTACAATGATGAAGGCTTTGGCTGGATGCTGCCTGCAAAAGCCGATCATTTTTTCAGTCGAGCACACCTCGTCCGCCAAAAGGCGAACCGCTTTCGGGCACTCAGGATGGGCGACGACCGGGGCGAGCGGGTAGGCGGCGCGAATCCGCTCGATGCTCTGCTTGGTGAATTCCATGTGGACGTAACAGGAACCCCTCCAGAGCTCCATCGGACGGCCGGTTTGTTCGATCACCCACTGGCCTAGATTTTCGTCCGGAACAAAAAGAAGATTCCGATCCTTCGGGGCAGATTCGACCATGCGAACTGCGTTGCCGCTGGTACAAATCACGTCAGCGAGCGCCTTCACTCCCGCCGAACAGTTGATATATGCGATGACGTAGTAGTTTTTATCGGCGTGCTCGGCCAAAAAACGGGCCAAATCTTCTGCGGGGCAGGAATCTGCGAGGGAGCATCCGGCATCTAAGTCCGGAATCACCACCGTCTTGGAAGGGTTCAGTATCTTGGCCGTTTCAGCCATGAAATGGACTCCGCAAAAGGCGATAACGTCCGCGGATGTGCCTGCAGCCTGAATGGAGAGCCCTAGCGAATCACCCACAAAATCAGCAATTTGCTGTATATTCTCATCTTGATAGTTGTGAGCGAGAATGACGGCATTGCGTTGTTTTTTGAGTGCGAGAATTTCCTCCACCAGATCGAGTCCAAGTGCATGCATACAGCTTGAAAAGGTGCCATGGAATGGGCTCGGATTCACCCGAAAAGGCGTGAGGAGAAAACAGATGCTCGGCCAAGCTTCCTGCGCCAGGATTAGGCTTGCAAAATTTCAGCCCCAAGGGCGCCTAGAGGGATGCGTCTCCCCCTCCTGGCCACACTCACTCTCCTCGTTTCTCATCTAGCCACTGCGGCCACCCCAGATGGTTGGACTTCCGATTTGGCAAAGGCCAAAGCGGAGGCTGCCGCCACCCAAAAAGACCTCCTCCTTGACTTCACCGGCTCAGACTGGTGCACGTGGTGCATCCGCCTCCGGAAAGAGGTCTTCGACACGGACGTTTTCCGACTCTCCGCACCCAAACAATTCGTTCTCGTGGAACTCGACTTTCCCCAGGACGCCTCGCTGATTTCTCCGGAAGTGCGCAAGCAAAACGAGTCGATGCAGGCTCTTTTTGGAATCAAGGGGTTTCCGACAATTTACCTAACCGACGCCTCGGGTAAGCCCTACGCCAGAACCGGGTACGAAAAGGGAGGGGGCGAGGCGTATATGCAACATCTCACGCAGCTTCGGGAAATACGGCTCCAAAGAGACAACGCATTCGGACGCGCCGCCCAGCTGAAGGGACTCGAGAAAGCCAAGGCGCTGAAGGAAGGGCTGGACGCGCTTGGAGAGGACCTTGTGGCAGTCCATTACAAAGATACAGTCGGACAAATCAAACAGCTCGACCCGCAGGATCAGCTCGGAGTGGACGCCAAATTTGGCTTCAGCGCGGCGATGGGCGATTTGGATTCGGCACTAGCGAGCAAGCAGGCCGCCGGCGGCGAAACGCTCCGCAGCGTTGCCGACGAGTTTTTAACCAAACTGCCGAAGGCAACGCCTCAGCAGAAACAAAGTGCGCTCATGAGCGTGCTAAACTACCTCACCCCTCCCAAGGACAATTTGGTCGCTTTGCGCCTCCTCGAAGATGTGCGCAAACTCGATCCCGAATCCGATTCGGCCAAAACCGCTGCTGAAATCCACGCCCGCGTGCTCAAGATGATCGAGGCGCAGAAGGCGAAATAGAAGAGGCGAGGCACACGCGAGGATCTCACGAGGACGCGGAGGGGAAAGTCGAGCCGACTGGGACGCTCCGCCCGCAGTCCATTTTTGGCGCATTTGACAGTCTCTCCTCTGAAGCTTATGGTGTATGGCCCCGGGAGAGGCCCGGCGTCCAAACACACTTATGAACAGTTATCTTCTTGAGGAAGCCTTGAAGCACGTGGGTAGCCATCAGGTCTTGGTCAACGCGGTCAGCAAGCGGGTGAAGCAGCTCAACCAAGGCGACCGCCCGATGGTTGACGCCGGAATGCGGGCCGGTTTTGCAGATATCGCTCTCCAAGAGATTATCGAAGGCAAGCTCCGCTTGGAAGTGCCACCGGCTGAAGTTGCGGGGGTGTCCTAGCCATCCCCCAGAAGCACTGGGGGGAGCCTTATGGGAGGGGAACGGGGTAAATTTTCGGAGATATCGGTGAACCGGAAGGGCTTGAGTGATTTTCACATCCTCGAGCGCTTGGAGGCCGGGATCGAGCTGAAGGGGACCGAGGTCAAAAGTATTCGTTCTGGATTCGCTAATATTCAGGGAGCTTTTGCGAGGGTGGAGAAGGAGCAGCTGTGGCTGTACGGATTGGATGTGCGGGAGTACGAGAAGGCGAGTTTCACACAGCATGAACCGAAGAGGGAACGTCGGCTCCTTGTCGGGCGCCGGGAAATCAACCGCCTCTTCGAGTTGACTCAGATCAAGGGGCGCACCTTGGTAGGATTGCGCCTGTACTGGAAGGGCCACTTGGTGAAGGTGGAGATCGGCGTTGGCGAGGGAAAAGAAAAAGCCGACCAGCGAGCGGATTTGAAGGCCCGCACGGTTCAGCGGGAGGTTCAGCGGGAAGTTTCCCAGTTCAACCGCGCACGCGCTTAGTCCGACTCATCAAGTCACTGAGCCCGGGTGCGCGTGCTTGGGCTCGGTGCGCGTGATGCGGTCCACTGATGCGGTCCACGGCAGGCGAGCGTCCACCGGTGACAAAATTTGTTCGGGCGGCGGGGACCGCAGAGTGGGATTCGTACGGCGTGTTTGGACGGATTGTTTTGGTGACAAATCCTTGAGGTCACGCCGCTGCCCGGCAGATTCTCGCGTTTAGAAAACGACCGCCCCATGGACAGCCAAGCCTTGCGAAAAATCATTAGAACGGTGCGCGACTGGCCGAAACCAGGCGTCAACTTCTTTGATATCTGCTCGATTGTTGAAGACCCCGAGGCTTTTGCATGGACTGTGGATCGTTTTTCAGAGCGATGCCATGAGCAAGGTGCCCAGGCGATTATCTGTCCCGACGCACGCGGGTTCATCTGGGGGGCCGCTGTCGCCTACGCCGCAAAACTCCCCCTGCACCTTGCCCGCAAGCCGGGAAAACTGCCGGGTGAAACCGTCACCCAGAGCTACCAGTACGAGTACGCCGAATCCTCGATCAGCATGCAAGCGGGCTGCGATCTGGCGGGCAAGCGCGTGATGATCATCGACGACGTCCTGGCGACGGGAGGGACAGCCCTTGCGATTGTCTCGATCCTCAAGAGTCACTTTGCTCTCGAGGCGTCCCAAATTCAGCTTGGCGCGATTATCAACCTCTCCTTTCTGGGGGGTGCGCGGAAACTGCAGACAGAGCAGATCGAAGTGTTTTCTCTCTTGGAGTGTGATGAATGATTTGATCTTGGTTGCGCTCGCCGAGGAGGCCCCCGGCATGGTGCGTTCGCCCAACGTGTTCACGACCGGCGTGGGCAAGGTGAACGCAAGTCTCGCGGCCGCCCGCCTCATTGAAAGACACCGGCCGCGGCGAATTTGGAATTTTGGAACCGCTGGCGGCCTCACCGTGGGCTCCGGACTCCATCGGTGCACTCGTTTTGTCCAACGGGACATGATGGTGACGGCCCTGGGGTTTGCCCCGGGGCAAACCCCCTACGAACCGGAGATTGCCATTCTGCACGGCGAAGGCGGGCTGACTTGCAGCTCAGGCGACAGCTTTGTGACGGGGGAAGCGCTCCCGTTGGCAGCCGATTTGGTCGACATGGAGGCTTACGCTCTCGCCAAGGCCTGTCTGACAACCGACACCGAATTTTACTGCTTCAAATTCATCAGTGACCGGGCGGATGAGGCTTCGAATCGAGACTGGCGGGACAACATCAGCCGGGGAGAGCCTTTGTACCGTCAAATCCTCGCGGAATTTGGGGTTGAGATTGGCCGAGGGCTGCCCTCCTAACCCGCCTCCCTTCGCCTCCGGCGGGCGACCGGATTTCACGAAGAATTGTCCGTTTCAATCAATCCCCGCAGGGAGGAACGGGATATTTTGGAACGGCGGGGCGATTCTTTGATTCCGAGTCTGGACCGGGATCGGGCTTCTCCCGCCATTCTCCTTATGAAAAAGCCCCTCACTCTGTGCTTTGGTGTTTTTCTTTCGTGGACTGCGCTTCTCTCGGGCACCGCCTGCGCCAGGGACGCGAGGCCGAACATCCTCTTCATCATGACGGATGATCACGCCGCGCATGCGATTTCGGCCTACGGCTCCCGCATCAACCACACCCCGCATCTTGACCAAATCGCCGCCGAGGGGATTCGTTTTTCGAACGCCTTTGTGTGCAATTCGATTTGCACGCCGAGTCGGGCGACGGTGCTCACCGGTAAGTACTCCCACAAAAACGGAACACCCGTTTTTAACGTCTTTGACGGGAGCCAACAGACAGTGGCGAAGCTTTTGCAGGCCGGCGGATACCACACGGCGATTGTGGGAAAGTGGCATCTGGGGTCCGATCCCACGGGATTCGACGCCTGGAACATTCTCCCCGGCCAGGGGCGCTACTTTGATCCGATTCTTTATACAAAAGAAGGTGCGCGGCAGTATCCCGGTTACGCCACGCAGGTCATCACCGACCTTGCAATCGACACACTCAAAGCGCGCCCGAAAGACAAGCCCTTCTTTCTGATGCTTCACCACAAGGCGCCTCACCGGGAATGGCAGCCAGACCCCGTCAATGCCGCAAAATTTGCGAATGTACGCATTCCCGAACCCGCGACCCTGCGCGATCGATATGAGACACGCCCTGCGGCCCTTCCCGAGAACAGGCAGAGAGTCGGCGACGATTTGACCCGCAGGGATCTCAAGCTCACGCCCCCGGCCGGGCTGGATCGCCAGCAAACGGCGAAGTGGCTTTCCGAAATACCGAGGGAAGTCGAAATCGAGGAGAATGGGGCAGTGCGGACACTCCGGGGCGAGGAGCTTTTTGAGTGGAAGTACCAGAAATACATGCGGGACTACCTCGCATGCGTTCAGGGGGTCGACGATGAGGTGGGACGCTTGCGTCGGTGGCTCGCCGCGGAGGGGCTCACCGAAAACACCGTGGTGATTTACACTACAGACAACGGATTTTTCCTTGGGGACAACGGCCTCTTCGACAAGCGCTTTATGTACGAGCCCTCCCTGAGAATTCCCCTCCTGGTTTCGTGGCCCTCGGTGATCAAGCCGGGAACGGTTTCCGAGCTGTTCGCTTTGAATGCGGACTACGCGCCCACTTTTCTGGAGATCGCCCGTTTGCCGGTGCCTGAGGACATGCAGGGACGCTCGCTTGTGCCAGTGCTCCGTGGGGAGAAGCCGTCTTCATGGCGGAAATCCATGTACTACCGCTACTATCACGATCCGGGCAACCACAACACTCGGGCGCACTACGGGGTTCGCACAGCGACTCACAAGTTGATCTATTTTTGGAAAAAAGATTCCTGGGAGTTGTTTGATCTCACGCGGGATCCCGGGGAACAGCGCAACCTGGTGGAAGACGCTGGCTCGGCCCAAATTCTCCGGGAAATGAAATCCGAACTCGCCCGTCTCCGCGCGGAACTCCAGGACGAGGATCAATACGCAGATCAACTTCCCCGAGACGGCGTAGACGGTGGGAAACTCCGTTGGCTTCCGGGGCATGAACCCGGGCGAGCTGCCGGGAAGTGATGGCACGGCCCCGAGGGGTGGGCTCGCGTCTTCGGGGGGGGCTTTGGCGGATGAGAAGAAAACCGGCAAGGGGCCATCGCCTTGCCCCGGGAGTATTTTTCGCCATGCTCACCCCTGATTCACCATGTTTGAACTTCTCCGAGTTGACCCCCATTCGCTGGCCCGCCGAGGCCGACTGACCACCAATCACGGGGTCATCGAGACGCCCGTGTTTATGCCGGTAGGCACGCAGGGAACGGTCAAATCACTCTCCCCGGGGGAGCTTCATGAGCTCGGAGCACAGATCATCCTGGGGAACACCTATCACCTCTTCTTGCGCCCCGGACTGGAGGTCATTGGAGCCTTTGGCGGACTCCACGCATTCAGCAGTTGGGATGCGCCCATTCTGACCGACTCCGGGGGGTTTCAGGTATTTTCGCTGTCAAAACTGCGCAAAATCTCGGACGAGGGGGTTCATTTTCAAAGTCACATCGACGGGGCGCCGTGTTTCCTGGGGCCGCGCGAGGCCATGGAGATCCAGGCCACGCTCGGCTCGGACATCGCCATGCTTTTTGACGAATGTCCGCCTTACCCGTGCGAACATGATTATGCCGCGCGCAGTCTGGAGCGCACCCTTTTGTGGGCTGCGCGTTGCCGCGAGGTTGCCACTCCGGGCGCCAAGTTTGGGATTGTGCAGGGGGCGACTTTTGCGGACCTCCGGCGGGAGAGCGCGGAGGCTTTGGTGGCGATGGATTTCGATGGATACGCCGTGGGTGGAGTTTCGGTCGGGGAGCCCGAGGAAGAAATGATGGCGGCCGTGGAGCACAGCGTTCCCTATTTGCCGGAGGGCAAAGCGCGTTATGCGATGGGGCTTGGGACTCCCCCGCAGATGCTCGAGATGATTGCCCGGGGCATCGACATGTTTGACTGCGTGCTTCCGACTCGTGTGGCCAGAAATGGCACGGCTTTTACGGCGGAGGGCCCCTTGAATCTACGGAACGCGGTGCATGCGAAGGCACGCGGCCCGATTGAGGAAGGGTGCGCCTGCCTCGCATGCCGCCAATTTAGCCGGGGCTACCTGAGACACCTGCTAAAGGCGGAGGAGATTCTTGGGCTTCGGCTGGTTTCGATTCACAACCTGCATTTTTACCTGAATCTGATGGCCCAAGTGCGGGCCGCCATCGAAGGGGGAAGCTTTTCAACGTTCCGGAAAGCTTTTTGCGCCGGGTATCGCTCACGCAAAGAAGCTGCAGAATCCGAAGATGGCGTTTGAGTCCATGAAGGGTGCGAGGCTTATCCGGATGCTGCTGCGGCTGATTCGATTCACGGCAATCACCTTGCTCACACTCTTGGTATCGGGAGCCTTTCTTGGGGGGCTCGCCAATGCGTGGGTTCTCTGGAAGGGGCGTTCCTTCCTCTTACAATCGCCCCAGGCAATTCCCCCTCAATCGGTCGGTCTCGTTCTGGGAACCTCCCCGGGGAGGGGCAAATCTCCGAATCCTTTTTTTGAGGGCCGGATGAAAACTGCGGCCCAACTCTATCACTCCGGCCACCTGTACCACCTGGTGCTCAGCGGCGACAACCGCCGCGCAGACTACAATGAGCCCTTTGCCATGAGAGACGCACTGCGGCACTTGGGTGTCCCCGACTCTGCGATTACTTTGGACTATGCGGGACTGCGCACGCTCGACTCGGTGGTCAGGGCAAACCGGGTCTTTGCGCTGAAAAAACCGGTGATTGTGACGGACGATTTTCACCAGGCGCGCGCGCTTTTTCTGGCCCGAGCCTGGGGGTATGAGGCGGTGGGATTTGCCTCCGCCCCCGTTCCCTGGCGGCGCTCCTACAAAACGAGGATCCGGGAGTGGGCCTCGCGCATTCGCGCGTGCCTTGACGTTTATATTCTCGGAACTCAGCCTCGGTTTCTGGGTAAAACGATCCAGCTTCCTCCGCCACCTGCTCTCAATGCTCCCAGAACCCAGGACCCCGCATCCCCCTGACCCGCTGCGCTCGGCCAAGATCCTCCTCGTGGACGACGAGCCCTTGATTCTGGTGATTTTGTGTGGGTTTTTGGAATCCACCGCCGCTCACATTTCCGAGGCAAGCAGTGCCGAAGAGGCTCTGAAAGCCTGCGACCGCGACCAGTTTGACCTCGTGATCACCGACCGTTTCATGCCGGGGCTGGATGGCATTGAACTCTCCCGGACGCTCAAGCAGCGCGATCCCGCGCCGAGGGTGATTCTGATTTCAGGGATGAACGGAAAGCTCGAGACGGAACCCGAGCGCGGTCCGGATGCGTTTCTGCCCAAGCCGTTCAGCCGGGACGAGCTGTTGAGAACCATCCGGGAAGTTTTGGGCGGCGCGAGACAGGGCTGAGGGAGAGCGCGACGGAGGTCCGGGATTTTACGGAGCCTTCGCACCCACCCGGGGACTGCCGGGCGAGCAACATTCCTGGAGAGGCTGAAGGAAAAAGACGCCCGAATCGTGGTGAGACTCGTACTCGGCGCGGAGGGCGTCCGGTTTCAGTGTGCCCCGGTAGGTGTAATTCCCTCCACCGACGCAGGACTTTAAAAAGTGAGAGCCGCTCAGGTGCGTCACACCGCGGACGCTCTTGGCCTCGAGGGAAACAGGGTAGGCGGAGACAAAGCACTTCCAGCGGGCTTCGAAATAGGCGCGCACGTGACCGTCTGCCTGTTCGGAGACCACCGCCCGCAGGCGCCCCCCGACGCCCGGACGCTGACTTTCCCAACGCCCCTGCCAGCGGCGGGCAGAATCGCCCGAGGCGGTCCTCCATTCCCGTTCAAACCGGGGGGAACAGCACCCGCCCAGGAGCAGACCGGAAAGCAAAATAGCCGCGCCCCCTCTCCATCGCGACGGCCACAAGCCCATACCCCGCAAAGCACCCACCCAATTCCTCTTCCACAATGCCCGGGGGATGTGATTTTCGATGGTCTGAAACGGTCCTTTGTTCATGCGGTCACCTTTCTGATGCAGACCCGATGCGGTGAGGATTCTTGGATTCTATTTCTCCCCCGCCCCGGCCGCTTCTCTTTCGGCAATATCCCTGGGGACGGCCAACAAAAACAGGTAACGGCCGGAAACACCCGATTGAACACTCCACCCACCCACACTTACGGGTGAAGAACCGCCGGACGCTGCGTTCTCGGCCAGGAGCGCCGTCTCCAAGACCAGGAGGACGGCGCGCGGTTCCTCGGAGAGCAACTGCGCCACTTCCCCTCCGTGCCAGGACATCATCCGGCCCGCTACGGGTTTGATCGCCCGAAGTGGCTCTGGGATTTCGATTCCCTCGATTCCGTGGAGGTAGAGCCAGTCGCTGGCGGAATGGACACTTCCCTCCAGCGGTTCGAACTCCGCCCGGCTGCCGCTCTCGTTGAGTTCGAGAAGTTTGGCGATTTGCTCCTGCCACACGACGGGGGCACTGCTGCGCCAGTGTTCCCAGGCCAGAAACCCCACCAAAAACAGGACGCCAATCACGACCGAAAGCAGACCGATAACGCGCTCCGCCCTGCCCCGCCCCGTGCGCGCCGGAAGACGCGCCCGCAACAACTCTGCGTACTCCTCGGAGCTCGGCTTGAGATGAGCGACGGCATCACGCAGCTGGGTCTCATCCAGACCAATGGCCTGCCTGGCTTCAAAGAGGCGGGTCAGGCGGGCCTTCAGGTCGCGGGGGTTCTGATTGAGGATCTGAGCCATCTCGCGCATTTCCAGCTGGTTGAGGGTGCGCAAGGCCAGGGCGGCCCGGTCCAGGAGCGGGAGCGGGACAAAAAAGGGCTCCAGGTCCGCGCCGAGTTCGGCTCCCAACTCGGCCTTGGAAAGCGGCTTGCGCCAGTGGTCCCAGAGCCAGCGGGCCGTCCAAATCCAGCGGTGCCGTTGCGCCCGGAACTGGGTGGCCCGAGCCGCGGCCTCGGCCAGGGCCCTTGCGACCATGCCGAGCGCCTCGGCGCGTTTGCCGCTCAGCAGAACGGCAAAGCGAAAAAGATCGATGATCGCCTCAGTTTCCAGCACCTCCATGAACCCCGAGTTAATCCCAAACTCCCCCCCCTCCGCAACCACCCCCGTAGGTCAGAATCTGCTTTGCGTGTGCGCACTCTGTCCCCGAAAGTGCAGGCTGCTTGCGACCTTCCCTGGCTCCCATGTCCCACACCTCTCCCTCTCAAGACGGGTTCGAATCCGTCCGGGCCGATTTCCCCATTCTTCATCAAACGGTCCACGGTCACCCGCTGGTCTACTTCGATAACGCGGCCTCGACTCAGAAACCTCGCTCGGTCATCGCTGCGCTAGTCCACCACTACGAACACGACAACGCGAATGTGCATCGCGGTCTTCACGAACTCAGCAACCGCTCCACGGCGGCGTACGAGGGAGCCCGAACCAAAGTCACGCGTTTTCTGAACGCTTCGCGTCCGGAGGAAATCGTGTTTACCCGGGGCACCACCGAGTCGCTCAATCTTGTCGCCCACGCGTGGGGCGGGCATTTTCTGAAGCCGAACGACGTCATCCTCCTCACGGAAATGGAGCACCACAGCAACCTGGTGCCTTGGCAAATGGTGGCGCAGAAAACCGGCGCAAAGCTCCGATTCATCCCGCTGACTCCGGAAGGTGAACTGGATCTGACCGACATTGACCAGCTGCTGAACGCGGAGGTCAAAATCCTCTCCTGCACCCATATCTCCAACTTCTTGGGCACCATCAACCCCGTGGCGCTCCTCTGTGAAAAGGCGCGTGCGGTGGGGGCCATCAGCGTCGTCGACGCGGCCCAAAGCTCGGGCCACCTCCCGCTGGATGTCCAGGCTTTGGGATGCGATTTCCTCGCCTTCTCCGGACACAAAATGTGCGCCCCCACCGGCATCGGAGTCCTCTACGGCCGCACCGAAAGGCTGGAAGCCATGCCTCCATGGCAGGGCGGCGGGGAAATGATTCTTTCGGTGCGTTATGAATCGAGCACCTACAAACAGGCTCCGGCCAAATTCGAGGCCGGGACCCCCAACGTCGCCGGGGCCGTCGGGCTCGGGGCCGCGATCGATTACCTCGAGTCCCTCGGGCGGGCGCGCATTCAGTCCCACGACGAAGCGCTGGCCCGCGAGGCGTACGCCCGAATCGCTGAAATTCCAGGAATCCGCGTGCTCGGCCCCAGCGGACGTCGCGGTGGGCTGGTCAGCTTTGCGCACGAATCCGTGCACCCGCATGACCTGACTGCTTTCTGCGACCAGAAGGGGCTGGCCGTCCGCGGGGGCCACCATTGCAACCAACCCCTCACCCGGAAACTCGGGTTGCCGAGCACCACTCGGGCGAGCTTTTACCTCTACAACACCTCCTCCGAACTGGACCGGATGATCCAGATTCTCCACCAGGCCAACCGCTTTTTTGCATGAACGCCGAATTTGAGGAACTCTATCAACAGGTCATTCTCGACCACTCCAAAAGGCCCAGAAATTACGGCCTCCTCGAAGAACCAGCCATTCACGTGGACGGGGACAACCCCTCTTGTGGGGATGAAATCCACCTGCACGTGCGCTTTGGCAATGAAGGGCAAGTCGAGGAGATCAAGTTCACGGGCTCGGGTTGCGCAATCAGCCAGGCTTCGGCCTCGCTGATGACGCTGAAGCTCAAGGGAAAATCCCGCAGTGAAGCCAAAGATCTGCTGGAAGCGTTCACCGAGGTTGTAACCCGCGGCGAACTGGAGGCTCCGAGGGCCCTCGGAGACCTGCGTCTTCTCGGAGGCGTGCGCAAATTTCCGCAGCGGGTGAAATGCGCGATGTTGGCCTGGCGGGCATTCGAGCAGTCTCTGCAGTCTCAAACGGGGGCGCCCCCCGTGGTCTCGACTGAGGATGGGACACAAGCCGATGCGCAGGAAAAGGCGCCTTGAGCCGCAGCCTCAGGCAAGCTTGCTCCTCCCTCTAAAAATGCCCTAAGATTGCAGCCAGAGGCATTTCCCCCGCCGCTCTCATGCACTCCCACCGAACCACGCGTTCCCCACGTTTCCCGTTCCGAAGCTCCCAGGCGTTCACTCTCGCGGAAGTGGCATTGGCCATGGCCATCTTCTCCTTTGCGCTCTTGAGTATGCTCGGAATGCTCTCCGCCGGTTTGAAGTTTTCGAGGAAAGCAAACTACCAGACAGCAGCCGCAAACCTCCTCTCTTCCATCGCGGCAGACATCCGGGCCTGCACCGTCGAAACAACCGACGAGAAGGAAACTTACACCAGCCCCGTCATCGGAATTAAAATCGCCCGGGACAAGGCCACGGACGCCCTTTCCATTGTCAATCCGACCGGTCGGGAAATGGTGCTGACCGACGGCGGCGTCGACACCTTCTCATTTCCCAAAAACGCTCCCGGGATTCAGAAGCGTTTCCGCGTTCGATTCACACCCACGGCTCTGAATACGGACGCATTGCAGGTCCGAATCTCGTGGCCTGCGGGAACCATCGGCACATCGGCCCCGCCGCCCATGGAAGGTTGGATCGACTCCCTGGTGGCGCTTCCCATTGCCCTCTCCTTGCCATGATTCCTGATCGTCCCCCCGGTACATCCCGTCGCCCGAGCGCGACCGGTTTTACGCTGTTGGAGCTGATGTCAGCGATTGCGGTGCTGACTCTGCTCTGCTCCCTCGTCCTGCAGGTCACGAGCTCCACCACGAAACTCTCCAGTAATTCGAGAGAGTCAACCGACTGCGACACCGAGGCGCGTTACGCCATCAACCAGATCGCGGCGGATCTCGCAAAAAGGGTCCAGCGCTCTGATGTGTCCGCACTCCTCCAAAAGGAGAACGTGGTCGACGATCGGCTTTACCTGTTTAGCGAAACGCCCGGATACGCTGAGTCCATCGCCGCCGCCGACCGGAGCCCCATCTCGCTGGTCGGCTACCGGATACGGAGTGAAGGAACGTCGATCGGACTCCAGCGCTACGCGCGTGCTCTCTCTTGGAAGGACGACAACATCAACCCGACCATGCCCTTCGTGTGCATGAGCAAAGACCCGGTGCCTTCCGCCATTCCCGAAACCACTCTGGAAGGCGCCTTTCCCGGCTTGTTAAGAGACGACCCCAGCGAGGACAAGTATTACCAAACCATCGCGGAAAATGTGGTCCGCATCGAGTTCAGCCTGATCAAGAAGCCGAACCCCGACTCCATCTCAGCCACCACGGCAACCCTGATCGACGACTCTGAAATTAAAAAGGAACTCAACCAGTTTGGGTTTACTCGCATCTCGGCAGTGGTCGTGACCCTGGCGATTATGGACCCTCAAAACATGGCGCGCATCTCGCCCAAGAACTTCGAGGCGCTGAGAAATTTTGTGAGCGCACCGAACTTCGATACAGACAAGGGCGATCCCGGAACCTCGGGAATCACCCTGCCCCTGCAGACATGGAACGAGGAACTGCTTCGTCAGGTCAAAAACCTTCCCAAACCCGTCAGCGCCGGGATCCACTTTTACCAGCGCATCATTTCTTTGTAGTGGCTGCGCTGGAAAGGCCAGGCCTTCCAGCGGCTCACAGGTTGAGCGCCTTCTGCCGGTAATGCTCGTCCGAACGGGAGGCGATGCGATTCACCACGGCGTCCGGAAGGAACACCGGTCCGCCGAGGGCACTCGCCCCCAGGAAGATCTCCGCCGCCTTCACGGCCATGGCCATCGAGGCCTTCACTGCCTCCGGCCCCGCTCCAAAGGTCACAATGCCGTGGCTCTCGAGCAGAATGACCCGGGGCAAGTTGCCGCGTTTGGCCTGAAACTCCTCCACCCCGGTACGGATCGCCTGCGCCAGCCAGATGCCGGGATCGCAGTAGGGCACCAGCACCGACTCGCAACCGCAGCAGACCACCTCGTCAGGAAAGATGCGGCGCTGCGCAAAGTCGCGTGCCCGAGGCGAGCAGAGGATGGTGTTCACTGCGGTGGAATGCGTATGCCCCACAAACTGCACCCCCGGCAGCGAAAGCAGGTAGGCGTGAAACATCGCCTCCACCGAGGGCCGCCTCGCCCCGGCATCCACGCGACACTCCGTCAGGGCGCGGTCCACCTGCGCATCGCTCGGTTCGCTCTGCTCCAGGAGGGCGAGCAGCGGCTCGAAGCGGCATTGCACCAGGTCACTCGATTTTAAAGAACCGAGACTGCTCCCACTCGCCTTCACCCAAAAAGTCTCGGCGTCCTGTTTAGCCGACGTGTTGCCCTCCCCTAAAATGGCAAGATTTCGGTGTTCGGCTCCGAGGAAATGGGAGAGCTCCACGAGGCGTTCGAGGAGCAAGGGAGTCTGTCGAGAGGTCTCAGGGGAATGGGTTTCCATTGTCATAAAGGTTGCTTAAATGTCTCCACACAAGGCCACTTCAAGGCCGAGTTCACGCATGGCCACCGCCTTGGTCAGAAGCCCCTTCCTCGCACTGGCCCGGTCCGGCGCATACACCACTTGGATGTGATTGGAGGAATGGCGCGCCATCATTTGATCGCGGGTAATTCCCTGCAGGACCGCGTGCATGATGGGCCACTGAGGCGTGGTGAGCTTCCAGCGCTCCTGCGTCTCCGCCTCGGGTAACTCCACCACCTCCGCGAGGCCCGTATCAAACTTCAAGCCGCCCTCGGCCACATACACGCGACTCCACACAATCCACCCCGGCTTGCTCACCCCCTTCAAAGTCCCACCGCCGAGACGGAAATACATCTCCGGCTGACGTTCGCTCGTGGCCCCCAGCCAGCCGCCCACAAAGTGAGCAGGCGGCGCCGCTCCCGAAATCAGAAACACCCACACATACGCATCGAGACCATCCCCCCGATAGTGGCGTCCCCAACGCAGGTCATGCAGCGTGTTCTCCGGCTCAAAACCCAACTCGCGCCAGAGCCGGTACGTCACCAAACCGTCCAACCCGGCACACTCGTCGACCTCGTTGAAATGAGGCAGAGCCTCCCCCGCGTAGAGCTCCTCTTGGGTTCCCTCCCGGTACACCGGAGGCCGCACCACATTGTTGAGGGTTCCCTCGACAAGATCCGAAGCTGGAGCCAAATCCTTGAGCCCCTGCTGGTACTGAATCCCAATGGTCCCGCAACCAAATTCATCCGCGAGACGCAACGCGGCCACGTACATCTTGCACTGATCGAGCACCTGAGACTTCGTCAGGGACTTCGCCGGGTCTTTTCCGAAACGGAAACGCACCCCATGCTTCACATACCACTGGTACACCGCACGCGCTTCCGCATCGGTCACCGTCAGCATTTTGGCATACAGCGCCGACTGGCTCAGGCGTTCCTTGAACACTCCGGTCCGGTGCAACAACTCGTCTGGAATGATGGCGTTGTACATGCCCATACACCCCTCGTCGAACACCCCCATGATCGCCTTCTTGCGCTGCAATTCGCGCGCAAAGCGGACCCCCAACTTCTCACAGGCTGCGGGCACTTTGTACTTCGCAAGAGGCACAGCGTGCGAGGTGTCGTGAGTCAACTTGCCGCGCCGCAACCAGGTGCGGAGCCCTTTGCGGAAAAAGTCGTCCTCGAAATCCTCGCTCCACAAGGTGCTAAAACCAACGCCCGCCTTGGTCAGTGAACCGTTCAGGTTGAGCATCCCCACCAAGCCGGGCCACTGGCCGCTCCAGTTTGCCACCGTCAGAATCGGCCCACGATGCGTCAGCAGCCCATGCAGAATGTGGTGACTGTACTGCCAAACCGCCTCCGCCACCACGAGCGGGACATCTTCTGGAATCCGCTCAAACACCTCCATGCCATACTTTTGGCTATCGATGAATCCATGCCCCTTGGCCGGGTCAAACCCGTGCGCCCGCCGCACCTTCCACCCCTCTTCCTCCAGCGCCGCCACCAACTTCGTCTCCATTTCAGACTGCGCCGCCTCGCACTGACGGTTTGCTGAAAGACGCAGGTCTCCGTTCGCGATCAAATACACCTGTTTTTGCATAAAATTCAAAAGTCCGGCGGGTCAGGCCAGGACCCCCTTCTTTAGGATCATGTTGGCGTACAGAGCTTTCTCCGCAGTCGCCACAACCGCGTAAGCCTCCCTTGTCCGCTGGTAAAAAGAAACCCGGTCAATCCACTCAAACTCCACCGCTCGCTCCCGACGCCGCACGATCTCCGCGTACTCCGGCCAGATCGTGGGCCGATACGAATCCCCAGGCACGGTGGCCATCAACGTGACCGGCTTTTCCACATACGTGTCCAAGGGGAAAAATTGCAGGATCGCGTCCAGAAGCGCCGGGACCGAATGCCCATCACAGCGCAACAGCCGCCGCGCATTGGCCGCAGCCGGGAAATTGCCGTCGGCGATCACCAACTCGTCGCCGTGGCCCATCTCCATCAGGACCTTCAACATTTCAGGGGAAAAAATGGGGGGGATTCCTTTGAGCATGATTTTGAGCGGGTTAAAAATGGGCCTCCTCCTCGCGAGCCTTCCCGACCTCCGGTGCAACGCTCCCGGCCACCGCCTCCTGCAGGGCACGTTCCCTTTTGCGAAAAGCCGCCGGTGGAATTCCAAACTCCTTGACGAAGGACCGATGGAAATTGCGCAGGGTCAAAAACCCGCACTGCTCGGCGATCTCGCCCATCTTTTCGTTGCCCTTCTTCACCAACTCGCACGCGCGGTCCATCCGGATGCGCAGCAGGTGCTGTCCGGGACTCCGCTGCAGCTGCCTCTGAAAGAGATAATGCAGCGTCCGCAGCGAAATCCCCGCATGCTGAGCCACTTCCTCCATGCTCAGATTGCGGTGGAAATGCTCCATCATGAAGGCCGCCGCACGCCCCAGGGCAGGATCCGTAATCGCAAATGTCTCCGTGCTCTTGCGCACCACCAACCCCTTGATCGGGACAATCTCAGGCTCCGTGGGCACAGACTCCCCTCGCATCAGACGGTCTAAAAGCCGCGCCGCCCGATAGGCGATCTCCGTCAAATTTTCGTCGATGCTCGAAAGGGCAACCGGCGAGCACTCGCAGGCCAATTCCATATTCGCCACCCCCAGCACCCCGACATCCGAGGGAACCTGCAGGCCGGAGTCCAGACAGGCCTGCACGGCGTCAATCGCAAGCAGATCGTCCAACACAAACATCGCCAGCGGCTTGGGCAAACTCTCCAACTCCACGGAAAGCCACCGCCGCGCCTCCAACCAATTATCCTTCTGGCGTCCCCTTCCCCGGCCCCATTCCAACAGCGCACACTCCATCCCCGACTCCGCCAAAGCCTCCACAAACGCCTCGCGCCGCTCTTTTTCCACCGCCCCACGCTGCACGCTGTACCAGGCAAAATGACGATACCCCCGGTCGATGAAATGCGCCGCAGCCGCTCGCCCGGCGGCCCGGTTGTCCTCCTTCACGCAGGGCAGGGCGGAGGGGGGATGATTGCTGCCAATCAGCACCGTGGGCTGCTTTAACGCCTGCAAGTCCAGAAACTTGGCAATGCGCGGCACCGCCGTGTCATTCGCCAACACCCCATCCCCCACCCAGTCCTCCGGCACGGTCGCCTCAATCATCGCGCGCATCTCCAGATGCCAACCGGCCTCGCGGGCGTAGCGGCCAATCCCTTCGATGAGCCGCGGGTCATACCAACCCAGGGCCACGAGGACGTTTTTTTTGGGTTTCATCGGGGGCGGAGGAGCGGAAAAAGACAGCGGGCGCCAGCGCATGCACCCTATGACCTACTTTTTGCAAAAACTGTCTATGGATGCAATCCCGTTTTGGATTATCATGCGTGAACCCCCAACACCCCGCAGAAGCCGTAGCGCCCCAGGCTCAGTTCCCGCTTCCACCGATCTCACCGCTCCCGGGCCCACAAACCACGCTCGCCCCTCACCACCTTAGCGAACCCGATTTCACTCATGAAAACACCAGCCCTCCTGACTAGCCTCCTCCTTTCCCTTGCCTCAGCCGTCGCTCAATCCGAGCCCGTCTCCCA
>JBANFR010000026.1:0-31273 GCA_037975925.1 Verrucomicrobiota bacterium
ACCACCAGGTCCAGGGAGGCGTCGGCGCATTCGAGAATGGCGTCGGCGGCAAAGGGTGGGGGCACAAACACGACCGAAACCGTCGCGCCGGTTTGTTTTGCGGCTTCTTCCACCGTGTCAAAAATCGGCACCTTATGAGCACCGTGCTCGAAGAACTGACCGCCCTTGCCCGGAGTCACCCCGGCCACGACCTGAGTGCCGTAGTCGAGGGAGAGTTGGGCGTGCCGGGCGCCGAAGCTGCCCGTGATACCTTGAACGAGAATGCGGGATTGAGGAGTGACGAGAATGGCCATGGTAAGAGGTGGGCTTAGGCGGCTTGAACGGCGGCGACAATTTTTTGGGCGGCGTCCGCGAGGGTGGAGGCGCTGATGATGGTGAGGCCGCTTTCCGAGAGCGTCTTCTTGCCTGCATCGACATTGTTGCCTTCGAGGCGCACAACTAAGGGCAGCTTGAGGCCCACTTCACGGGCGGCCTCGACGATGCCGGTGGCGATCACGTTGCAGTCCATGATTCCCCCAAAAATGTTCACCAGGATTCCTTCGACGTTTTTGTCCGAGAGGATGATTTTGAATGCGGCACTGACCTGGTCCTTGGAGGCGCCGCCGCCCACATCGAGGAAGTTGGCTGGCTTGCCCCCCGCGTACTGGATGATGTCCATCGTGGCCATGGCGAGCCCGGCACCGTTGACGAGGCAGGCGATATTTCCGTCGAGCCCGATGTAGTTGAGATTGTATTCGCTGGCGGCCACTTCGCGTGGGTCTTCCTCGGCCTTGTCGCGCATGGCAACAATTCCCGGCTGCCGGAAAAGGGCGTTGTCGTCGAAGTTGAACTTGGCGTCAAGGGCCAGGAGGCGTCCGTCTGGAGTCACGACGAGCGGGTTGATTTCAACCATCGAGCAGTCGGCCTCGATGAAGGTGCGATAGAGTGCCGAGAACAGCTTGGTGGCTTGGTTCATCAAAGCGCCGCGAAGTCCCAGAGCTGCGGCGATCTTGCGGGTCTGGTAGGGCTGGAGGCCGAGGAGCGGGTCCACGCTGACATTGAGAATTTTTTCCGGCGTGTGTTCAGCGACCGTTTCGATGTCCATTCCGCCTTCGGTGCTCGCGATGATCATTGGAGCGGAAGTCGCCCGGTCGAGGAGAATGGCGAAGTACAGTTCGCGGGAAATGTCGACGGCTTCGGCGACGAGGACCTTGTTGACGACTCGGCCTTCGGGACCGGTTTGATTGGTGACCAGGGTGTGTCCGAGCATCTTGGAAGCCATCTCACGAGCTTCGGCCGGGGTGTGGACAAGATGAACACCGCCCTTGAACCCGTTGGTGAACGAACCTTTGCCTCGCCCTCCGGCGTGGATCTGAGCTTTGACCACGATCTTTGCGGTTCCGATGCCGGCGGCCACCGTTTCCGCTTCTTCGGGGGTGAAGGCGACTTTTCCTTTGGAAGAGGCGACGCCGAATTTTTCGAATAGTTCTCGGGCTTGGTACTCGTGGATGTTCATGGAAAGGCTAGTGGGAGGTGAACTCGGGGGAGACCTTTTGGGAGCAGATGGCGGTCCACCGTGGGAAAATCGAGCCGCCGAAGGTCGAATGAGGCGTCTCGGTGGGGTCCGGCGAATGTAACGGAAAAGCGCGACTCGGGTTGGGTGTCGTTGGCGTACACATGGCGCGTGCTTTGATTAGTAGGGGGGGCGCGGAGAGGGAGGCAAGGGTAGGTTTGAAATTGATGGGATTCGAAGTGCCTGTGGGTCGGGTTTTGCGGCTCGCGCCCGGGAGAAGGAAGGGAGGGGAAGGACTCGCTTCTCTCCCGAGGACGGGGCAAGTTTGCCCGCATGAATTCCGATTCAGCACTGGCCGGTTTGTGTGAGTTTTTGCGTTTCCCGAGTGTCTCGACGGATCCAGCGCGAGCGGCATCCGTTGCGGATTGTGCTGCATGGTTGGCGGGGCAGATGCGGTCTGCGGGGTTGGACACGGAGGTTTTTCCGACGCAGGGACACCCGGTGGTTCTTGGAAAGAACAGGCATCATCCCGGGCGGAAGACCGTTTTAATTTACGGACACTACGACGTTCAGCCCGAAGATCCGGTCGAGCAATGGCGAACACCGCCCTTCGAGCCGACGCTGCAGGAGGGGGTGTTGTTTGCGAGAGGGGCGACGGACAACAAGGGGCAGATTTTTGCGCATGTGCAGGGCATTGCGGCGACCTTGCGTGAGAAGGGGGAACTCCCCGTCAATTTGATTGTACTGGTGGAGGGGGAGGAGGAGATCGGCAGTCCGAATTTGGAGGGGTTTCTGTTGGAGCACCGCGAAGCTCTTCAATGTGATGTGATCGCGGTGTCTGACACGGGAATGATTGCGCCTGGGGTGCCCACATTGACCTATGGTTTGCGGGGGATTGCGGCGATGGAGTTGCGGGTGAGCGGTCCGGCGGTGGATCTTCATTCGGGCATATACGGGGGGGCCGTGCAGAACCCGGCGGCGGTGGTTGCGCGGTTGGTGGCCTCTTTACACGAGCCCAATGGGAGAGTGGCCGTGGAGGGATTTTACGATGGAGTGAACCCGCTGCACTCCTGGGAGCGCGAATCGTGGCAGAGGCTGGCCTTTGGGGAGGCGGAGTTGAAGCGGGTTACGGGTGTTCCCGAGTTGTTTGGGGAGGAAGGGTTTACTTCTTTGGAGCAAATTTGGGCCCGGCCCACGGCGGAGGTGAATGGGCTGGGGGGCGGCTTCCAAGGAGTCGGAACGAAGACGGTAATTCCCCGGGAGGCCTTCGCGAAACTCACCTTTCGTCTCGTTCCGGGACAAGACCCCCACGAGGTTCTCGAGAAAGTGAGCCGGCATCTGCGCGCCCGATGTCCCCGAGGCGTATCCCTGCAACTGGAGCTGGGGCACGTGGGGGAGCCTTACCTCGTGGATCCTTACTCCAAAAACGGGGAGGCGGCCCAGCGCGCCCTCAAGAGAGCTTTCCCGGGACAAGAACTGGCGCTTATCCGGGAGGGAGGCAGTATCCCGATCATCAACACGTTCCGGAGGGTGCTCGGGGTCGACACGCTGCTCTTGGGGTTGGCCCTTCCGGATTGCCGGGCCCATGCACCGAACGAGAACTTTCCGGTGGCGAACTTTTTTGCGGGAATCGCGCTGAATCAGGCTTTGCTGGAGGAGTTGGCGGCGGTGTCCTGAGGAGAAGAGGCCGGAGCCGGCGCGGGCAACTGGGAGGACATTTTCTTCAAGGCCTCGGCCTGCGCTGCCAAGTAGACCGTCTGCAAAGGCACCCCGTGGGAATGGGCCCGCACCTTGCAGGATTCATACTCCGGAACCGCCTTCAGGAGGGTCTCGCCGCGGAAGCCTCGTTTGACGCTGATACTGCCGTACACCGTAGAAACCTCCTGAAAATCGCGCCGCAATTTCAGGCGGGTTTTTTCGGAGACGCGCAAACCAAAGGCACTGGTTTCGCGGAAAACAAGGTCGGTGAGGGTGGGCAAAAGTTCCGGGGTGCACAGCAGCGAGAGGAGGGTGCCTTGACGCTGCTTTTTCATTTGGATGGCCGTGGTCCAAACGTCCAACGCTCCGCGCTGGCGCAGAAGCTCGCACACGTTCCCGAGAATCTCCGGATTCATATCATCGAGGTTCGTTTCAACCTCGAAAACAGAATCAGTCTCGTATTCGGCGGGAAACATGGCCAGCGGAAGGTGTTGGGACTAGGAGGACGCCTCTAGGCGTTCGCCCAACACCGCGCGGAGCACGTTTGGCCGGGAAGCTAGTTCGCGGGTGCCGACGCCGTAGCCGATCCGGAGCGTTTTCATCGGAGGCATGAGACCGTAGGAGGTCGAAAATTCCGCGAGGATCGCGGCCCCGGTCGGGGTGATGAGCTCGTGGGATTCCTCCGTCTGTCTGAGTGGGATTCCGGCGAGAATTTCCAAGGTGGCCGGAGCCGGGACGGGGAAGCGGCCGTGATCGCACTGGATCCATCCCCGGCCCTCCTGGAGTTCGGAGGCGTGAACGGCTTGGACGCCCAGGGCTTCGATTCCGACGCAGGCGCAGACCACGTCAGCGATGGAGTCGAGGGCGCCGACTTCATGGAAATGGACTTCCTCCGGGGTGGTGCCGTGGATTTTTGCTTCGGCGACGGCGATGCGGTGAAAGATGGAAATGGCGCGCTCTTTGACGAAGGGGGAGAGTTCGCTTTTGGAGATCATTTCCCGGATGTCAGTGTAACGCCGGTGGGGGGCGTGCCCGTGAGAGTGCTCGTGAGAGTGGTCTCCATGGTGCTCGCTGCATTCGTGCGTCGAATGGTCATGGCCGTGAGACTCGACCTCGTCCCCGTGATCGTGATCGTGATCGTGATCGCAGGATTCTTTTGCGGGATGCCCATGGTCGTGGGCTGCCGCCTCGTCGCCGTGATCATGATCGCATGCTTCGTGATGAGTTTGGCCCTCGTGAATGCTAAAATGGATGCCCTCGATTGCCCCCCTCTGGCGCCGATCGAAATGCATGTGGAAATCCCCGAGATCCAATTTGGAGAGTTCCCATTCGAGCGTGGAGGGCTTGACGCCCAAGTCGCACAGCGCACCGACGGTCATGTCGCCGCTGATGCCCGAAAAACAGTCAAAATAGAGGATGCGCATACAGGAATGGGGAGAGGAGGGAGTTAGTCGAGTGGATCGCGCATTTCGACGGCCTCGTGCAGTCGAATGGCGTTGTCGTAAAGTGCTTTGCCTATGATGGCTCCGTGGAGTTTTGGGATCTGGGAAAGGCGCTGAACATCTCCCAGGTTCGACACGCCTCCGCTCGCAATCACTTGGCAGCGGACAGACGCCAGCATCCGGTTTAGTTCAGGATAGTTCGGTCCCTGCATCATCCCGTCCGTCGCGATGTCGGTGTAGATGATGGTGCGAACGCCCGCCTGCTCGACGCGTTTGGCGAGTTCGAAGGCGTCCAGAGCTGCAGATTCGGTCCAACCCTTTACGGCGACTTGCCCGTTTTTTGCATCGATCCCGACAGCGATTTTTTCCGCGCCGAACTCTTTGACCATGTCTTCCACAAATTGGAGGGACTCGGCTGCACGCGTGCCGATGACGACCCGGGAGACACCCGCCTCCAGCGAGGCACGGATGGCTTCTGGGGTGCGCATACCGCCCCCGAGTTCCACGGGCATGACCAAGTGGGAGGCGATTTCACGCACGACCTCCAAATTGGCGTGAACTCCGCCGAAAGCGGCATCCAGGTCCACGATGTGTAGCCAGTCTCCGCCTTCGTCTTGCCAACGTTTGGCGTAGGAGAGGGGAGGAGCCGGGTAGACCGTTTTTTGATCGGCTTTACCCTGGCGGAGGCGGACCACCTGGCCTCCCATTAAATCAATCGCTGGTAGAAGGAGCATATGAGGAAGGGGAGATTATGCCTCGGAGGCGAGGCGAAGGAAGTTTCGGAGAATGCCCAGGCCGATCTCCTGACTTTTCTCTGGATGAAATTGGACTCCGCCGACTTGCCCGGAAGTTGCGGCGGCGGCGAATGGGACGCCGTAATCGCAGGTGGCTGCGACGATGGTGGGATCGACCGGTTCCGGGTAAAAGGAGTGCACAAAGTACACGTGTGGATTGGACGGAAGTCCCTTCCAGAGAGGATCCTCAGGTTTGGTCAGTTGAATGGAGTTCCACCCGATTTGTGGGACTTTGAGGCCTGGGGTTCGGAAGCGGGTGACCTTTCCCTGAAAAAAACCCAGCCCTTTCACATTGGGGGACTCTTCACTGCTTTCGAAGAGCATTTGGTAGCCGAGGCAAATTCCAAGGTAGGGGCGACCTTCGGAGATCCATTGTCGCAAGGGCTCCCAGAGTCGGCGTTCCTGAAGTTGGCGCACGCAATCTCCAAAAGCTCCGACGCCGGGTAGAACCACGGATTTGGCCGCGAGGAGTCCTTCGGGTTCCGCGACGACTTGTACTTTGGCTCCTTCTTTGATGAGCGCGTTGTAGACGCTGCGCAGGTTTCCGGAGCCGTAGTCGATGAGAGCAATCATGGAACTGGGATTAGAGGGTGCCTTTAGTGCTCGGGATGCCGGTTACCCGAGGGTCGTGCTGACAGGCGGCGTCTACGGCTCTTGCCAGGCTTTTGAAAGATGCCTCCGCGAGGTGATGGGCGTCCCTCCCGTACAGCAGGGCGAGGTGGAGGTTGCACTGGGCGTTGTGGGCGAATGCGCGCAGAAATTCCTCGACCAGTGTGAAGGAGAAAGCACCGATGGACGCGACTCCCTCGGGGGCTCGGTAATCCAGGAAGGGGCGTCCGCTGAAATCGACGACAGCGCGAGCGAGGGTTTCGTCCATGGGGACGTAGGCCCAGCCGTAGCGGCGGATTCCGCGCTTGTCGCCAAGGGCTTTTGCAAAAGCCTGACCCAGTGCGATTCCGGTGTCCTCCACGGTGTGGTGGAAATCCACCTCGATGTCGCCATCGGCTTCGATTTCGAGATCCACGAGGCTGTGCTTTGCGAAAAGCGTGAGCATGTGGTCGAAGAAGGGGATTTTGGTTGCGATGGTGCTGCGGCCCTGACCGTCGATCTCGAGCTTCAGGCGGATTCGGGTTTCGGTGGTGGCGCGCTCGATCAAGGCGTTGCGGGTGCTCATCGGAAATGCGGGAATTCGGAAATAGAGGTTCACTGTGAACCAAAGCGGCTGGCAGTGAGAAGCGGTATCGCCTCGAGATTGGGAGCAGCGTCCGGGAGGCGGTTGCCCTGCGTCCGGGAGGGCGGTTGCCTCAACTGGCGTAGAAGCGCTTTGAAACCAGCCGGCTTACGGGCCAAAGGCACAGGAGAACGGCGGCGCATTGGGGGCCGATGTCCTGGGAAGCTCCAAACCAGCAGACAGCGGCCTGGAGTGGAAGCAGGAGCCGGATGTGCGCACCGATGCAGGGTGGGAGGGGCGCCGGGGGGTGGCGCAAGAGGCGCATCAGCAGCAGGCATGCTCCGGCGAGGGGAAGCAGGAAGAGAAGAACCGCCGGGAGCTTTTCGGGCGAGTAGAGGGAGTTTTGGATTCCGAAAAGGGCTCCGGCCGCGAGAGGCAGAGTGGGTAGAAATTTTGCGGGTGCGGGAACGGTGGGACCGGTCTCAAAACGCGCCAGATTCGTCACTGCCGCGATGAACAGGCCAAATACGGCGGCGATGATCACGGAGATCATGGCGGCTGATGGGCTCGGGCCGGCGAGCGCGCCGGTCATGACACTGAGACTGCGGCAGAGGCCCATATTCAGGGCACCGAGCCCCGGGATTTTTTTGGTGAGATGATTGTAGGAAAAGACGGCTGCGACAGTGCCCACGCCTGCGAGGAGGGAGGGCATGCTCCCGGCGGCTGCGAGAAGGAGAAGCCCCGCGGCATTCAGCGCCCAAAGGGCAAAGTGCACGTGCCGGGGGTGCGCCTGGCCTGAGGGAAGGGGTCTGGAGGGACGTTCTTCACGGTCCTCCTGAAGATCGACCAGGTCGTTCATCAGGAGACCAGCACCGTAGAAGCACAGGCTGGATGCGGCCACCAGGCCCAGGGTGTGATTCCAGAAGCCCGAGTTGGCTAGGAGGTAGCCCGCGATGGGGTCGCCTGGGACGGTGAACAGGTTGGGAGCGCGAAGCAGCTGCAGCCAGGTTTTAAGACGGGAGCCGGTTGCGGACATGCCTGACGCGCTGGGTGTCTGGGTGGGAGCTGGGCCTTAAACCGGTGGGCGCAGCGCCTATGCCTTCGCTTTGGAAAAGCGCTCGCCCACGAAGTCCCAGTGGATGACTTGCAGGAAAGCCTTCAGGTAATCCGCTCGGCGATTTTGATATTTGAGGTAGTAGGCGTGCTCCCAGACGTCGATTCCGAGCAACGGGAATCCGCCTGAAGAGAGCGGGCAATCCTGATTGGCAGTGGATTCGACGGAAAGTTTGCCTTCGCGCACCACGAGCCAGGCCCACCCGCTTCCAAAGACCTTGGCACCTGCGGCTTGAAGCTTCTCGTGAAGGTTTGCCAGGCTGCCGAACTCGGCATCAATGGCCTTCGCGAGCGCGCCGGAGGGGGCGTCGCCTTCTTTTTTTCGCAGCGATTGCCAAAGAAGGGAGTGGTTGTAGTGGCCGCCGCCGTGGTTTCGAACGTCGAGACGGATGCTCTCGGGAAGAGAATCTAAATTCTTGAGGAGATCTTCAATGGGCCTTGCGGCCAAGGCGGGCTCCTTTTCGAGAGCCTGGTTCAGTTTGGCCACGTAGGTCGCGTGGTGTTTGTCGTGGTGAAGCTTCATCGTCTCCGCATCAATCCACGGCTCGAGGGCGTTGTAATCGTAGCCGAGCGCGGGGAGTTTGTGGACCTCGGGTGCTGCGGGCGCGGTTTGGGCAGACGCCTCGAAGGAAGGCAGGGCGAGTGTTCCGGTGGAAAGGGCGAGTGTTTTGAGGAGATCTCGACGAGTAAACATAGGTGAAGCGGGGAAGGGAGCACGACGCCCCGGTGCTAGTTGGCACTGTGCGGCGCGATTGGCAACTGTTCTCGAGGACGAGCGCGGGGACTTCTGCCAAGCCACAGGCTCGCGCCCAGCAGAAGGAAATCCATGAGGATTCGGGGAACAAGCTGCGTGGCGGTATCGGATGCTCCGAAACACCCGCAGGTGATATCCAGATTGCGGGCGAGGGCGGAGATGAGCGCGGCTAGAAATGTGAGCGAAAGTGTGGCGCAAAGGGTGGCGGCTCCCTGGCGCAGCCGGGGAATCCAGAGGCCGACGGCGGCGACCAGCTCAATCCAGGGCAGGTGAGTCGCAAGGAGCGCCGAGGCGTCCCACGGGAGAAGGCGGAACTGGTAAATGGCGTGGAGGGTGTTTTCGGGATCGTTGAGCTTGAGAAAGCCCGCAATGCCGAAGACGCCGGTGAGGCAGAGACGGAGGATCAGTGTGACGATGCGTGTGGCCATGCCGCCCAGCCTCCTTCCAGCAGGAACACGGAGCGTGTGTTCAGGTCCTTCTTCAGTTGTTCGGCAACCCTTTGCGCCCTCTGGCTGCCCGTGCCTTCTCCGTAAACCACGATCCTCTTGCCCGTGTTCCAGACTCGGAGCAAATCCCGGAGCGAGGAGTCAGGACGGGTCTCATCAAAAGACACCGCCCCGGGCACGTGCTCCCTTTCAAAACGGTCCGCGTCCCGAACATCGACCCAGACCGTCGGTACATTCTGTTTTTGGGCTTCGGAAAGCGGGAGCACCGCGATTTCAGGCGGTCGCCGCCAGCGGATTCCGAGAAATTGGTTGGTAGCGCTCAGGAGGGCTGCTGCGAGGAGGAGGAGCGCGACTTGGTTCGTTCTCGAGAGGCGCGGGGTGTCCTGGGGCGTAGCGTGTGGAAAGTTCGCGGGTATGCCGCTCATGACGAGTACGGGGGGGCGGTTGGAAACGATATGTGGAGGGGGCTCGAACGGGCATCGAGGCGGACTCGGGAGTTGCCAGCGCTTGCCCTTCTAGGTAACCGAAGGAGAGCTTTTTTACGATGAGATCTGTGCTTCGCAACCTGTCCTTGGGCCTCGCCCTGATCGGGACGTTTGCGGGATGCGAGCGAGAAGATGCCGGCAAACTGGACGATTCTTTGAGCTCCCTGAGGCAAAAAGCGAAGGGCGATTCGGTCGAGGACAAGGATTTTACCGCGCGTTATCAGGCCGCCCAGGCTCGTGCGGTTCAGGAGTATCCGGAGTTGGGGGTTGCGGGTTCTCCCTTCAACACGGAGTTTTTGGCTCGGGTAAAAGTGCTCAGAGCTTCCGAGGCGTCGTACTTCAAGGATCCCGAGTGGCCTTACAAGCTGGCGGTGGAGTTGAGCGTCAAAAACGCCCCTCAGAGGCGGGTCGTGCCGGTTCCCGGCGGGGCGGCCGCGATAGTCGCCGCCCCGGACAACATTACCACCAGTGTCTCTTCTCTGCAGGTTCTGCGCTCGCCTTCGACGTACGTGGGCCGTTGGGTCCCGATCTCTGGGACGCTGGTGAGCGCTCGTGGTTTGAACCCCGAGGGAATCATCACGCTGGAGTTGGAGGGGGGACTCAAGTGTGAGGTGGTCGGGGGGCAGATTTACCAACTGAAGGGAGTGGATGTTTCGAGTGGGGAGACACGGGTGGAATCCAAAAACGGCCGACTGATTTTTTCGATCCGTCCTCCCCGTTCTGCGGCCCGGGAGGTGTTTGTGTTGGAGCCGGGGATGTCGATGGTGCTCAAGGGCGAACTGGTCGAGAGCCAGGGTCGGTGGCTTTTGCGATCGGCTCTGGTTCAGTCGATGGGACGCTAGGCATGATCCTCACGCGCGCCGTGGGGCGTTTTTTTGCGTAGGGCTTTCGATTCATGAGCAATGTCGTGATTTTGGGCGCAGCGGGGCGTCTGGGCGCCGCTTTGGCGCGCGAGTGGCGTCGCGCTGGGGAGACTGTGTGCGCGCTGGGGCGTGCGGAGCTTCCATTGGAAGATCCCCAGCTCTTGCGGCGTGTGTTGGGGGCGATCGAGTTTGATGTCTTGGTGAATTGCGCCGCATGGACTCACGTGGATGCGTGCGAGGGCCATCCGAGGGAGGCCTTTCAGATCAACGCCGAGGCGCCTTCCAAAATCGCCCATTACTGCTCCGAGAGGGGGGCGCGTTTGGTGCATGTCAGCACGGATTATGTTTTTGATGGTTTATTGCATCGTCCTTACTGCGAGGAGGATGTGCCAGCGCCTGTCAGTGTCTACGGCGCCTCCAAGAAAGCCGGGGAGGATGGCGTCCTCGCGGCGGGCGAGAGGCACTGGGTGGTTCGGGTGTCGTGGCTTTTTGGGCCTGATCGACCGAGTTTTGTGGATCAAATCATCGATCGGTCTCTGACGCAGGACCGGGTGGGTGCGGTTGCGGACAAATGGGCGTCGCCGACCTACACAGTGGATGCGGCTGCGCTTTTGCGCCCGTTTTTGCGTGCGGTGCCTGGGGGTGGCCTTCTGCACTTGAGCAATGCAGGGTACGCATCGTGGCAAGAGTACGGTCAGTGGGTGCTGGATTGCGCGGCGGAGGCCGGATTGCCGCTGCGATCCCGCAGAGTGGAGTCGCTTGGCCTAAGGGACATGCAGGGCTTCGTGGCGAAGCGCCCGCCTTTCACCCCCTTGGACACATCGAGGCTGGCGGCTTTGGGAGGCGTGGCGCCGCGCAGTTGGCGCGAGGCGGTGAGCGCCTACGTGCGTGACCGCGTGGCCGCCGGTTGCTGGAAAACCTCTTTTTGAAGAGGGCTCGCCGCCTGCGGACTTGGCAACCCCGGGCCACTTGTGCGAGGAGATCCGCCCCTTTTTTTACGTATGGCTTACCTGAACGAAAACTACCTGAAACTGCGAGCCGGCTATCTTTTTCCTGAAATTGCGCGTCGGGTGAAGGCCTTCTGCGATGCGAACCCGGAAGGCGCAAAGCGGTTGATTCGGTGCGGGATCGGCGACGTGACCGAGCCGCTGCCCGAGGCGGTGCGTAGCGCGATGCACCGTGCGGTGGATGAGATGGGTGCTCGTGAAACGTTCCGCGGGTATGGCCCGGAGCAGGGGTACGACTTTTTGCGCAGAGCCATCGCGGAAAACGACTACCGTTCCAAGGGGATCGACGTCGCCGATGACGAGGTGTTTGTATCGGATGGTTCGAAGTGCGATTGCGGGAACATTTTGGACATTTTGGGTGACCGGAATGTGATTGCGGTCATGGACCCGGTTTACCCTGTGTACGTGGACACCAATGTGATGGCGGGGCATACCGGGGAGAGCAATGAGGCGGGCGCATTTGCGGGCCTGATGTATTTGCCCTGCACGGAGGCGAACGGTTTTGTGGCGGAGGTTCCGAAGGAGCGCGCGGACGTGGTGTACTTGTGTTTTCCGAACAATCCGACGGGTTCGGTGGCGACTCGGGAGCAGCTCGAGAAATGGGTGGCCTACGCGAGGCAGCATGGCTCCCTTTTGCTTTTTGACGCCGCCTACGAGGCTTACATCAGCGACCCGGCGATTCCTCACTCGATCTATGAGATTCCCGGGGCGAGGGAGTGCGCGATCGAGTTCCGCTCTTTTTCAAAAAACGGCGGTTTTACGGGGACCCGGTGTGCGTTCACAGTGGTTCCGAAGACGTTGATGGCCAGCACGGTATCGGGAGAGAAGCAGCCGCTTCATCCGCTTTGGAATCGGCGAATGAGCACGAAGTTCAACGGTGTTTCCTACGTTGTTCAGCGCGCTGCGGAGGCGCTTTATTCCCCGGAAGGCAAGGCTCAGGTGGAGGCTCTCATCACCCATTACATGGGCAATGCGTCCATTCTGCGGAAAGCCGCGCTGGAGGCAGGGATGGCTGTTTGGGGCGGAGTCAACGCGCCCTACCTGTGGGTGCGCACGCCCGAGGGAACAACCTCGTGGGGGATGTTTGACCGAATGCTCCAGGAGGCCAACGTGGTGATCACTCCCGGCAGCGGTTTCGGTTCGGCGGGCGAAGGCTATTTCCGAATCAGCGCCTTCAATTCGCGGGCGAACGTGGAGGAGGTTGCCCGACGGATTGCGGCATTGTAGCGGGTCGGTTGGTGCGTTTCACCGGCCCCATGCGGGTCGGTGAAAGGGGTGAGGAGGAACTCTGCGCCGGGAAGAATGGTGGGAATTGGCGGGGGCTCTTCAGGAAAGGATGGCACGTATGACGGTCCCGTGCACATCGGTGAGCCGATAATCGCGGCCTCCAAAGCGGTGGGTGAGCTTTTCGTGATCCATCCCGAGAAGGTGCAGGACCGTCGCCCACAGATCGAAAAGCGTGCACGGATTTTCCACGGCCCGGTACCCGAATTCGTCGGTGGCCCCGTAGCTGATCCCGTGTTTGAGGCCTCCGCCGGCAAGCCACACCGAGAACCCCTGGGGATTGTGGTCCCGTCCGCTGCCTCCTTGTGAGAAAGGGGTGCGCCCGAATTCGCCGGCGAACAAAATCAATGTCTCCTCGAAGAGTCCGCGCGCTTTCAAATCGCGGATCAATCCGGCGATCGGTTGGTCGACCTGTTGGGCCATTCGGAAGTGATTCCCTTTCATGCCGGCGTGTTGGTCCCATGGCTGGAAATCCGGGGCTCCTCCGGGGCCGAAACAGGTCGGTACCTCCACAAAACGGACTCCTCTTTCGATGAGGCGGCGTGCGACCAAACACTGCTCGGCGTAGGCGGCGGTGGTACGCACGGGCGAATCCATTCCGTACAGTTTGCGTGTGGCCTCCGATTCGCCGCGAAGATCGCACACCTCCGGGACGGCCGACTGCATTCGAGCGGCTGTCTCGTAGGAACGGATGGCGGCCTCGACAGCGGGGTCTGGCGCGTTGCGAAGGAAAGCGCCGTCCAGGGTTGCCAGAGTTTCCAGTTTGCGTTTCTGGATCGAGAGAGTGTCTCGCGGCTGGATGGAGGGGACCGGCTCTGCTTCGCCTGTGTGAAAAAGGGAGGCCTGATTTTCGCCGGGCAGGAAGCCGTTGCTATAGAGGCCAAATCCTCCATTTTGCATCGAGCCGCCTTTGGGGTGAACGACCACGAAGCCGGGGAGATCTCTGTTTAAAGAGCCGAGCCCGTAATGGATCCACGCTCCCGCGCTGGGATGCCCTGCAAAAGGGAAACAGGTGTGAATGGCGTAGCTGGCCTGCGTATGCTCACTCGAGGGACCGGTTAAGGAGCGGATCACCGTTAAATCATCTGCGCACGCGGCGATCGAGGGAAACAGCTCGCTCACCGGCAGTCCGCTCTCGCCGCGATTTTTGAATTCCCACAGGCCAGGCAACACGCTCCCGACATCGTCGAACTGGGTTTTTTCGATCGCAACGGGCATGGGTTTTCCAGCCAGAGCAGCCAGTGCGGGCTTCGGGTCGAACGAGTCCACTTGGGACACGCCTCCTGGCATGAAGCAAAAGATCACATTTTTGATCTTCGCAGGAAAATGCGGTGCCGAGGGGCCGGATTCCGCCGCCGCGTTGCGTCCAAACAGTCCGGCGAGAGCGAGGGATCCAAATCCGACCGAGCAGCGGCGCAGCAATTCCCTGCGTGAGAATGGGGCGTGGGAAGAGGCAATGAGTGCAGGATGCATGGCTTAAGGGATGTAGATGAACTCCTTCAGGTTGATGAGGGTATGCGCCAGATGTCCCCACGCCTCGGCCTCTGCCTTGGTGGGGGCGGCTGCCGCTTCGCGAGACTCCGTGCGCCAGCGCTCCAAGACTTCGAGGAGTAAACGGGATTCCGAAGCCGTCGGCTTCCGCGCAAAAGCACTCCAGAACATCTCCTCCAGACGCTGCTCTGGCTCCTTCGGCTTGGCAGATTGCAAGACGCGCGTTTTCCAAAGGTCTGCGCACTGGGCCGCGAGCGGCCCGTTGAGAAGCGCCAGCGATTGGGCTGGTACGGTGGTCACTTCCCGGCGTCCAAACGTCGTGAAAGGCTGCGGCGCGTCGAAGACCCCGAGAAACGGATTCTGCCGCATCCGCCGGATTTCGAGGTACACGCTCCGACTCACCATGTCGCTCTCGCCGACGCTTGCGCCGCCCCTTTTTTCCCTGAGTCCGCCCGAGAGCAGCAGCAGGCTATCCCGGATGGACTCCGCATCGATGCGGCGTACGCGCATGTGCGAGAGAGTCTGGTTTGCGGGATCCGTTTTTTTCGCCTCCGGAGGTGGCACGGACGAGGCCCGGAAGGTTTCGGTCGTCAGGAGGAATCGGAGTGTTTCCTTCAGCGACCATTCCTTTTCGACCAAGCGAACGGCGAGGTACTCAAGGAGCTCCGGGTGGGTGGGCGGCTCGCCCATCCGCCCGAAATTGTCGACCGTCGGTACGATTCCGGCCCCATAAACCCAGTGCCATATGCGGTTTGCCATCACTCGGGAGGTCAGAGGGTTTTCACTGGAGGCGATTTGTTCTGCGAGTTCCAGCCGGCCACTTTGACGGGTTTGGAAGGGGCCCTTGCCGAGAACCTCCAGGTAGCCGCGGGGGACGGTGGCTTCTGGTTTTTTGTGGTCGCCGCGCGTGAGTAGCGGTGCGTCGGAAGGATCTACCTCGTGAAATCCTGGGGCCCGTCTTGGCACTGGAACCTGTTTGTTGAGAGCTCGGTAGCGGTCCACCAAAGGCTGCACTGTCGGAATTTCGGATACACGTGTTGGGAGGAGGCCTGGGACTAGAAACGTGTTCAGAAGGGCGACTTGATCCTCCGAGGCTTGATGGGCGGCCCACGCATCGACCGCTTCCTGTGTGACTTCCACGTAAAGCTTCGCGAGTTCCTCGCGGCTTGCGGGAGCCCTCTTTTCCAGCAGAAGTCGGAGCCCTGAGGCTTCCAGTTTTGGAACCTGATTGTTGGGTTGGTTGTGGAGGACAATTTCCGCCACCCCAAAAAATGCACCTTCGACATTTCCCGCGGAAAAGGGGGACTTCCCCCGCCATTTGCGGCGGCCAGCGATGTCGGACGGATTGGTCGAGTCGCCTTTGGTCACGAACTCCAGGCGCGCCCGCTGCCCCTTGTGACGGTCGGGATCCGGCAACGCTGCGTCGCTGAGCATAAGCCAGCCGTCCTTTTCCTCGACGAGGTGGGCTCTCGAATGAAACTGGGCTGCGACCGCGTAATTGTCCGGAACGAGGCGGACGAGCCCGTCAAAGCCAAAGGCGCGGACGCTGATTCGACCGGTCTCAATGGCGAATGCAGGCGAGAGAAAGACTCCGGGATGACGGGTCGAAAACCGGTGGCTGATGAGGGCTGCTGGGTAAAGCTCAGCCAAGATTTTGTCTCCGAAATCGGACACGCCGAAGCGCCCGGCCTCGGGTTTCTCTTCCAGACCGGCTCCCGAGCGCATCCACCCTTCCGCCTGTCCGTTTCGGAAATCCCAAATTTTCCGGAAATGTTGCGCGTTCTCCTGACGGATGGCGTCGAGTTCTTGCAGAACCTTTTGGCGAAAGGGCTCCCACTGCGATGGGAGATTTTCTGCATGAAGTTCACGCCAGGCGTGCAGTGGATGGGTTTTCTCCTTTTCGGCATCGGAGAAGGCCTGTTTCCAGCCGTTCTCCTGTTCGAGAGTGTCCGGGATTTCTCGGCCAAGGCTCTCTGCCGCAGTACGCCATTCGCGAGCGAGCATTTGTCGCAAGGCTTCCAAAGCCTCATCGAGTGCGGCGTTGTGTTTGTTCAAATGCTCTGGCGTATCCAGCACCCGCTGACCGAGATGAGCGCTCGCGAATATCCCCTGGAGCGCGTAGTAATCGCGCTGGCTGATGGCATCAAACTTGTGGTCATGACACCGGGCGCAGGCAATGGTCATTCCCTGAAAGGCCTTGCTCACCACATCAATCTGGTTGTCCAGCACGCGGACCTGATCCTCACGGGTATCCACCGCGTTTTCGCCGTGTTCGACCATTCTGAAATGTGCGGGCCCCGCGCTCGATTCGTTGAGACCATCCGGGCTCACTCGAGGCTTCGGCAGGAGGTCTCCCGCCAGGTGCTCTCGAATGAGGGCATCCAAAGGCACGTCGCCGTTGAAAGCGCGCACCAAATAGTCGCGGTACTGCCATGCCATCGGCAACGGCCTGTCCCTTTCGCTGCCATGTGTCTCGCTGTAGCGCATCAAGTCCATCCAGTGCCGCGCCCAGTGTTCCCCAAAACGCGAGGAGGCGAGAAAGGTATCCACCATCTGCTCGACCGCGGCGGCTGGGTCGGCGGCGTACTCTCCTTCAAAACGCTGCGCCTGCTCCGCTGCGGGAGGCATGCCCGTCAGCACAAAGCTCAAACGCCTCAGCACCGCGGCCGCCGATGCCGGGCCCGCCGGCATCAAGCCTTTCTCCCTTTGTTTCATGCGCAGAAATCGGTCTACCGGGTGCGCCGCTCCTCCCGCGTCCTGAGCGGACGGAGGCTGCAACCTGCGCACCGGTTGCAGGGACCACCAGTGGCGTCGCATGGCTAGAAGTTGTTCCCATTTGGCGCCGGATGACGCAGAGGGGGATGGCTCTCCTCGCGGGTCAGGCGCACCCATCGCTACCCACGCCTCAAAGTCCGCAATCACCGACGGATCCAGCTTTGGCGCCTTGCTCGGCATTTTGAGATCCGCTTCTTCGTGCCGAATCGAACGCAATAGCAGGGAAGTTTTGGGGTCCCCGGGGATAATTGCCGCTCCGGAATCACCGCCTTTTTTCCAGGCCTCCCGGTGGTCAAGGCGCAGACCGCCCTTTTGTTTTTCTGCATTATGACAGTCCACGCACTCGGCCAGGAGCACGGGACGGATTTTTTTCTCAAAAAATTCGACCCCTTCCTGGTCCGGGGCGGCAATGGCTGGGGAGGCGAATCCAAAAATCAGCGCCGAGATTGCCGCAATCCGGTTCCGAGAGAGGCGTAGGAAAGGGTCCTGAAGCGGCGCCTTCCTTGCTGCGATAGCCTCTCTTTGGGGCAGCCTGATGCGTGGAAAAGAAGAGGGCATTGGGTGAACTCTTTCTTCCTGGGGGGCAATGGAGGCGTTCTTGGGACTGCCGGCTGCGGATGCGCTGTCGGTTGGAAAACTGGGTTCAGGCAGGAGGGCGAGGCCTTTGGAGTCGTGGCGGGGCGTCATCGCAGGGTGGAGTGCTCGGGTGCGAAGGGGGAGTGGCGACACCAAAAACGCCGGGATGTTTCGAACAGGGTGTTCCATGGGTGGAATGTGTTCCGTGTGTACCATGAGACGACCCTGTTGATCGTTTTGTCTTAGGAAAATGTTTTTTTCGTTCGCGAACCATTCAGGGGCAGACACCCAGCGGCTCGAGAGGGTGGTGAGTGTCGTGGCCCGGGAGCGCGCAGCCCCTGCTGCGCATGGGCTGGGAGAGCATTGGTGCGCGGGGCCGTGCGTGGCGTGGGGCCGTCAGTGGAGAAAACGCACCCCCATTGGCGGGTTGCATCGGATCACCCCTCTCAAACGCGCGAGAGGCCCCTGCGGTGAGTGGCAGGTGCGGGCGAAATCGTTGCGCTAGGATATTCCAGGCGAGGTGGTTGGGAAGGGCCCTGGCGGGGATCCAGAGCCGGGCCAAGTTTGCAAACTCGCAAGATCCTGATTTTGCATCCGCACGTTTTCTGAAGAGCCCGGCGAGACCCAAACCGCATTCCGACGGCTGTGCGGGCTTCGCGTGCCGATCGCACCTCAGCAACTCTCTCAAAGTTTCCCGGAAATAATCCGTCAGAATTTCATGGGGGCGGGCTGATTGGAACGGAAGTGTTGCGTTGCCCGTCTGCCAATTCGCTGGCGGTGCGCGCTGTTCACCTCCCCATCAATGAAAGCCGAAAAATGAAACTCTTTACCGGAATTTGCAGCCTGTCGGGGGCTGCGCTGTGTTTTCTCATGCCCACTGCGGAACCCGAAACTGCCTTGGCTCAGGAGAAAGATCCGCACGCGTCCATTCCCTCGCTCGACGAAATGGGCGGGGAATGGACGCCGGCAATCCTGAAACCGGATCGTTTCGTGCCGTGGGCGCATTTGTGTTCCGCATTGGACGGATTGAACGGGAGCATTTGCCTTTATCTGAACGGGAAACGCGTGATCGAGCACCGGCGGAGTCTCGGGGTGAAGTTGTGCCGAGGGGAGGCGGACATCGGGAACTGGACTCCCGCGGCGAGCTGGGGAGGGCGTGCCGTGTAGAATCTGAATGGTCGTATGGACGAGTTGCTCTTGTTTCGCCCAGCGCTGGATTCGGAGAGGGTGCGATGCCATTCCCAGTTGGGTGATCCGGCTTGCCCGCCCTCGCTCACCGGTTTTGGCGGTCACAATTGGCGGTTAATTTTCCAAACCATGAATATATCAACGTTGGTCTGTCGGTGGGCGGTGATGCTCGCCTTTCCACTGGGAATGCTGCATGGGGCCGAGGCTCCGCTCAGGCGTCCCAACATTTTGCACATTCACGCGGACGACCATCGTGCCGATGGATTGCGTGCGCTGGGCACGCCGTGGATTCATACCCCGAATCTGGACGCGCTGGTCGAGCGGGGGATGACCTTTACGCGCTGCTACACGATGGGGGCCATGAGTGGGGCGGTGTGCCAGCCAAGCCGGACGATGATGTTGACCGGCAAATCGTGGCTTCGGATTCCCTGGCCGAAGGCACCTCTTAGGGAGCTGGATGCCTCGGGATTTCTGCCGAGGGTGATGGCGTCTGCGGGCTACCAGACCTTCCATGTGGGCAAGGGGAATAACGAATTTACCCCGGGCTTGGAGTCGTATGACAAAAATGTCCGGATGGACGATCACACACCGGATGAACGCCGGGGTTCGAGCGAGCGGCATGCAGATGCGGTCATCCAGTTTTTGGACGAGCGAGACAGGCAGAAGCCATTCTACGTGTATCTGGCACCGCCGGTGCCGCATGATCCGCGGGTAACGGCTCCGGATTTTCACCAGCGGTATCGTGCGGCAGAGGTGCCTCTACCGGTGGCGTTTTTGCCGATACACCCTTTTAACAACGGGGACATGACGGTGCGTGATGAGAAGCTTGCGCCCTGGCCGCGGACGCCGGAGGACACGCGGCAACAGTTGGCGGACTACTATGCTTGTGTCACGGGCTTGGATTATCATGTGGGGCGAGTGATGGAGCGGTTGCGGAAGGAGGGTCAGTTGGAAGACACGGTGGTGGTGTTCAGCGGAGACAACGGTCTTTCGCTGGGGGAACACGGGTTGTTTGGAAAACAAAACCTGTACGAGTTCGGGGGGATGCATGTGCCCTTGGTGATGGCCGGGCCCGGGATTCCGCGAGGGAAGAGCGAGGCGTTGGTGTACCTGATGGATCTGCTACCGACTTTTGCTCAGCTGGCGGGTGCGGTGGTTCCGCCAGGGGTAGAGGGAAAAAGCCTCATGCCGGTGGTTGTTGGCAGGGAAAAGAAGGTTCGCGACGCGCTCTACACGGCTTACAAAGAGTGCCAGCGGGCCGTGCGTGATGATCGATGGAAGCTTATTCGGTATCCGCTTGTGGATGTGACTCAGCTTTTTGATCTGCAGCAGGATCCGCATGAACTTACGAACTTGGCAGACAAGCCGGAGCACGCAGGCAAGCTTCGGGAAATGCTTGCACTTTTGGCGGGGGAGATGCGCCGGTACGGGGACGAGGCGCCTCTCAAAGTGCCGAACCCGGCTCCCGCCGCGTGGAGCCCTCCGGCCCACTAAGCGAATGAGCGTGCTCTGTGAAAAGTGGACCCCAGAGCGATCCTGACTTGGTGTAATTGCTGGAATTTGTGACCTCATTTCCGGCGTACGGTGGGTGGCTGTTTAAAAAACGCACGAGGCCTCTGTTCAGAGCTGCAACCGACTTCGTTTCGCCTGCAACGGAGTTCGACCCGCGGCATGTCAATCGACGCCAGAGACCTCCGCTGAGAGCGCGTCTGTCTCCCGGGTGCTGTCACGCTGGGGTGGAGTTGGCGTTGAGCGAAGCGGGGGGGCTTCGCGCTCCCGCTCAGGTGACAGACTCACGCGAAGGCGGGGTTTTGATGGTTGGAAAACGGGGTCAGAGAGCTGAGTTTCACGAAAGTTGCTCACTTCCCAGCAAGCTCATCACCAAAGCCCATGGCGGATTCCGCGTCTCCCAGTTTCCAAACCACCCGATGGAGTCTGCTTCTGCGCATTCAGGGCGAAGCGGGAACCCCGGGGGCCGAGGCGGCTCTGGCTCAACTTTGCTCCGCCTACTGGTTCCCGCTCTACGCATTCCTCCGCCGCCAAACCTCCAATCCCCATGACGCAGAGGATCTGACGCAGGGTTTTTTTGAGCATCTGATCTGCTCCGACCTGCTCCGACCTGCTCCAGCGGGCTCACCCTGCCAGAGGCCGCCTGCGGTCCTTCCTCCTGGGCTGCCTCCAGCATTTTCAGATCAACCAGTGGCGAAAAAACCGCACTCAACGACGCGGAGGCGATTCGCCCACCCTGGCCCTGGATGCCCTCCAAGCCGAGGAACGCTACCGTATCGAGTCGGAATATCTCGCCTGCGTGGATCCCGAAACGGCCTTCGACCGGCAATGGGCGCACAGCGTGCTCGAGCAGGCCATCACTAAACTCCAGTCGGAGCATCCCCTCCCTGCGGACCAAAAGCGCCTCGAACTCCTGCTCCCCGCGCTGCGCCTCTCCGAGGCGGATTCAGCCGATCGCAGACGACTGCAGGAACAAACGGGTCTGAGCGAGGGAGCACTGAAAGTCGCCCTGCATCGTTTGCGCAAACGTTACGGACAAATCCTTCGCCAAATCGTCGCCGACACCGTGCTCGACCCCAGCGAAGCCGAAGCCGAGCTGGCGCACCTGTTTCAATGCCTCCGGGGTTGATTCCAAACCGTGTGGGAGAAAAAAGGTTCGATTTCCGGTAACCCGCCTCCGGGCCTTGCGAAGGAACCCTGCGGAATGAATCCGCCTCCGATGAACCAGCCACCCCAACTCCCCGCTCCCTTTCGCGTTGTCCCGATTGTGGAGCCCTCTTGCCTGCGATCGCCGCCGGATTTTGTCCGGCCTGTCTCATGAGTGAACAGGCACCGTCTTCCCATCCCCAACTCTTTCACTCCCGCTCCCTTCCGCTACCCTACCGGCTGGGCGACTACCTGCTCCAACACAAACTCGGGGAAGGCGGCATGGGACTCGTATTCGAAGCCGAACATCTCCCGTCCAAACGGCGTGTCGCCCTCAAGGTCCTCAAAAATCCGCTCGAAAATCAGGAGCAAACCCAACGATTCCTGCGCGAGGGCAAACTTGCCGCGACCATTGAACACCCCCGCAGCATCTACGTTTTCGGCACGGAGGAAATCGATGGACTCCCGGTGATTGCGATGGAGTTGGCCAGCGGAGGGACCCTCGCCGACAAAGTCCGCCGCCGCGGCTCCCTGCCGCTGAAGGAAGCGGTCGATGCCATTCTCGATGTTCTCGAGGGGTTGGAGGCAGCCTATTCCCGCGGCGTCCTTCATCGGGATATGAAGCCGTCCAATTGCTTCCTCTCCTCGGAGGGACGTGTGTGGGTGGGGGACTATGGACTCTCCATTTCTCAAAACGCTGGGGTCGAGGCGGGAGAACCTCTCACTCGGACCGGCCTGTTCATTGGAACCCCAGCCTTTGTCGCCCCGGAACAAATCCGGGGTGAGGCTCTTGATTCCCGGGCGGATCTGTATTCCACGGGGGCCACGCTTTTTTACCTGCTCACGGGGAGGCCCCCCGTTCAGGGCGGTACGCCGATGGAGGTCATCGCCTCAGTGCTCGAGGGGCGATTGCTGGATCTGAGGGTGCTCCGGCCGGATTTGCCTGCGGAATTCGCCTCGATTCTCAAACGGTGTTTGGCCCGGGAACCCGCCCAGCGCTTTCAAAATTACGACGCACTCAAGAGAGCACTGGTGCCTTTCAGTTCTGCCACTCCCGCTCTGGCGGCGCCCTCAATGCGCTTTGGGGCTTACCTGATCGATAACGCGCTTCTCGTCGATCTGCTGATCCCCGCCCTCGGTCTCCTCGGAATCAATTTTGGAGAAGACCTTACCGGCCTGCTCGAGGCTTTCCTTTTCATCCTCTTCTTTTCCGTCGCGGAATCCGTGTGGGGAACGACTCCTGGCAAATGTTTGCTCGGGATCCGGGTCGCAGGGCTCGAAGGCCATCGACCTCACTGGATACGGATTCTCCTCCGTGCCCTGCTCCTCTTTGCTCCACAGCCTATTTTCATGAGTCTGAGGGACTTTCCATTCCCTCAATTGGACTCTCCGAACAGAGATCCGTCGGCTCTCTTTACTGCTCTGAAACCCGCGCTCGGAATGATTGCCTACGGAATCCTTGCAGGATTGCCGTCTAAGTTGCTCTTTGTGAATACGCTGTGGAATAAGCAACGCATCGCATGGCTGGACTATCTGACTCAGACCCGGGTGCTCTTGAAAGCAACTCCAGCGCGGCCTCGCTCCGAACCAAGCTTCCTACCGGAATCCGCCCCACAAGGCCCTTCCCAGGAACCCCTCTGGGGCCCCTATCAACCGGCTCTCTCTTTGTCGGAGACTCACCGTCCCGGGTGGGATCCCGTCCTCCGTCGCCGCGTGCAGCTCCAACTCCGGTCGGAAACCGGGGAGCCCTCTGCCGCGCGGAAAGCCTGCTCCAGGCCCAACCGCCTCCGCTGGCTCCAATCTGTCTTTGATCCGCAGGGCCGGGCTTGGGAGGCGTGGCAGTCTCCAGCCGGCAACCCTTGGAGCGAGGCCATCCAACTCCAGGCTCCCAACTGGAGCCAAACCCTCGGTTGGATGCAGGATATCACCTTGGAGTTTCAGGAAGCCCAAGCAGACGGCACCCTCCCTCGAGCACTCACCCCGGGGCACCTGTGGGTGACTTCCGACGGTCAAATTCTGCTGCTGGATCAACCTTGGAGGGAATGCGCTGAGTCCTCAGAAAACTCAGCCACCGTGGCCGAGGGGAGTTCGGCGGGCGCAAGCCTCGCGCTGCTTCAGCGCCTGCTTTTACACCTCGCCGAGGCCTGTCCCTCCACCGATCGCCCCCTCCATGCCGATGCCCTCCTTGAGAGCCTCCGCTCCGCGCGGTTTGAAAGCCTCACGTGTTTAGCCGGGACGCTTGCGCATCTTCAATCGCAGCGCACCCGAGTCTACTGGCCCGCGCGTGTCGCCATCTTCGCCCTGTCGGCAGTTTACATTGTCGATCCGGCGCTGCAGGTCACCATGGGGGAGGGGTCCGTAACCAACCAGGTGCCGATGATTCCTGTGATGCTCGGCAAATTGGCGATGCTTGGCGTGTTCACTTCCTTGTTTCAAGGGTTGTCCATTCTCACCCTGGGATCTCCCTTCCTCCTCCGCCTCAGCGGACTCTGCCTCGTCTCCAAAACGGAACGTCCTGCGAGCCGGTTCCTTCTGCTTTGGCGTTGGGCGATGGGCTGGGGACTCGCCCTTCTGATAACCCTGATCCTCAGCCTGCTTGCCGGGGGGCTTCACATGGCGCTCACCCACGGCGGTGTCGTCCTTCTGGCGGTCCTTTCCGCGCTCGTTGTGAATATCCTGCGCCCCGGTCGCAGCTACATCGACGAACTCGCAGGCACCTGGTTGGTCCCGCGTTAGCCTCCCGAACGCGGGACTTCAAACTCGCTTTCGAAAGGAGAGAGGGAAGGGCGAGACATCATCAACGGAAAGGATGAACGACTCGCCGCGAACTGGCGTCAACGCGTCACCGGAGGGGTGGAATGGAAGATGGGGTGTCATATGATAAAAATCTGGTTCAGAGTTGATGAGGCGGCGAGTCGCGCATTGGTGCGACCGGCTGAACCACGTCCCCCGATGGGCAGCCCCGTAGGGTTTGCGGCGCCGTGAACCTGGATTCCCACAGCGCCACCATCCCTTCGGGATGGGTACGTTTTTGGTGGGAGGTCCGGGGGTCGCGCAGAGCGCGACCGCCCGGCTAATGGCCGCCAACCCTCCGGGTTGGTCCCGGAGGGCGTCCGTCGATCCGGCCCATTTCAAGTGGTAATCCAACGTGACCCAACGTGACCCAACGTGACCCAACGTGACCCAACGTGACCCAACGTGACCCGACGGGAATGCCCATGAGGAGGGCGTGGAGGGAACGGCGGAGGGTGATTGCATCTTCTAAACCGAAGGTTTAGCGGCCATTAGCCGGTGTGTCGCGCTGTGCGCGACCACCGGAATAGCGTCCCCCCAAGGACAACCCCTGAGGGGTTGCAGCGCCGTGAACCTGGATTCCCAGCGCGCCACCATCCCTTCGGAATGGGTGCGTTTTCCGTCCCTCTCGCGATGTGCCCTTCCTTGAACCGAATCCCATCGCGGGCCTGACTTTTTTTGGGAACCACGGATTCCGATGCAAAGTGTCCCCCTTTGGCGTACCTGTGGGGACTGTGAAAGACATCATCGTGTTGTTGCAGGGGGGCATCGGGAACCAACTGTTCCAGTGGGGTTTTGCGGACCGATTGGCTCGCCTCTGCGGGGCGCGAATTTCCTTCAATCTGGAGCGCTTCCAGGTGGATTCCTTTGGGCGTTCGCCGGTCATTCAGAGGCTGTTGCCGGACGCCAATATCACTCCGCTCCGCGACATTCCTCCGCAGGGGACGCGAGTGCTCAGCGAATCAAAAGGCACGCTGCTGGAGAGCGGTGCTTTTCCGGAGGTGTTCGAATTTCCGGCGGGGGTGGAGCGGATTTTAACGGAGGGATACTGGCAGGACGCCCGGTACGTGGACCCTTATTTTGTCGAGCAGGTCAGGGGGCGACTGGCGGCTTGCGTGAGTCAATCCCCGACGGACGCCTTTGCGGCGCAGCAGGAGAAAATGGCGTTGGCTCGATTCCCGATCGCGGTGCACGTAAGGCGTCACGATTACCACCACCATGGGGTGTGCGATGGGAATTATTACATCGAATCGCTCCGGTGGTTGCTTCGGGAATACGGGGAGGGGGAGGGGATGGTGTTTTCCGACGAACCGAATTACACGCACCGCTTCTTTCAGGAGGCGGGATTGCGCTTTCAGATGGTGCAAACCAGGGATGATTTGCAGGACCTCTATTGGATGTCCCAATGCCGGGCGCATGTGATTTCCAATTCGACGTATTCGTGGTGGGGGGCGGTGATTTCAGGGGCGAGCGAGGTGATTTATCCGGCTCCGTGGTCTTATGTGCACCGGGCTTCACCCCATTTGTGTCCGGCGCAATGGAAATGTGTTCCGGAGGCGGTGCGGGTGCCCCGTGGGGAGTTGACGGGGGTGTCAGCCGTGCTCGACGCGCAGAAACGTGCGGAATGGTCGCCCCGCGGCACCGTGTAAGCCGGCGGATGGTGCCGCTGGATCACCGAAGCGGCGAGCGTCAACGGCTTGCCGCACTCTTCCCGTGGCGGAGTGCGGAATTACTTTCGAAGAGCTGTTTTTAGGAAGGGGACGTCACGTCGACGCCGAGGCGTCGCTGCTCGAGGGCCTCCCAGCGTGCGTAGAGTTGGGGCACCTCGATGCGTTTCTTCTCCAGTTGCTCCTGCAATGCCACCGCATCCTGCCCATGGCGCGCGTAAAAATCAGGCATCGCAAACAGCGATTCAATCCGCTCGATCTCCGCTTCCGCCTCCAGAATCCGCGCTTCCATGCCTTCCCATTCCCGCTCCTCTTTCCATGAAAGTTTGACGGGCCGGTTGCTTTTCGCCGGAGAGGGGGCGGGCGCACTTTTAGGCGTCGCTGGTGGCTGAGTCGCCTTGAGCCGGGCCTCCCGACGGGCGCGGTGCTCGAGATATTCCTCGTAATTCCCGGCGTCAAAGATCACGCGGCCTTCTCCCTCAAAGGCGAGGGTGTGGGTGCAGATGCGGTTGAGAAAATAGCGGTCATGGCTGACCACGATGAGAGTGCCTTCAAACTGGACCAGTGCTTCCTCCAGCATGCGCAGGGTCGCGAGGTCCAGGTCGTTGGTGGGTTCGTCCAGGATGAGGACGTTGCCGCCGCGCTTGAGGATTTTGGCGAGTAGGACCCGGCTGCGTTCCCCCCCGCTCAACTGGCCGATGTTTTGCGTGATCCGTTCCTCGGTGAACAAAAAGCGCCTGAGATAAGCCCGCAGACTGATTTCTTCGTTCCCCAGGCGCACACTTTCGCGTCCATCACCGACCTCCTCCCACACGGTCTTTTGGGGGTCAATCTGAAGCCGGTGTTGGTCGATCAGGTTGATCTCGGTGCGGGCGCCGCGATCGACGCTGCCCCGGGTGGGTTCGAGTTCGCCGGTGAGCAGGCGCAGCAGGGTGCTTTTGCCAATTCCATTGCGTCCGACCACGCCGATGCGGCTTCCGGCCGGGAGGTCGAGGGTGAGACCGGAAATGAGGGGTTTTCCCTGCAGCTCATAGGTCACATTCTTGAGGGAAATGACCCGGTTTCCGAGGGAAGGGGCCGGCGGCAAGATGAGTTCGACGTCGCCCGTGCGCTCCGGGGGTTTTTGGGCGGCGGCCTCAAAGTAGCGGTCCAGCCGGTCGGAAGACTTGGTGCGACGGGCGCTGGGGGCGCGGCGGACCCATTCCAGTTCGCTTTTGAGGAATTTCTGACGGCGGTGTTCGGCTTGTTCGGCGATGGCTTCCCGTTCGGCCTGGGAGATGAGGAAATCGGTGTAGTTACCGGGGAAAGAGAAAAAGTTGCCCTGAGTGATTTCCACGATGCGGTTGGAGACGCGGTCGAGGAAGTAGCGGTCGTGGGTGACAAAGAGGCAGGTGCCCTGGTAGCGGGCGAGGAAGTCTTCGAGCCACTGGATGGATTCGGTGTCGAGGTGGTTGGTGGGTTCGTCGAGCACCAGAAAATCGGGGCGGGCGATGAGGGAACGGCAGAGGGCGACCCGGCGTTTTTCGCCTCCGCTGAGTTGGCGCACGAGGCGCTCGGGGGCGGGGGCGTGAAGGTGGGTGAGAAGGGCGCGCGCGCGGGATTCGAGCGTCCAGCCGTCGAGTTGTTCGATGCGTTCGAGGAGGGCGGCGGCCCTGGGGGATTCGGGAGGGGTCTGATCGTATTCGGCAAGGAGGGCCTGGACGGCGGCGGCTCCGGCGAGAACGGCGTCGTGGACGGAGGCGTCCTCTTCGAGTTCGAACTCCTGGGGGAGGTAGCCGGTGAGCAGTCCTCGGCGCTGGGTGAGTTGTCCGGAATCGGGGGGGATGACCCCGGCGGCGATTTTGAGGAAGGTGGATTTTCCGCAGCCGTTGCGGCCGACGAGTCCGACGCGTTCGCCTTCCAGAATGGCGAGGGTGGCCTGTTCGAGGAGTGGCTTGGCGCCGAAGGCGACGCTGATTTGGGAGGCGCTCAGGATCGCGGAAGGTGGGATGGGGTCGGCCATAAAGAGGAGTTTGCGCTGCCGGTTTCAGCGGTCGGCGAGCCGGGCAATATAAGCCGGGAATGGCCAACTTGAACCCTCATTTCGCAGTTTGGTTCTTGAGTTTCGCCTCGGAGGGAGGGAGGGACATTTGGCGCGCCTCAGATTCGGAGGAATCTGGGCCTCACTCATGAATACCCCCCCATGAAAATTGTAAACGAGTCTGGCTTCAGCGTTTTTCGATGTTCCGTCCGGTGGTTGTTTGCTTCGAACGAGTTTTTTGGAGGGGGCAGAGAGGCGGCGCGATGAAACGGGGTGCGGTTCCGAGAGTGCGGAGTCAACGGACTCTGGCTGGAGAAGCGCGGATGGGCTTTCTCAGCACGTTGAAGCTGGGGTGGTTGGGGGTTTGGGCGGTGGTGAATCTGCCGTGTGGGGTTGTTTCGGCTGACACGACGCGTTCGGTGAAGCCGAACGTGGTTGTTTTGTTGGCCAGTGGGGTCAGCGCGGGTGATTTGGGATGGGAGAGTGCATCGCGAGGAGGAAAGGCTCCGCAAATCAGTTCCCTGGCGGCAAACGGGGTGCGTTGTGAGGTGGCCTACACAAGTGGTTTTCAGGCAGGCCCCGCGCGGGCGGCTTTGCTGACGGGGCGTTACCAAAGTCGCTTTGGATTCGAGAGCAATATCCCCGCGCGGCGCGCTGCGGATGCAGGTCTTCCGGTGCGGGAAATGACGCTGGCTGAGCGACTCCGTTCCGCTGGATACGTCACCGGAATGGTGGGGGAATGGCATCTGGGAAGCGCTGTGGCGATGCGCCCCTATAACCGCGGATTTCAGGAGACGTTTTGGCATCCGGGTGGTGCGAGTCCGCTCATCGCGCCCGGAAATGCGGCCAAAGAGATGATGCGCGGCGATCAAAAGCAGCAAATTGCGGAGTCCCAGGCCGACTCCATGGTTCGTGAGGCACTCGATTTTATAGAGAGGAATCAAGAGACTCCTTTTTTTCTCTTTCTGTCTTTCCCGGGGTCTTTGACCTCTACGCTTCCAGCAGCCGAGGGCAGTGGCGATTTAGCGTCGTTGCAAGATCCCAACCGGACCGGGCGGGTAGCGATTTTGGACCGGAGCGTGGGGTTGGTTCTCGCCAAACTTCGGGAAAAAGGGATCGAAGAGAGCTCGCTGGTGGTGTTTTTGAGCGACAAGGGGGTGCGTTTTGAGAAATTGGCGCGGAATGGTGCGCCGAGGACTGGGGAAAGCGGAGCCGAGGGGACAAATGTGCGGCAGCCGATGCGCGGAGAGAGGAGTTTTTTTTGGGAAAAAATCATTCGAATTCCCATGGTGTGGCAGTGGAAAGGGCATTTGCCCGCAGGAAAGGTTTATCGTGCGCCGGTGGTGAGTCTGGATTTGTTCTCCACAGCGCTGGCCGCCGCCGGGATTGCGTCGGGTAAACCCGAATCCATCGACGGGGTGAACCTCTTGCCTTACCTCGAGGGACAGCGGATGGAGTCGCCGCATCCGGCATTGTTTTGGCGTGTGCGTTCGCCCCTCGCTCAGGAGATGACGCAAAATTGGGCGATTCGTGAGGGGAGATGGAAGCTGGTGCAGACGGAGGGGATGTCGCCGGCTTTGTTTGATTTGGAGGAGGACCCCCAAGAAACGCATGACCTGAGTGAGGATTTGCCTGCTCAAGTGGAGCTGCTCAGTGAAAGCTGGAAGCGCTGGGCGGTCGGCTTGCGCCCCCCTCTCTGGTAGGCTGCCTCAAGCGGTAGCGTTTGGGGATGGAATCGGGGGAGTGGCTCCGATTTTGAGTGCCACCCAGAGTTGGGGCGGGGAATTTTTGCGGTTGGCGGCCTGGAGAGTCTGCACCTCAAAGGTTTCCGAGGGCAATCGGAGCATCCACTCGGCCACCTGCGCCGCTTCCTCGCTGCCGGTCGCATGTCCCGGATAAGCAACCACGCTGAGGAGCCCGCCGATTTTGAGCCATTCCGCAGCCGTCTGGAGTGCGTGGAGGGTGGAGGCGGGTTGAGTCGTGTGTTGCTTGGAAGCGCCCGGCAGATAGCCGAGGTTGAACAGAATGGCGTCCAAATGTCCCCGGTATTCCGCGGGAAGGAGGCGATCCAGAAAAGTGTGGCAGGAGTGGATGAGGGTAAATCGATCCGGGTCCACGGCTTGGTCCAGGAGCACTTGCCGGGTGCGTTCGAGGGCGGCGGGCTGGATGTCGAAGGCGAAGAGGTGCCCGTGAAGACCGGTGTGGGAGGCGAGGAAAAGGGAATCGTGACCGTTCCCGGCGGTGGCATCTACGACGAGGGCGTGGGCGGGGAGATGTCGGCTCAGAATCAGGTGAGCCCATTCGACGGCGGAGGGGAGGCGTGGGGTTTTGGCGGGGCGGGGTTTGGGGGCCAAAGCGAGAGAATGGGGGGGAAGGCAGGAGGGGCTTTTGGGGGCAAGCTCCCCTTGCTTTGAGCTAATGGCGAATGGCCTCGGCGCGATAGCTCAGAAAAGCCTCGCGCACGGCAATGTATTCATCCAGAGCACCTTCTCGGGCCTGATCATAAGTGTTCATGCGTCCTGGGTTTTCCTGGACGGTACGGGTGCCCCAGAGGGAGTTCCGCAGTGGGCCGGGCCTCAACCAAGTGGTGGGGATGAGGGCGGTATCGGCGGCTTTCCCAGTCAGATCCCGGCAGGAACTGGGGCCGAGAATGGGGACAACCAAGTAGGGGCCCGCGCTGACGCCCCATTTTCCGAAAGCTTGGCCGATGTCCTCGGCAGGCACATGGGCGAGGCAGGGAAGGCGGTCGGAGGGTTTGAAGAGGCCGCCGACGCCGACGGTGGAGTTGATGAGCATCTTGCTGGTTTCGCGGCCGGCCCGGTCGACGTTGCCCTGGAGGAGTGAACTGACCACGCGGCCGGGGGTTTCGAGATTCACAAAAACATTTCCGAGATGATCGAGAACGGTTTTGGGAACCACGGCTTCGGTGGCCTTGGCGAGGGGACGGAACACCCAGCGATAGGCCTGATGATTGAAGGCGAAGATGCCGCGGTTGAGGGGTTCGAGCGGGTCACTCGTTTTCCGGGAGGACTCGGGATAAAGGGCCAGATCGGGATCCGTTTCGGGGGTGGTTGGATGGGGTTTGGGCCGGGAGGGGCGGTGCTGGGAGGTGCCCGCCCAGGAGGGAGTGTTGCAGGCGAGGAATAGGAGGGTGGCGTAGGAAAAGAGGGGCCGGAGTGAACGGGTGCGGAGTTTCATGAGCGGGCTGTGAGTGAGCTGAATCCAAGTGGTTGGCAGAGAGAGAGACAGGAAGTGGGTTGGGATCGGGCGACTGGGGGTGGATGGAATCAGTTCTTGGGGGCGGGATCAATCTGGCAGAGGAGCGTTGGGATTTTGGGGAGGGGCTGGAGCGGTGGATTTGACACGCTTCATTTCATCGTGTAATTACATGATGTATGCCGAGGCCGACCTTAAATACCCTTTCCGACGCTCAGCGGCGGGTTTTGGATGTGGTGGTTCGGAGGGAGCGGTGGATGGAGCCGAACTTTGTTTCGGAGCTGGTTGCCGAGTTGGGGATGAAGGCGGAGAGCAGTCTGGCGGCGACGCTGCAGCGCATGGT
>JBANFR010000027.1:0-30738 GCA_037975925.1 Verrucomicrobiota bacterium
TCGTAGGTTCAAATCCTACCTCAGGAGCCAACCTCCCGGCGCTGGCAACCCAGCGCCCCTTTAGTTTACAGACGCTCATCTCAGAGCTCTCTCTTCTAAAGTCCAACAGAAACAAAGGTTTGTGACTTGTCTTGGTCTCCCTTCCCAGGTCTCTCTGTTTTCGACTTCTGAGTCTGGGTTTGCTCCGAAAACCTAGCTTTTTGGGCCCGTTTCCCGCCAACGTCTCTCCACTCTCTGCTCTTGGGGATTTTGTTTAACAAGATCGTGCAACCTGGGGTCATGTTTTCGGGGCTTCGAAAATCTTCCTTTTCGGCCCCTTTCCGGATTCCCCGATGGCACAAATTGATGCACGTCGGGCAGTATGGCGAATCGTTCTATTTTAGCTCGCCGCCCACTCGAGGGAGAGGGCGTGGACCGCATCACGCGAAGCCTCTCTTTAGAGGACAAGGCAGCGTTGACCAAGATTGCTGACCAGAAGCGCGTCAGCATCGCTTGGGGCATCCGGGACGCCATCACGCAGTATCTCTCAGAAGAGTCGAAAAAATCCGAGGGGTAACCCCGTAGATGTCCCACCTCTTCAGATAAGCTGTTCCACCCTCACTATGGCCCGCCCCGCGAAAACAAAGAAATCGGACTCTGCAACCGCGAACCTTGGCTTTGAATCCAAGCTCTGGCTGGCCGCCGATAAACTCCGCAACGACATGGACGCAGTGGCGTACAAGCTCGCCTGCGGCGAGTGGGACTATGCCGGCGCCAATCCTGAGGATCCCGACGAATACCGGGCCGAGCATGTCTTCTGGGTTCCGCAGGACGCGCGCTGGTCGTTTTTGCAGGCCAACGCCAAGCAGCCCACCATCGGCAAAGTTGTCGATGACGCCATGGTGGCTCTCGAACGCGACAATCCCCGGCTCAAGGGCGTTCTCCCCAAGGATTACGACCCTCAAGCTGACGATCTCACTGACTCCTCTTTGCGTGCCACCTCTGAATGACGCACGGCCGTGGGCTCAGGCGCTTCGCAAAAAAGCAAGGCAATCTCTCGGAGTGAGAATCGGAATGCCTTCATGCCGCTCGAGTACCAGCAAATCCTTATCCCCGGTCACTAGTGCGTCGGCTTTTGCTGCAAAGGTGGTAGCCAGAATCCAATTATCGTCGGCGTCGCGGCAAACCGGAGTGGCAAGGGGTTGCGTTTCCACAATCTCGGCATCCGCGCATACCGCATCGATGACTTCTTCTACTTCCATTAGGCTCAGCTTGGCCGCGGCAAGGAGTTTCTCCCGCAATTCCTCAAGGATGAACAGGGACACGACGATGCGCCCGCGCAACAGGCACTCCTCATAGAGTCCGGCGCAGACCCCGTGCGCGAGGAATGCGGCAAAGAGTACGTTGGTGTCAAAGACGATCCTCATGAGATCGCTTTGAACACATCCTCATCGGTGTGGAAGCCGACTTGGCCGGCTTTGGGAGTCAATCGATCCCTCAAATCACGGAACCGATCCAGTGCAATCTGGCGGCGCAAAGCGTCCTGCACCACTTGACTGCGACTGGTGCCCTTGCGCTTCACCATCCGTGAGAGAGCCTGGTTTAAATCTTCGGGCAAGCTGACGGTGAGAGTTGTTCTCATGTATTGAAAACCAATACAGGGGGCGAGAGGTGTCAACGTGCGGATTGCCGATCCGCGCACCCTGTGCGGATGGTTTGGGCCCCAAAAGCTGGACAGGTTTGGGAGTGAGTTCTGCGGTAAAGCCGTAGAACAACCATCAAGAGAAAACACAGTGTCGAGCAAATCATCCGGATCCTTGGAGAGGTGGAGAAAAGCGGGCTGAAGATCAGCGACGCGTGCCGGCCGCACCAGATCACCGACCAGACGTATTATCGGTGGAAGCGGAAGTACGGAGGAATGAAGGTGGGTGAAGCAAGGCGGCTCAAGGAGCTGGAGGAGGAGAACCTGCGTCTGAAGCGGTTGGTGGCCGATCAGGCGTTGGACATTCAGATCCTCAAGGAGGTGAACTCAAAAAAATGGTAAGCCCCATGCAGAAGAAGTTGGCCGTAGAGATGGTGGTGGGCATGGGGCTGAGTGGGCGGAAGCGGGCGTACCGGGTGGTTGGGGTGGCGCGATCGAGTGCCTATTACCGGAGGGAGCCATCGGTTGTTTGACTTGCGAAGGGTGGGCTCGTGGAGGAGGTCTCCCGGGAGTAGCCGTGTCTTGGCTACAAAAAGGTGACGGCCATCCTGCGGGAGGAGCACGGGCAAACGATCAACCCACAGCGAGTGGCCCGTGTGCGGCGAGAGCGTGGGTTGATGGCCTCACGCAAGGAAGGCAAAAGGCGGCGATTGGCCCCCAAGGAGGATGTACGCCGGAGTGCGAGCCGGGCCAACGAGGTGTGGAGCTACGACGTCATCAGCGATGCCACCGCAGAGGCACGCAGTGTGAGAATTCTTTCGGTAATCGATGAGTACACGCGGGAGTGCCTGGTTTTGAGGTGGGAACGAAGTTTTTCCGCGCGGAAGGTGATCGAGGTTCTTGAGGAAGCGATGGGGTGCCTTGGGCGTAGCCTGGAGAATCGACGCAGCGACAACGGACCGGAGTTCGTGGCGCGGATGGTGCAAAGGTGGGTCGAGAAGAGCGGGATTCGCGCGTGTTACATTAACCTCGGGGCACCGTGGGAAAATGCGGGAGAGTTTTCATGCGCAACTGCTCGCCGAATTTGGCGGCTCGGGTGGAATACGGGACGGAGGCCTTTTGGACTCCGCATTGGGCCGCCCTGAAAATCGGTTTGCTGATGGCCAGCCAAGCCTCAGCGAATTTGCGGCTTCAGATGCATTTGAGTGGGTCAAAAATCACCCGTTTGTGGATGGCATTGAGAGGATCGGCTTCGCCATTGGCGCGGTGTTTCTGCAACTCAATGGGGGAAATTGGTCGCAGCAGAAGTGGATGCGCTGATTCAGACATTGGCTCTTGCTGCCGGAGAGATCGGAGAAAACGAATACGCACTGTGGTTGGAGGCAAATTCGAGGGAGCTGTGAGCGGCAAGACGGGCTGCGAGGCCGTCTTGCGAGCCTGCTGGGCTGTTTTACGCCAGAATCTCCGTCAGCGGGCCGGTGCTATCGCCGTGGCGTTCCGCCGGGATACCGACGCCCCGGAGCATGGAAAGCCATGCGTTACACAGCGGGGTGTTTTTCGGCACCACCAGGTTGTGACCGAGTTTGAACCCGGCGCCGCCGCCGGCGAGGATCGTGGGGCAATTGGTGAGTTCGTGTCCGGTGCGGAGGTTTCCGCCGTAGGCGATGGCCGTGTGATCAAACAGGCGCGAACCGTCGGCTTCCCGGGTGGCTTTGAGTTTATCCAGAAAACGCGAGAACAGCTCGCTTTGGGCTAAATCGCGCCGCTGAGAGGCGTCGAGCTTCTCGGCGCGGGTCGTGTGATAATGGCTCATGTCGTGCGGGAAGACCTTGATGTCCAGGCTCGTCAAAAGCGTGCTCACCGGCTGCCGAAAGGTGAACACCCGGCAACTATCGGTCTGAATCGCTGCCAGAATGATGTCGTACATCAACTGGGTCTCTTCGTAGCCCGCAATGACCGACTTCGGCTCCTGGAAGGGGGCCGCCGGGGGCTGTACCCCGATCCATTGTTCCTCCTTGGTGAGTCGGGTTTCGATGTCGCGAATCCCCTGAAAATATTCCTCGAGCTTGTGGTTGTCGCGTTTTCCCAAGCCGCGCTTCAGATCCCGAGCCTCTTCGACCACGGCATCCAGCACACTCCGCTTCTGCGCGAGCATGGCTTTCTGCTGCCCGATGGGCGTTGTGTCCCTTGCAAAAAGACGATGATACGCGGCCAGGGGACCGTTGAGTCCGGCGACCGGCTTTCCGCTGATGTCCCAGGACATCGAGAGCCCCGGGCCGTGCCCGGAGGCCTCCGCATTCTCGCCGCCGTTGAGCGCAAGCGAGGCAAAACGGGTGTCTCGTCCCAGCACCTCTGCGGCGACCTGGTCGACGGAGATGCTGTTGGAAAAGCTGACCCCCGGTTGGGCGTAACGATTGGCGCCTGTGAGCCAGAAGGTGCTGCCCCAGTGGCCTTCATTCGAAAATTTGTTCCACAGTCCCTGCACCACGGAGAAGTCTTTGCGGTGTTTTTCCAGGGGTTTGAGTCCGGCCGGCATCACGTAGCCGGGCCCCGGGGTGAGAATATCCGGGTACCAACTTTCTTCGGTGACCCCCCAGCCGACGCCGAGGAAGACCATGCGTTTGGGCGGGGTCGTCTTGGGCGCAGCGGAGGCGAATCGGCGAAATCCGAGGGACTCGAGGAGGGGCAGCGCAATCAGAGCGGTGCTGGAGCGCAGGAAATGCCGGCGATTGAGAGAGGGAACGTTCTGCATGGTTGGGGGAGTGCGGGGTTATTTGGTGTGGAACTCGGGGCTGGCGACTAGCGCGTGAAAGACTTCCCGAATCGCGAAGTTCTTTCCGGCGGCGCGTTGGACCATGGTGTCGAGCAAGGGTTCGTCGCTGAAGCCGCAGGAGCGTCCGAGAGCGTATTCGATGAGGGCCTTGCTGAAGCCGCGCGTGAACGCATCGGTCCTCGCGGCGATGTGGTTGCGCATTGCAAAAAAGTCACTGAACGCTGGGCCTTTGTAAAAGGCTGAGCTGGGGTCGATGGTCCAGGTCTTCTTGGTTTTGGGATCCGGCTGTCCCTTGTCGTTGACCAGTTGATAGCTGTCGGTGGTGCGCCATTGCCCGGCGGCATCGAAGTTCTCCAGGCCGAATCCGATGGGGTCGATCTTGCGGTGGCAACTGGTGCATTGCGGGTCCTCCTGGTGGGCGAGCAGCCGCTCGCGGGTGGTCAGCACTTTTCCCGCAAGTCGGGCAATCTGCGGCACATTGGCCGGGGCCGGTGGCGGTGCATCGTCGAGGAGCTTTCGCAACACCCATGCGCCCCGGTTGACGGGACTGGTGACCTCGCCGTTGCCGCCCATCAGGTTGATGGCGGCCATTCCCAAGAGGCCGCCCCGGGGCGAATTCGGGGGGAGCATCACCTTCCGGAAGGCGTCCCCCTGCACGCCATCGATTCCGTAGTACATCGCGAGGACGTTGTTGAGGACGGCGTAATTGGATTGGAGGAGGTCGCGCAGGCTGCTGTTGGATTGGAGGAGGTAGCGGAAGGTTTCGTAGATTTCGTTGCGGGCGGCGAGCTTGGTGCTGTCGTCGAAGCGGGGGAAAAGGGCGCGGTTGATCTCGAAGAAATCGAGTCGGTCCAGTCCGAGCCATTGGTAGAGGAAGGCCCGGACAAAAGTTTCCGAGCGGGGATCGGCGAGCAGCCGTTCCATTTGGGCGGCGAGTACCTCCGGTTTTTGAAGTTCCCCTTTCGCCGCGAGAGCCCGGAGGGTGGCATCCGGCGGAGCGCTCCAGAGGAAATAGGAGAGGCGCGCGGCGAGCTCGGCGTCGGTGACGGGGCGGCGTGTGTCGTCGGCGGTGGGTTCGGCGAGGTAGAGAAATTTGGGGGAGGCGAGGACGACGGAGAGGGTTTCCTTGAGGGCGGCGTTGTGTTTGTCGCCGGCCTTGCGGCGGGTGTGGTAGAGGGCGACGAGCCGGTCGAGGTAACTTTCCAGGGGGGGCGTTCCCCGGAAGGCCTCGAGGGTAAAGCGCCGGAAGGCCTCGCGAAGCTCGGGTGTCCGGATTTCGGGAGCCTGGTCGTCGAGAGGAATGGCGAGCGCGGCCAGGGCGGATGGAAGGGGCTGCCCGGCGGTGGTTTTGCGTTCGACTTCCATCCAGTCGACCCACAGCGAAACTTTGGGTCCGAAGCCATTTTCGGTTCTCCCTTTGGCGACCACGGCCCTGGTCTGGGTGAAGTGGTCGCCCGTGCCTTTTTCGCGGATGAACAGGGTGCGATCGTCGCGGGAGGTGTGTTTGCGGGTGAGGGTGACCGGAATTTCCAGAATCTGTGGGGACTCGATGGTCCCCGTGATTTCGTAGGTGCGCATGACGCGTCCATTGCGGGGGTGGATTCCAAACTCGAGGAAGCGGCGTTCCCGGGGAGCGTCCGGAGTGGCTCCGATGCGGACACGGAGGATGTATTCGCCCGGCGGCCAGCCCGGGTTGACGAAGTGGGTGAGGTTGTCGTTCGTGAGGTTCGGGCCCCCGCCGATGGTGAGATAGGCACCGGTGTCGAGGTGGGGCAGGCTCAGGTAATAGTCGTGGTAGGGCCGCTGGTAGAGGCCATCGCCGATATTTTGTTTGTAGGTGAGGGCGCGGTTGGCCTTGTCGGCGTTGTTTTCCACGGTCTGGAAACCGAATTCCTCGGGGGCTGGCGCGCCGGCAATGAGTTTCCAGGAGCGGCGAAAAGTGGCGTCGTCCTTGGATTCTTTCCGGAGTTTAGCGACTACGGCGGCGTTTTCAGGGCGCGCAGCAGCGGCCTCGACCGCCTTCACCCATTGCTCGGCCCTTTCTGCGCTCTCGCGCAGCCCGTAAATGCTTTTGGTGACGGCTTTGAAGGTTTCTTCCGCCTCGATGCGGATCCTTTTTTCGACTCCCGCGTTAGCCCCTCTTTCGAATGCCTCGGCGAGCGCCTCGCGGCCCAGGGCTTGGTATTGCTCAAACTGGTTGCCCGACATGAAGAGATTCGCGCCCACGGTGTCGAAGGCGCCTGTGCCGGTGTCCGAGGGCAGCTCGTTCACGTTGATTTCGACGCCGAGCAGTTCGCGGAGGGTGTTTTTGTACTCTCGCCGATTGAGTCGGCGCATGGTGATGGCGCCTTTTTGGTCGGCCAGATTGCGGCGGGCGGCGACCATCAAATTCGCAAGGTCATCGAGCAAATCGGCCTTTTGGGCTTTGGGTGGCTGTTTTTTGTCCTCGGGGGGCATTTCCCCGGAGTTCAACTGGTTGAGTACCTTCTGCCAGCGTTCGGCCGATTCGATGGAGGTGATTGCGAGGGGGAGATCATCCACCCGGAAGTTGCCCTTTTGTTTTTCGGGGCCGTGACAGCCCTTGCAGTGGGAATCGAGGAGGCTCTGGTGGCGGGCCGGCAGGGTGGGAGCCGACGCATTGGAGATCCCGAGAGCCCAGGGATTGCTCAGGGATATGGCGGTCAGGAAAACAAGGGGGAAGCGTTTCATGCGGGAACTGAGGAGAAAACCGGGGGCGGGAGCGAAAGGGAGCACGAGGGGTGCCTAGGGACTTTCCGCGCGAGGCCGGGAACGTGACAAAAAATCGTTCGATTTTTCGAAGTGGAGGAGGAGAGGCATCCGGTGGGGTATCGGGCGGCGATGAGAAAGGTGGCGACAGGCAGGGTTATCAGGGGTGGTGGTCCTGCTTGTGCGGCCAGGAGACGGCAGGCCTTCCCCCCCAAGGTCCTGCCGTCTCTTTTCCGTGAAAAGATGGGGAGGGAGGCACATCAAAAACAGCCTCGGAAGCGGCGGGACGCGAAGCGGGGCCGGATGCGCCGATGAGGAGGAAACCGTTGGAGAGCAACGGATTGAGATGGCTGCCTCACTAGGACTCGAACCTAGACAAACAGATCCAGAATCTGCTGTGCTACCATTACACCATGAGGCAAACGAGGGAGGCGGAACCTAGAGGTTCTGGCGTTGATGGCAACCGAAAAATCACGCTCTTGCGGGGGGATCAAGCGGCTGCTTCGGAGGGAATGGCTCTTTGGAAAATGGAGGGGTTCCTCCGGAGTTCGCCAGCAGGGGTGGTGGTGGCGGAAAAGTGGTTTATTCAGGGGCGTCTGGCCGCTTGCAGCGAAGGGTTTCCAAGCGCTCTGTGAGTGGGTTAAGCTCCGGCTTTCATTTCTTGTTTCGTCCTTGTGTCCCGCCCTCCTGTGCCGCCACGGCGTCCCCGCCTTCCTCCCCGATCCAATCCGTCCCGTTCCCGGTGGCGTTGGTGGAAGGTGTTGTTTTTTTTAGGGATGTGGGGGTCGCTTTTTGGGGTGATTTTTGGAGGGGTGTACTCGGTTTGGGCGTCTCGTTACGATATGGCGGACGTGCAGCAGATCCGGGAACGTTCGACCGTGTTTGATCGGGACGAAAAGCCTTACGGGCGATTGCAGGGGGAAAACCGGTTGGTGGTGTCGCGCAAACAGGTTTCCCCCTACTTTGTGAAGGCTTTGTTGGCCCGGGAAGATTCCCGTTTTTACGATCATCACGGCGTGGATCCGATCGGGATTCTGAGGGCGAGCCTGCGCAATTTGGTCTCGCGGTCTGCGGCGCAGGGAGCCAGCACGCTTACGCAGCAGTTGGCTCGGAACTCATTCCCCCTGGGTGGAAAAAACCTCCACCGCAAGGTGTTGGAGGCATTTGTGTCGTTCCGTATCGAGAAGCATTACTCGAAGGATGAGATCCTGGAGCATTACATGAACCGGATTTATTTCGGAGCGGGGGTGTTTGGCATCGAGACCGCCAGCCAGTCTTACTTCAACAAGCGCGCATCTGAATTGACCCTCGGGGAGGCCGCACTGTTGTCGGGGATTATCCGGGGACCGAGCCGGTTTTCGCCCATCACCAACTTTGAGGGGGCGTTAAGGGAAAGGGACACGGTTCTGGAGCGGATGCAAAAGTTGGGATCGGTGACCGCGGCGGAGGCGGAGTCTGCGAGGCAGCAGACGATCACGCTCAATCCGAAGCGTCGTCTGACGGTTCAGGAGAATTACGCGATGGATTTGGTGGTTCGGGAGCTGAGCAAGGTGGTGACGGACGATCAAATTGCGGAGGGTGGGCTGCGGATCTACACGTCGCTGGACCCTTTGCTTCAGCAAACGGCGCAAGAGGCGCTCAACAATCACCTGACGCGGATCGAGGCGAAGCCCGGATATGCGCACCCGAAGAAGGCGGATTTTACGAAGGAGGCGCGTGAGGCGGAGCTGGAGCCGGCGTATTTGCAGGGGGCGGTGGTGGTGTTGGATAACCGGACCGGGGGAATTCGGGCGGTGGTGGGGGGGCGTGACTACGCGGAGAGCCGGTTTAATCGTGCGATTCTTTCGCAGCGGCCGATCGGCTCCACCTTTAAGTCTTTTGTGTACCTTGCGGCGTTTAAGCAGGGGCTTTCACCCCTGGCCCAGATCAGTGACGGTCCGATTCAGAGGGGGGAGGTCCGCAGCGTTCCTTCCTGGTCGCCGGCCAATTCGGACGGGACGTTTAAGGGAATGCTCTCGGCGGAGGAGGGGCTGATTCAGTCGCGCAACACGGTGACGGTTCGGGTGGGGGAGGGGGCGGGACTTTCAGAGGTGGGACGTGTGGCCGGGGCGGTGGGGTTGGAAAAAATGCCGCTGCGACCGGCTTCATATTTGGGGGCCTTTGAGGCGACGTTGCTGCAGTTGACCAATGCCTACACGGTGTTTCCCAACAGTGGGCGTTTACGGAAGCCGTATCTGATCGAGTGCGTAAAAGATGCGGCTGGAACGATCCTGTACCGCGCGTCTTCGCCTTCGGTGTCCGTGTTGCCGGCGGGGGCCTGCGCCCAGGTCACGCAGACGCTGACGAAGGTGCTGGATCGTGGCACGGGAGCGGTCGCGAGGAGCGCGGGTTTCAAGAAGATCGCGGCGGGTAAGACGGGGACAACTGATGAGTATAAGGATGCTTGGTTTGTTGGGTTTACGACGAGTCTGACGGCTGGGGTTTGGGTGGGGTTTGATAAGCCTCAGCCCACGGTGGCCAAAGGGTATGGGGCGACCATGGCGTTGCCCGTGTGGACGGAGGTGATTGCAGCGGCTCCGGAGGCGCGTTACCCGGCGCAGGCGTTCCGTGGGGCGGGGGGGGAATCGTCCGCTGCGCCGCCGCGTGCAGTGCCGGTGGGTAAGGCGGTGGATCCGCCGCGTGCGGAGCCGGTGTTGAAGCCTTTTCAGCCCTGAGGGGTGCGGGTGAGCGGGAAATTGGGCTTTGCAGAAGGGGGCCGCCGCCGGAGGTTTGGGGGGTGAAAGAGAGTCGTCCGAAATTTAGCGCGCGAGCGGCAGGGGTGGTGGGGGTTGCGGTGTTGTGCAGTCGTTTTTTGGGGCTGGGCCGGGAGCTTTTGCTTGCCCAGCTGTTTGGAGCGGGGCTGGCGATGGACGCCTTCAAGGTGGCTTTTCGGATTCCGAATTTGTTGCGGGACCTTTTTGCGGAAGGCGCGCTTTCGACGGCATTTGTGACGGTTTTTTCCAAGAAGGTCTCGCAGGAGGGCGATGCCTCGGCGTGGGGGTTGGCGAACAAAATGGCGACGCTGGTGGTGGTCTTCTTGAGTCTGGTGGTGCTGGTGGGGATTGCCCTGTCGCACGGGTTGGTGGAGGTGCTCGCGGGCGGGTTTTCCCCCGAAAAAATCGAGCAGACGGTGCTACTCACCCAGATCATGTTCCCTTTCATTTTGTTGGTGTCTTTGGCGGCGCTGGCCATGGGACTGCTCAATGCCAAGGACGTGTTTGGGGCGCCCGCAATGGCCTCGAGTTTTTTCAACATTGGATCGATTGTGGCTGGGGTCGGCTTGGCATGGTGGTTGGACCCGCATTTTGGCCCCAAGGCTTTGGTAGGGCTTTCTCTCGGCACCCTCGTGGGCGGTCTGGCGCAGTTGGTGGTTCAGTTTCCGGCTCTGCAAAAAGCGGGGTATCGGTTCCGTTGGGATTTTGGCTGGAGAGACGAAGGGGTGCGGCAGGTGTTGCGTCTGATGGGTCCGGCGGTTGTGGCGGCGAGTGCGGTGCAGGTGAATGTGATGGTGAACAGTCACTTTGCCTCGCATGTGGCCGGGGACGGACCGGTGAGCTGGCTGGACTATGCGTTTCGGCTCATTCAATTGCCGATTGGCGTGTTTGGGGTGGCGATTGGAACGGTGACCCTGCCGGTTATGGCTCGTTTTGCGGGGGCGGGTGACCGGGACGGGCTGCGGTCGACTCTCGCGAGGGGGTTGCGTCTGGGTTTGTTACTGACGGTGCCCTCGACGCTGGGGCTCGTGTTTTTGGCGGAGCCCATTATCGCCCTGATTTACGAGCGCGGCCGATTTGATGCGGCCTCGACGGCGCAGACGGCGGCGGCGTTGCGGTATTACGCGATTGGGTTGTCGGCTTATGCGGGGATCAAGGTGCTGGCGCCGGCGTTTTACGCGATTGACCGGCGGCGGATGCCGATGCTGGTGAGTTTTGGGGCGATTGGAGTGAATTGGATCGTGAATTGGCTGTTTACCTTCCACTGGGGGATGGGTCACCGAGGGCTGGCGCTCTCAAGTGGATGTGTGGCGCTGGCGAATTTTGTCGGGTTGTACGTGCTGATGGTTCGGGAAATTGGGGGGCTTGAGACGCGACGCCTTGGGGTGACGCTTCTCAAATTGGCATTGGCCGGGGGGGTGTTGGCCGGGGCGTGTTTGGTGGGGGGGCATTGGCTGGCGGAGGAATGGGTCAACCAGGGGGTTGCGCTCAGGGCCCTGCGGCTGGGCGGGGTGATTGCGTTGGCTGGCGCGCTGTTTTTTGGCGCGGCGAGTGTGCTGCAAATCGAGGAGATGCGTGATTTGACGGGGGCGCTCAGGCGGCGCTTGGCGGGTAGGCGAGCCGGTGGCGCCGCCTGAGGGGAAACCGACGAACAACGGGCACGCGCTGAGCCAGGGCGCCAGCATCCCTCCGGGATGCATGGTGTTGTGAACGTTGGAGTCCGGGGGTCGCGCGTGGCGCGACCGCCCGGCTAATGGCCGTGAACCCTTCGGGTTCACCGGTCCCGGCAAGCGGGATGCGGGATGCGTGGGATGCGTGGGATGCGTGGGATGCGTGGGATGCGTGGGATGCGTGGGATGCGTGGGATGCGTGGGATGCGTGGGATGCGTGGGATGCGTGGGATGCGTGGGATGCGTGGGATGCGTGGGATGCGCGGGATGCGCGGGATGCGCGGGATGCGCGGGATGCGCGGGATGCGCGGGATGCGCGGGATGCGCGGGATGCGCGGGATGCGCGGGATGCGCGGGATGCGCGGGATGCGCGGGATGCGTGGGATGCGCGGGATGCGCGGGATGCGCGGGATGCGTGGGATGAATGCGAACCCGGAGGGTTCGAGGCGATTAGCCGGTGCGTCGCGCCCCGCGCGACCACCGGAAACCCATGGACAAACGGATGCATCCCGGAGGGATGCCGGCGGGTATGAAGGGGATTTGAGGCTGCAGGCGCCCTCGGTGGTGCGTGCTCGGCGGTGGTCTACTGGTTGCCAGCATCCCTCCGGGATGCATGGTTTTGTGAACGTTGGAGTCCGGGGGTCGCAGGTGGCGCGACCGCCCGGCTAATGGCCGTGAACCCTTCGGGTTCACCGGTCCCGGCAAGCGGGATGCGGGATGCGGGATGCGGGATGCGTGGGATGGATGCGAACCCGGAGGGTTCGAGGCGATCAGCCGGTGCGTCGCGCCCCGCGCGACCACCGGTCCGGCGTCACCTCACGGACAATCCCGGAGGGGTTGCGGCCGCTCTCGGAGAAGCAACGCGCATGCGCAGCTAGGGCTGCGCGCTCCACCAAACCAATTCGCCTCTTGCATCGCCGATCACCGCTTTTTTGGTGCCACTCACTCCCACCACTCGCGCCGGGAGCGTCGCCAATCGCTCCGTCTCCGCCAGCCGATTCCCCTCGCCGCTCCACGCTCTCGCCATCCGGTCGCGTCCTGCCGTCAAGAGCCCGCCCTCCGCCGTCCATGCCACACTGAGCACTCCGCCGGGCACCTTGCCGTACTGCTTTCCTTTGGGCTTGGGCGTGTGAATGCCGCGCATCGTCGCCACAGGAAATCCATCCTCGAGCCCCCACAAAATCACCGAACCGTCCTCGCTGCCGCTGGCAAGCACCTTGCCGTCCGGTCTCCAGGTCACCGCCGTAACGCTCTCCTTGTGTTCGCTCAGGCTCAGGACGATCGCCCCACTAGCCGCCTCCCACACATGAATGCCTCCCGTGCGATCCGCTGTCGCCAGGCGCATGCCGTCGGGGGAAAATTCGAGCGCGGTGATCCAGTCCGTGTGCTTGGCGATTTTGTAGGCAAGGGAGCCGTCCGAGGTTCGGAACACTTTCACGACTTTGGCGGGGCCGCCCAGGGCCACCCATTGGCCGTCCGGGCTGAAATCGGCCGCCAGGACGGTGTCGGTTTCGTCTCCAAAGGTGGCGAGGCGCTGGCCGGTGGCGACGTCGTAAAGAGCTGCTTTGCCGGATTGCACGGGTTTGCCGCCGGCGGCGAGGAGGAGGGCGCCGTCCCGGCTGAAACGGAGCACCTCAGGAAGGCCCTCCGGGAAAGGGACAAAGCCGAGCGACGTTTGGGTTTCCGCGTGAAAAAAGTGGATTCTCTCCAATTCGCCCACGGCGATCAGCGGCGCCCAGGGGCTGGCGGCGAGGGCGGTGACCGGGTTGCCTAGGCCGCTCCGGGGCGGCGCGATGGGGAGTCCCTGGGGCATGGCGGGATTTTCGGGGCGCGCGCCCGCCGGCCTCGGTTCAAAGGCAAGGCGTTGGTTGGGCGGGGGCGTGCCTGCGCCGGTGCCGGCGGGCATTCCGGCCAAAATCCAACGCCGGATGAGTTCAATTTCCGCATCCGGGATTTTGGGGGATTTTGGCGGCATTTTTTCGACGCCGTCCTCGTGTTCGATGGACTGCATCAGAAGGCTGGAATTGGGGCGTCCTTTTTTGAGCACTTCTCCGCCGGAGCCCCCTTTGAGGGCGGCTGCGAGCGTTTGAAGATTGAGGTCCGCTTTTTGTTCGTCGTCGCTGTGACATTTCCAACAGCGCGCCTTCAAGATGGGGCGGATGTCGTCCTCCCAGGAGGGAGCCGGCGTGGCGGCGAGGGCGGGGAGGGCCACCGAGCCCAGGAGGAGGAGGGCGAAAGGTTTCATCGTGGAAAAAGGAGGGCGCAACATCCCGGTGTTTTGAGGGGTGGGTGTTTGGCGAGGTGGCTCAGTGTTGGAAAAGAAACTCGGTGGAGTTGAACAAAGCCCACCAAACCCGCTCGTAGTCCGCCCGGACCGGGGGGGATTGCGAGACCCGCGTAAAAACCTCCCTTTCCCCGGGGGAAGGCCGCCGACACAGGGCACGTAAATACAGCGATTCCAGTGCCTTCTCGGGAGAGGACGCTGTTTGGAAAAGGTCGCGAAGAACCGTGGACTGACGGATTTTATCTCGCACGGTGTCCCCATTGAGAAGGTGCAGGGTTTGGGAAAGTGAGACTTCCCGATTGTCGCTTCCGGCGTCGGTGGAGGTCCGTTCGGACTGACCAAAGCACGCAAGGAAGTAGGAGCCGTTGCGGACGCCGGGATTGACCATTTGCGCGGCGCGGTAGTTGCCCGGGAGGTTTTTCCACGTCGTCTCCACGCCGGTGACGGCGGTGATGGTGTCCAGCGCGGTGACGGCGGGAAGGCGGCGGACGAGTGCGTGGGAGAACTGGCGGTCGTCATCGCGGTTGGAGGCGTTGACGGCGCTGCTGAGTTGGTAGGTGCGCGAGGTGACGATTTCGCGGATCAGCTTTTTTTGGTCGAATCCGAGGGCGACGAGGCGGCGGCCGAGTTCGGCGAAGAGTTCGGGGTTGCTCGGGGGATTCGTAATGCGCAGGTCGTCGACGGGGTCCACGACGCCGCGTCCGAAGAATTGGGCCCAGATGCGGTTAGCCATGCTGGGGGCGAAGAGGGGGTTGTCTGGGGAGGTGATCCAGTCGGCGAGAGCGAAGCGGGGGTCTTTGCCCTGAAGCGCGGGCTGTGCGCCTCCGAGGAATTTGGGGGGCATGGGGCGCTGGTCGAGTTGATGTTTGGCCGGGGGCAGGGCGCTGTCGTGGTAGATGTAAAACTCGCGGGGCTCGCTTCCCTTTTTGCGTTGGACGCCGGTGAAGAAGCTCACGAAGCCGTAATAATCGTCCTGGGTCCACCGGTCGAAGGGGTGGTTATGGCACTCGGCGCACTGGATGCGGATGCCCATGGAAATTTGCGCCACGTTTTGCGCCATCTCCTTGGGGTCATATTTGCCCGCAGGGATCATCGTGAAAAAATTGGAGGGCGGATCCGAGATGGTGCTTCCCCGGCTGGTCAACTGCGCCTTCACAAAACGGTCCAATGGCACATTGTGCTGAAATTGCTCCACCAGCCACTGGTGGTAACCCGTCGCATTTTTGGTGTCCGTGGCGTTTCCGCTGAAGGTGTCGCCGAGCAGTTTGACCCAATCCGACCAGCGGTTGGCCCAGAGGTCTGCGTACTCCGGGCGTTCCAGCAAACGGTCCACAAGCCGCTCCCTTTTGGCGGGATCCGTGCTTTCAAGAAAGGCGCGGGTTTCTGCCTCCGTCGGCGGCACGCCGATCAGGTCGAGGCTGACCCGTCGCAGAAAATCGCCGTCATCGGCCAGAGGGGAAGGGGTGATGCGCAGGCTGCGCAGTTTTTGAAACACCGCTTCGTCCAGGGAGTTGTGGGCGCGGGCATCTTCCGGCCACTGGAAACTGTCGTCTGTCGGAAGCACGGTGACCGACACTCCCACGGTGAAGCGGCTGAATCGCGCAAAGACGTCCGTGGCTCCCCGGCGGCCCGAGGTCACCACGCCCTGCTCGCTGATATCGGCGGTCGTTTTGTTGTTGGAAAAAAAGAGGGCGAGCGCGGTCATGTCGCGTGTGGTGCCGTCCGAATAGGTGGCCCACACTTTGAGCGGCTTTTGTTGTTGGGTGCCCCGAAAGAGCAGCTTCTCGGGCTCGACCCGGATGCCGGTCACCTCGGCGACGCTTTCTTCATCATCGGGCGCGCCCCGGCGGATCCACTCGAGCAGCACCCGGTAATGCTCCGAATTTTTCTTAAAGAGAGTGCCGCCGGTGTGCGGGACGTCCCCAATGGCTTTCAGGAGTAAGAGGCTCTGCTCAGGAGCGGCCACGTTGATGCGGCGTCCGAGCATTTGTTGGGTGAGCCGGAAATAGTCGCCCGCAGCATCGTAACCGAAGAGGGAGAGCCGGAAGCCGTCCTTGCCGGCGGCGGCACCGTGGCAGCCTCCGGAGTTGCAGTTGGCCCGGAAAAAGATGGGCATGACGTCGTGTCGGAAACTGGGCGGCGTGGGCGTGGAGTCCGGGGAGGCGGGAGGATTGGTGGGAGGTTGGGCGTGGAGTCCCCGGGCGAATAGGCACAGCGCGAGGAAGGCGGCCTGGGGAATGATTCGGCGAAGGGAGCGCATGGCGGGGGGAGTCGGTTATTGCGGGGAAGCGGAGGCACGGGCGGGATCGACCCGAAGAATGCCGGAGCCGGTTTGTTGGCGGATCCATTGGCCGCCCTCGTGGACGGCGATTTCGGCCTGAATTTGTTTGTACTGACCCAGGAGCGCCTCGGGGGTCGCTTGGATCCGGAAGGTGCAGGAGGTGTCGGTTTGCGAGATTTCCGGGAAAGGCTCCAGAAGTTGGACGCCGGCGGGCAGACCGATGAGGGAGGCCCGGGCCTTGCCGGAAAACGGTTTCAAGTGTTTGAGGTGAGCGGTGATTTCACCCGAATCGCCCCGGCGAACGCTCGAGCGCTGGAAGTCGAGTGTCACAAAGGGTTCGGTGACAGGCAGGTTTACGAGGGCGGAGCTCACGAGGCGGCAGCCGGTCCCATACAGGGAATGGCCATCGAGGGTGGTACCGATCACGCACACTTTCCAGGGGTGGAGGGGAGCGTCCGCCGCGGCGCGCAGGGCGATGGTGGCCTCGGTTTGACCGGCGGGAACCTCGACGGGCGGCCCCTGTTCGACGCCGGTGGGGAGGTAATCGAGTTTGAGTTCGAGGGGTGCATTCCATCCGGGTTGCCTCTGGATCCGCACGTGAAGGTCGAGTTCGCCGGCGCGGGTGAGCCCGATTTTTGGCTGCTCCAAGTCGAGGACGAAGGGGGAGGCTTCCACGACGGCGAGGGGGAAGTCTTCGATCCAGACGGGAAGCCAGCCCAGCCCGCCCCTGCGATTGGAGAACACAAAGCCTCTCTGGCAGGAGGAGTCCACCGGGTGCTGCGCCTGCACCGGATGCGCCACCAGTTGGATAAAGCTCACCCCGGGCTGCGCACCGGGAGCCGCCACAAACTGCACGGGAACCTCTTTGGCACCCTGGGCCGGGTGCAGCAAAGGGGCCTCCATCGTGACTCCCGGCGGGAGTCCCACCGCTTCAATCCGGAAAGTTTCGGCCCCAAACTGGGTTCCGAGCCCTTCGCCGAGACTGATATTGGTGGTCCAGCGTCCCCCCCTTGGGATCTGCAAAACCGCCTCCCTGGTGGTCCAATCGTAGGTCGCCGGCCGCTTGTTTCGGCTCGGGTAGAGGCACACGCTTTCCCGGTGCGGCTGGACCTCGATCCGGTACACAAAGGTGGCCCCGCTGAGACCCCGGGTGTCTTCAATTCCGAGGACATACTCGCCCGTCTCCTTGGGCATAAACGTCATCGCGGGATCCAGCAGGCCTTTCGGGGGAATCGTATGGGAAAAGATCCCTCGCTCCGGAAGAAGGGCGTCGTCTGCCGCGGCCAGTGGCTTTTCTTCTTCGGCTTCGGCACGCGCAGGCCGGATCCAGATCTTCGGGTCCAGCGGGGTGCCGAGGGTCCGCGCAAACACCCGGATGTCGATCGCTTCCCCCTTGGTTGCGTGAAAGCGCCACACATCCACGTCGCCCTCCGAGCCAATGACGCCATTCAAGGCCGCGGGAAATTCAAACGCTTGGGCGGTCTGCCACGTGTCATTTGGTTCGTTCTCCAACTGGTTCGGATGCGCGCTGATGCGCATGGGCAGAGCCGAGGGGCAACGGCCCCGGGTGTCCTCCGGGAAATACTCAAAAACCGTGATCGGGCTGGGAGGGGTGGCCTCTGCCGGTAATCGCAATTTCAGCGGCAGCGTGCCTTTGCCGTCCTCGAGCAGTTGGACCGGAAGGAGTTCCCCGGGGCGCCCGCCAAGAGGATACACGGCTTTGGGTCTGGGAAAGGAGCCGACGTGCAGAAGATAATGAGCCAACTGGGTGAACAGCGCTCCCCGATGTTGCGAAACCTCGATGACATAGCGTCCGTCCTTGGGCGCTTCGAGGCTCAGAAAGGGGTCCTGAACGTAAAGAGCGGTATCGTCGCTGCTTGCGAGCAAATGGCCGTCGGGGCCGAACACGCGTAATTGGCAGTCGTTTTCCCCCTTGTAATGAAGGGTGCCCAGGCGAACCGCTTCGAGGTCCACCGACAGTCGGTCTCCCTTGCGGACTTCGACGGTGAAACAATCCCGGTCGACCTCCCGGCCTCCCTCCAAAATCTGGCCGTGCACCGTTGAGTTGAGCGGAATGGCCTGCGCCTTCTGCGGGGTGTCGTTTTCGCCGGTCCGTGTTTCCGTTTCCTTCACCACGGGCATGTCGCCGACAAAAAAGAGAACGGGGTCCGACAAAAAACATTCGGTCCGCAAAAAGAGCAGGTGGGCTCCCGGGGGGCAGTCCGGGGCAATCTCGAGAGTCGCGCGGAGCGCTTCGGGGCGCGGTCCGGGCACCATGAACCGTTCCGAGTGAGGCTCGGGCGTTTGGAAGGACAAGGCCCGGATGCCGCCCCGGTTGGAGACGACTTCGCGTGGGTTCTCGAGGTAATTGCCGATAAAAGTGGCTTCGACTTGGGTGCCTATGCGGCCTCCGCGTGGGAGGAGGCATTCGACGACGTATTGGTTGAACCCGAGGGTCTGGGGGGGATCGAAGAGGGCGAGAAGGGGCAGAACCAGCACGCTCAGAAAGCGCCAGCAATGGCGGAGCCGGCGGGAGGGAAGGGCGACGCTTTTCATGAGGCGGGCGTTCAGGCGAGCAGTCCCTTGATCACCTTGCCTTCGCGCACGATGTCGATCGGGCGTTCCCCGGGGGCCATGATGCGTTTGTTCGAATCGATCCCGATCTGGCCGTAAGCGGTGGCCAGAAAATCTTCGAGAGTGACGCCATCGCGGGCGGGTTCGTAGCCGATGGCATCGCTGGCTCCGTAGATTTGGCCCCGGGTGATACCGCCTCCGGCGAGCACCATGCTGTAGTTGCGGGCGTGGTGGTCGCGTCCGTAGTTGGCGTTGACCTTCGGGGTGCGCCCAAATTCGGTCATGACCATGACGAGGGTGGAATCGAGGAGGCCGCGCTGGTCGAGGTCGGTGATGAGGCCGGCGAGGGCATGGTCGAAGGCAGGCATGGCCTCGACGAAGTGCTCCTTGATTTTGTTATGGTTGTCCCAGCTTCCCGCTCCCTCGTAGGTTACCGAAACAAAACGGGTTCCAGCTTCAATGAGGCGCCTGGCAAAGAGAAGCCGCTCACCGATCCCGAGCCGTTTGACGGGTTGTTTGGTCGAGTATTTACCGCACCCATACAGATCCAAAAGGTGGTCGGGTTCGCCCTCGAGTCGGAAGGCTTTCTGTGCGGCGGGCGAGCCGAGCAGCCCGTAGGCCTTTTGATAAAAGTCGTCCATCGTATCGAGTGCCTGCGCGTCGTTCTCGCGACTGCGGAAGTAGCGTTCGGTGGCGCTGCGGAGATCCCGTGCTTTGGCGAATTCGTCCGGAGAAACCTGCTTGGGAAGTCCGATGTCCCGCACTTCAAACCCCTTGATGCCGGGGTCGGCGCCGACGCTGAAACAGCCGAACTTGGTGGGCATGTAGCCCGTGTTGGGAACCCAGGCGCCGCCGGGCTTTGCGGGCACGCCGATCCAGGCGGGCAGCTCGTTGATGGGCCCGAGTTCATGAGAAACAATCGCCCCCATTTGCGGGTGCAGAAGCGCCGGCGAGGGAAGGTAACCCGTCAGACTGTGGTAGGTCGCCTGCGCGTGATCTGGAATCCGCCCGGTGACCGAGCGCACCACGCTAATTTTGTCCACGATCTGGGCGCAGCGCGTCATTGTTTCGCTGAAAACCACCCCGGGAATTTTGGTTTTCACCACGCCCAAAGGCCCGCGGATGTCGATGGACGCTTCGGGTTTCGGGTCCCAGGACTCCAGGTGCGAGCAGGCTCCCGGGAGAAAAATCTGGATGACGTTTTTGGCCCTCGGTTCTTTGGGCGTCGGGCTTTGGGGGGAAGAGGCGGCATGGAGCCGGAAGTAGTCGCCGAGTGAGAGCCCGAGAAAACTGAGGGTCCCCACTTGGAGGAAGCCTCGGCGGGCGAGTTGGCTGAAATGGCGCGGATCACAGGAGGAGTTCATTGGGAGGGGTTTGTTGTGGGAGTCTGGGAGCGCGGAGCCCCAGCTCCGCTGGTGCGTGGGTTCAAAAAGGGGAAGGTGTTTGCAAGAGCCCTTCGGCCGCTGCGCCCGGGGATCAGGGCAGCCAACGCAGGGCGACATCGGCGATGTACTGGCCGGGAAAAGTGACCACGCCGTGAGCGTCCGAGGATTTGGGCGGGGCGGCGGCCCGAACACACACCAGCAGCACATTGGCTTCGCTTGGAAGCAGCAGTTGCGCGGAAATGCGCTGCCAGCTTTTGGGGTCGTCGTCGCTCAGTTCGGCTTTGCTGACGTGGGACAGAGCCCGCTCCTTTTGATTCTTCCAAAGCTCTGAAAACTCCTCGGGCTCAGCGTCAAATGCGTATGCGGTGAGCGCAAAAGTGTAGCGTTCCCCGGGGGGAATCCGCGCGGAGTTAAACTGCGCGGACACTTCGATGCGCGCGGGTTTGGAGCCAATTTGGGAGCGCAGTGTTGAGACATCCACCAGTTGCCACATCTCGCCCGACTGCTGGCCACCGCCCGGCGGCGTGTGCCGGTTGTCCGCACGCAACATGCGCAACATCTTGTTCCCCACCGGGGGCGTGACACCCTGCTCGGCACCGCAGACCCGGCTGAAGTCGCCGCTCCACCATCCGGTCCGAGACGGCGGCCCATCGGCAAGCGGAGTTATTTCGGCGGAAAAATCGCCGTTGGCCAAGGGCAGGTGAACGCCAACGGGCTCTCGCTGGGAGAGCGTTCTCGCAAAGACCAGCGAACTCGAAAGCACCCCGGTCAGGAGGCCTCCCAGAGCAATCGCCGCTGCTGCCGACCATCCCGGCCAAAAACTACGGCGCGCGTGCCCGCTCAAGGCGCTTCCCTTCTCGTTCCAGGCCATTTGAGCGGAGCGAATCGCACTCCATTCGCGAAGACCGCCATCCAGATTCGCGACGCGGCGGAAGTGGGCCCGCGCGACCGGGTCTTTTGCGAGTCGGTCTTCCAGTTGGCGCAGGGTTTCGGGATCGATTGATCCCTCGAGAAAGCGGGTGACCCAGGACTCAAAAGCGGGGTCTGTTTTCATACGATACTCTCCGATTGGATCTGACGTTGGATGCACTCCAGCAAAAGCCCCCGGAGTCGTTGCAGAACTTTGTAAAAAGCCACCGGACTGCGCCCGCTGTGTTGGGCAACCTCATGCACCTTGGCCCCCGGTTGATACGCTGCGGCTAGCCATTCCCTCTGCTCGACGCTGAGTTTTTGCAGGCAACCCTCCAGCGCCCGGCGTTCGCCTTCCAGTCTTTCCGCCTCGGCGAGTCCTTCGTCCAAAACCGCTTCCCAGACCTCCTCGCGGAAAACGAGTCGCTCGCCAAAAACGGCGCGCCGCAGCTTCAATGCCTCAAAGCGGCCGATGGTCAGCAACCACGCCCCAAAATCGGTGCTCGGATCAAATTGAGAGAACTTCTTCCAGGCGACGAGAGAGGTTTCCTGGACCGCCTCCTCGACGTCCTCCCAACGGGGGAGGAAGGAGCGCAAAAAGGCCTTCAACCGTCCCTCGTGCGACGACAAGAGGCGGACAAACTGCTCGTAGGCGTTCGAGTCGGGGTTTGTCATCACGCACCAACCGCGACTGGTCCCTGATTTGGACAAAAAAAGTCGCAGTTTTTTGAGAAAGAGCAGGCGGGGTGCCCGGGTTCTCGAAAAAAGGGGGCAGTGAAAGGGGGGAATCGATGGGCGAACCGTTCGACAAACCGGGGTGCCTTTCGCGATACAAGGGCATGCGTTTAAGAGCTGAGTTGATCGATAGGCCCTCTCTGGGGCGGGGCGCGCTGTGGGCGGTGGTTCATGTGCCAGCGGTTTTGGAAAACAACCGTCTCCAGCGCGAAAGGAGGGTGCGATGATGGACTGGGAGCAAGCTTATCGGGAGGGCGTAACGCCCTGGGACAAGGGCGAGGCGGCCCCGGAATTGGCGCATATCCTAGCGCAAGGAACTGTTAAGGGGCGCGTGTTGGTTCCGGGGTGCGGTCTCGGGCACGATGCGCGTGCGATTGCGCGGGCAGAGGGGGTCTCGGAGGTGGTGGGGCTGGACCTGGCGCCGAGCGCCGTCCGGGCAGCCTGCGCTCTGGGGGGGCCGTCGGGGCTCCGCTTTGAAGAGGGGGATCTTTTTGCGCTCCCGGAGGGTTGGGCAGGGGAGGGGTTCGACTGGGTGTGGGAACACACCTGTTTTTGCGCTATCTCGCCCACGCTCCGGCAGGCCTACGTGGAGGCGGTGTGGGGTCTCTTGCGTCCTGGCGGGCATTTGCTCGCCATCTTTTATCTCGAGCCCCGGATGGATCGGGGCGAGGAGGGGCCTCCCTTCGGCGTGACGCGGGAGGTTTTGGACACGCTTTTCGGAGCGCGTTTTGAGTTGGTAAGCGAGTGGGCACCGCGTGCGGCGTATGCCGGCCGGGAGGGACGCGAGTGGGTGCGTTGTTTGCGTCGCGGAGATTGAGAGAAGCGGGAGCGCGCAGCCCCAGCTGCGCTTGACCGTTCCTTGCCACAAGCGGCCTCCATCCCTTCAGGATGGGGGCATTTTTTCGTACGAGATCCGTTGGTCGCGCAAGGCGCGGTACGCCGGCTAATAGCCTCAAAACCATCGGTTTCGACTGCACGATTGGAAGGGCATGACTTGCGCGTAGCCCCAGCTGCGCATGGGCGGCCGCATCACGCGTGCGTGGCCCGGGCCCGGGGGTGTCCCCCTTTGTCGCATCATCGTGCGGCTTTCGCGAATCCACGTGTCAGCTTTGAATCGGGGGCGTTCGAACCCTCGAGCTCCCCCTTTTTCCATCGCCTCCGAAATCCGCATCCGGCCCGCGCCGTAAGGTATGACTCACGCGCCCCCGTTGCCGGTTTCGGTGGACTTCATCACCCAACCCCCAAGAACCGCACGACCATGCCCTCAAAAAAAATGTTCCCCATTCTCCTTTGCGTCATTCTGTGTGTCGCGCGTTCGGAAGCGCAGGTATCGCTCAAGGAAAAGGGGCGCGTGGTCTTGGATCAGCGAAGTTTTCCGGAAGGTTCCCAAGCGCTGCCCGCCCACGGCCGAGGCCCGGGCGATTCCTCGAGGAGCCTGCGCATTTCTTCGCTCAGCGACGTATGGCACTACGAAGCGAAGCCTCGCGCGAAGAGCGCGTTGAATGGGCTGCCCTCGGCCTACACGCTGCGCAGCAGCAAGGGGCGACTTTTGTTGGTTCCCGAGGTCGAAAATTTTGAGATGCGTTTTGCGGCCTCGAGTCTCAACCGGCCCTGCGTGGAGCTCCGCTGGCGGGATGACAGACTGCATTACCAACTGGATCTCGCTCAGGGCGTTTTGAGGAAGATTTCCGGGGAGAACGAGGTCATCCTGGCGAAGGCGTCGTCGCCTTGGTTTGAGGAGTCTGCGGGCAAAGAAAGTTGGAGTGCTTTTCAAGTGCTCCTCAATGGGGGCCAAATCCGAGTGCAGGTGGCAAGGGATGGAAAGACTTGGGAAGCCGCCCTCCAATGCGTGGACGAGAAGCCCATCGCCAGTGGCGCACTCCTGTTGAGCACGGGAAAGCCAGTGAAAGGAAACTTTGTTGCTTTCGGAGACCTTGAGGTGGCGTCCCTTCCCGGAAAGACACGCGGACAATCCCTTCCGGCCACTGGACCGGCCTATCGGGAGGCACTTCTGACCACGATGGAATCTCTCGCGAGGGATCCCCATTCCAAGCATGCCCTTGCCCGGATCGAAGCCATGGATGTTCTCGGCAATGTGGCGGCTCCCGTGCCTGAGGAGGTGGCGACCGCTTTAGCCGTGGCGGAATGCGATCGCGACTTGGGGGTTCGGCTCGCGGCCCTGCGGGCGATCGACAAGCTTCAACTCAAAATCGATGGGCCGCAACGGTTCATGGATGCACTGACTAGCGAGAATGCGACGGTGCGTGTTGGTGCGGTTCGGGGGCTGATCCAGCTCAAAACACCGCCCGAACAGCTCCAATCCAAGGTGGTCGACGGGTTGATGAAGGATTCGCGGTTTGCGCGTTTTGATGTGCGGCGGCTTTTTGCCGCGATGGGAGAGCCGCTGCGCGCCGCCGTGTTTTCAGAAATCCAGACACGGTATCAGCGCGCGACGGATCCCCGCGTGAAGGCGGCTCTGCTGCGGGCTTTGGGGAGGGACAGCGCGGAGGAGAAGCCCCTGGTGCAGGGATTGGCGTTGCTGGGGGACGCGTTGACGGACCCGTCAGCGGAGGTGCGCCTTGCGGCCGCGAAGTCGCTGCGGTGGATCGATTCCCCCCTCGCATGGAAGGGAGGGGTCAGCGGTCCGGGCAGCGTGTTTGGGGGACAACCGGAGGAAACAGCGCGTCTTGCGGGACTTTTGCAGGGGATGCTTCGAAGTGACGCCTCGGTGGCGTGTCGGGTGGAGGCGGTCGGCTGTCTGGCGGAGATGCGTCGGATGCCGGAGCTGGTGGTGGAGGCTCTCTCGGATCCGGAGCGAGCGGTTCGAGAGGCGGCTGTGGAGGCTCTTGTGAGTTACGAGCGAAAGAAGATCGCCGGGGCTGAGGATCGTCTCCAGGCGCTCCTTAAGGACGCGGAGCTGCGGGATCGGGCGGCGGCTGCGCTGGCATTCATCCGGGACGACGTGTTGAAGACGGCGGCTGGAGGCAATGGTGGGAACGTGTTGGTGGAGGCGCGGAGCCCGCAGGAAAAGGTGCGTGAGGTGGGAGTTCGAGCGCAGAGAGCGGCTGAGCTATCGATTGCCGTGCATGCGGAGCGAGTGCCTGTTCCCAATGACTTGCTTTCGCATTTCTCAGCCCAGCTGTGCCTGCGCCGCAACCGGGTGGCAGCCAATGAGCGGATTCAACAGGAGCTGCAGCGGTTTTCTTTTGGAGACAAGGAGGGGCTCGATGGCACGAAGCTGCCGCTGATTTATGCCCTGCATCATCGCAAAAGCCGTTACCTGCCCGGCGGTCTGAGCGCCGAGACGGAGGCGCTCTTTAAGGAGTCGATGTTCAGCATGGTGGACTGGTCGAGCAAAGCTTACTTCGACGACTTCGTGGGCGACGTGATGAAGTTGCCGGGCACGGAAAATCAAAGTCTGCAATACCGGTACGGGCTGTGGTTCATGGAGCTGGCCCTGCTCAACGAGGATCCGGCTTATGCGTCCCGGCGACTGCGCGGTGGCAAAACGGTGGCGGAGTCTTACGCGCAGTGGAATGCCTTTCTGAAAGAGTGGATGCGCACACGCGCACTGAACGGGTTTTGGATTGAGCTGGGGAGTGGTTACTCTGGAAAATATTCGCTGCCAGCGATTTTTGCGATCTACATGGCGGCGACCGACCCAGAGACGCGGCAGCTGACGAAGATGTTTATCGACCTGGCCTTCCTCGAGGATGCGCAGGTCTCCTTCGGCGGGGTGCGCGGGGGCAGCAGGAATCGGGTCAAGGATCAGGGGATCTACGGAGTCTTCGGTCTCTTTTGGGATTTGTTGTACGCGGGCAAAACGGTGGATGGAAAGGGATGCCACGCTTTGGCAACCAGCGTTGCCTATGGCGGGTACCAACTTCCGCCGGCGGTCGTTCAGATGCGGGCCTTCGAACAGTTTCCGTCGCAACCCGTGCTGATCTCCAACCGGCGTCTGGGCGAGGTGCGCCATGCCTCGAATGAGAAGAGCGGCGAAACCGATGTCCTCCGTTCCGCCGAGCAACTCCAAAGCGTTTCGAAGGCGCAAGCCCCTTCGGACGACGATGCGGCCACTCCCACCAATGAGGGTTACGTGGCGGAGTCGCGCGTCGTGAACTACGTGTGGAAGACGCGTCACTGCATGCTCGGCTCCATGCTCCGTCAGCCCAAGACCACGCTGGGACTTTTGTGCACTCAGCGTCCCTGGAACGGTCTCGTGTTCGCCAACGGCAAGGGCCTGTTCCCTGCCTGCCCATGGAATGCGCCTTATTTTAGCTTCCAGCATCGCAACGTGTTGCTCCTCCAGCGCGACAAAACCGACAGGGAACCCATGAGTGTTTTGTTCTCTCCCGAATTGGAAAAAATCGAAGAGAACGGCTGGGTTTTTGTCCGCTCCGAGGATGGCTATGCCGGGGTCCGGGTGCTGGCTGGAGGCTACTCCTGGCGGAAGGGAAATGACCTTGCGCTGGTGCCGGAAAAGCACGACGCACCCATCCTCATTCACGCTGGCGACAAGGATTCCGCAGGCTCCTTCGAACAGTTTCGGGAGCAGCTTCAAAAAAACATCCTCCAGATCCATCCGGACGGGGTGGAGTATCGGGGAGCCTCGCAACCGCGTATCGAGTTTTTCTACGAGGCCACGGGGCGCTCCCCGCAGGTCGATGGCGAAGTGTTTCAGATCGATTCCGCGATGCCGTATTCGGGGCCATTTATGCAGCGCAAGGCGGGCGAATCCGTGGTGCGCGTGACGGTGGGGGATCATCGCGTGGCCTATGACTTCGAGAAGGCCACCGTCACCGCAATCCCGCAAAAGCGCTAGGGGGTTGCCAGATTCCGAAAACTTTTTTCGGAATATCGGGTATTCGTGAGGAAGCAAGGTGCGGCCTTTCCCATTTGCACCCTTCGTCGCTCATGAAATCCCTCCTTTCCCTCAGCGTCTTTGTTTTCTCGTGCCTCCCCGCGCTCCACGCCGCCGAGCTCAAACTCGCGTCGGTGTTTACCGACCACATGGTGCTTCAACGCGAAAAGCCGGTGCCCATTTGGGGCACTGCCGATCCCGCTCAGGAGGTGCACGTCCACTTTGCCGGACAACAAAAGACCGCGCGCGCCGACGCCTCCGGTCACTGGATGGTCCAGCTGGACCCGCTGCGCGCCACCGCCCAACCAGGCACCCTCAAGGTCAATGCGATCACCCTCGAGGACATCCTCGTGGGCGATGTGTGGCTTTGCTCCGGACAGTCCAACATGGGCTTCTCGGTCAAGACCTGCCTTAATCCAGAGCAGGAAATCGCGAATGCGCAATACCCTGGTATTCGGCTGTTTACCGTGGCTCAAAATCCTTCCCTGTCTCCCGTGAAGGAGGTCAAGGGGACCTGGGCTGTGTGTTCCCCGGAAAGCGTCGCCCAATTTTCGGGCGCGGCGTACTTCTTTGGAAGGGAACTGCACCAGCGGGTCAACGTCCCGATTGGCCTTCTGCAGAGTTCCGTCGGAGGAACGCCGGCCGAGGCGTGGACACGTCGCGAGGCCCTCGCCTCCGTGCCCCACTTTTCGATGCGGGCTGAAAAGGAAAACGCGGACATCCGATCGCAGAAAGAGGACAACGAGCGCTTTGTCGCCGAACGAACCGCATGGGAGGCCCGCTATGGAGTCACTCCGCCGCCCGTATCGGAGGCGGCCAAGCAATGGGCTGAACCCGACCTCGACGTGACCGACTGGAAACGCGTCACCCTCCCCGCACCATGGTCAAGTCTCGGAATGAAATCGGGTGGCGTGTTCTGGATTCGGCGGGAGTTCGAAGTTCCCGCTACCCATGCGGGAAAACCCTTTCTGCTCGGGTTAAATTGGGTCACGGATCAATACGACACCGCCTACTTCAATGGCGTCGAAGTCGGCCGTGCCAGCGACAAAGCGCCGGGATTCAACCATGTCCAGCGCAGCTATCCGGTCCCGGGAAAACTGGTCAAAGCCGGTCGCAACGTGGTGGCTGTGCGCGTCGTTTCCGCAACCGAAAAGGCATCGATTTACCTGCTTCGCACCGTCGGAGTGCCGGTGGCCGACTCGCGTGCAGCGCAGTCAGACTGGCTGTTCAAGGTGGAGCACTCCTTCGCCCCGCTGCCCCCGGATGCCCTCCGATCACGGCCCAAACCCAACAACCAGCTCATGCGGAATGTTTCCTCCTCCCTGTACAACGGGATGATTGCGCCGCTCATCCCCACCGCCATCCGGGGGGCCATCTGGTATCAGGGCGAAAGCAACGCCCCCCGCCATTCCGAGTACGGTGAACTACTCTCTCTGATGATCCGCGATTGGAGAGCCCAATGGGCCCAGGGCGATTTCCCCTTCCTGATTCAACAACTCGTCAACAATGGCCTTCCTCAGCCTGACCCCAACAAGCCCGCGAGCTGGCCTTTTCTCCGGGAGGCGCAAGCCCAAGTCGCTGAATCTATTCCCCAATGCGGCATCGCCGTCGGCATCGATCTGGGCGACCCCTACACGATTCATCCCCCCAACAAACAGGACGTCGGAAAGCGCTTGGCGCTGGTGGCCCTCGAAAAGGTCTACGGAGAGCCCATCGAATCCAGCGGTCCCCGCTTCGTCTCCCAGCAGAAGGAGGGAGGCGCCCTCCGGATCCGCTTTTCCCACGCCACCGGTCTTCAATCCAGGGAAGGGCCTCTCCGACATTTCGCCATCGCGGGCGAGGACGAAAAATACGTTTGGGCCGACGCCAAACTGGAGGGGGAAACCGTGCTCGTGAGCCATCCGGAAGTGCCGGCACCCGTCTCGGTCCGATATGCATGGTCGGACAATCCGGACGGATGCAACCTGATCAACGCCGCCGGGTTGCCTGCGATACCCTTCCGCACCGACTCGATTCAATCGGTTCGAAAGTAGGGACAGACGTTACTCCACTCCGAGGTGGCCGCTGCGGAAGGGCTCGCTGCCATCGGGGGGTGCTGAGAAGGCGTTGCCGATGCTCGAACGTTGGCTGCGCAGCCACGAAGAGGTGCAGAAGCGCAGTCTCTCAGAGCGTTATTTTCAGGATGTGATTCAGAGGACGGCCCTTTCTGGAGGGGAGGAGCGAGGGGCTAGTCTACCCAAACGTCGTGCATTAGGCGGCGCGATCCCGGGGTGCGTTCATAGGTTGCGTTGTCGGCCTGGGGCGTCACCGGGGGGGCCTTGCGGCCATGCCGTGACGGCTGTTAATACTTCCCCTCACGTCTCGATTTTCCCGCCCATGTTGATCCCCTCCAACGCTCCACGTTTTCCCAAATCGCACCGGGAAATGGGGCGCACGCAGGGAACACAAACCGCCAAACAGCGCGGTTTTTTCAAAGTCGCCCCCGCAAAATTTCGCCCCCGCCAGACCGGATTTTTTCCGGAGAAGCGGTGCCCCTTTCCTTCGGCCGCGAGGATTCCCTGCAGGCTTTCTCTTGCATGAATACAAGCGCGCGAGTGGTCGTTACGGGAATGGGCGCAGTGACGCCCTTGGGGCTCACGGTGGACTCTTTTTGGGCGGGGCTGATTCAGGGCCATTCCGGGATTCAGCGCATCGCGGCGTTTGATCCTTCCCGATTCCGCTCCCAAATCGCGGGTGAAGTGAAAGGTTGGGACCCAGGCGCCGCCTTTGATCATCCCAAGGATGCACGCCACGCCGACCGTTACAGTCAGTTCGCGTTGGCGGCGGCGCGGGAAGCCATGCGGCAGTCAGGCCTCGCCCAAACGGCTTTTGACCCGCAGCGAATCGGCGTGGTCATCGGTTCGTCTAATGGCGGCATGACGACGTTCGCCGCCCAGTGTCGCGTACTCGGGGAGGAAGGCCCGAGTCGTCTGTCACCGTTTGCGATTCCGATGCTGCGCAACAACATGGCTTCTGCCTGGGTGGCGCGCGAGTGGGGCTTCGAAGGCCCCAGCCTGACGGTGGGGGCCGCTTGCGCCACTGCCAGTCAATCGCTTGGCGAGGCGAGTCGGCTTATCCGGACAGGCGAGGCCGATGCTATTCTCGCAGGCGGAAGCGAGGCGCCCATCTGCGAGGTGATCTTGGGCGGCTTTTGCGCGATGCGGGCGGTGAGTACCCGCAACGAGAGCCCCGGTGAAGCGTCGCGCCCGTTTGACCGCGACCGCGACGGCTTTGTCCTCGCCGAGGGGGCAGGTGTTCTGCTCCTCGAGGAGGAATCCCACGCCCGTCGGCGCGGCGCCACGATTTTGGCCGAGCTCGCCGGGCACGGGAGCGCCACCGACGCGCATCACCTGACACAACCGGGTCCCGACGGGGCCGCGGCCTTGCGGGCGATGAGCCTCGCGCTCCGCCAGGCTCGCTGTTTACCCGAGCACCTCTCGGGTATCCTGGCTCACGCAACCGGGACGCTTTCGGGGGATACCGCCGAGGCCAACGCACTCGCTGGTCTTTTGGGGCGGCAAAGGGTTCCCGTGACCGCGCTCAAATCCATGACGGGTCACTTGTGCGGTGCCTCGGGAGCAATCGAGGTCATTGCTGCGATCAAGTCGATTGGGGAGGGCGTGATTCCTCCGACCCTCAATCTTTTGCAGCCGGACTCGCCCGACGATCTCGAGTACGTGGCTGTGCAGCCGAGGGAAACACGCGTTGACGTGGTCCTTTGCAACGCCTTTGGGTTTGGCGGCACAAATTCTTCCCTCGTTCTGCGGCGGTATTGAGGGGCCGCAAACCGCAGGGTTGGACGTGCCATTGCGTTCCGCCTTGCGCGACCGCGGGAATAGCGGCGCGCCAGGGACACCCCGGAACGGGTTGAGGCGCCTGGGACTTGGATTGCCACAGCGCCGCCATCCCTCCGGGATGGGTGTTTTTTCGTGGGTGGTCCGGGGGTCGCGCGAGGCGCGACCGCCCGGCTAATGGCCGCCAACCCTTTGGGTTGGTTCCGGATGGCGTCCGTCGGTCCGGCCCCGTGAACCCCCCGCGCCCCCCCGCGCCCCCCCGCGCCCCCCCGCGCCCCCCCGCGCCCCCCCGCGCCCCCCCGCGCCCCAACGCGACCCAACGCGACCCAACG